>CAYYJN010000004.1:0-80533 GCA_964472275.1 uncultured Solibacteraceae bacterium
CCTCCATGGCCGCCCTGACTGAAGTCCGGTTCCTGAAGCAGCACATCGGCGAGACCGTCGCCTTGCGCGGCTGGGTGCGCAACGCGCGCACGAGCAAGACGCGCTTCATCGAGCTGCGGGACGGCTCCGGTTTCGTGCAATGCGTGGTCGGCGCGAAGGAGGCGGACGCGGAAAGCTACGAGCTGGCGGGCAAGCTGACCCAGGAAGCCGCCATCGTGATCGAAGGCGTCGTCCAGGCCCACCCCAAGACCGGCGAGCCCGAGATCCTCGTGAACCGATTGGAGCTCATCGGCGGCAGCGAGGATTTCCCCATCACGCCCAAAGACCATGGCACCGAATTCCTCATGGAGAACCGCCACCTCTGGCTGCGCTCCAAGCGCCAATGGGCCATCCTCCGCATCCGCCACACGCTGGTGAAGGGCATCCGCGACTTCTTCGACGGCGATGGCTTCACGCTGCTGGACGCGCCCATCCTCACGCCCTCGGCTTGCGAAGGCACGAGCAACCTCTTCGAGACCGACTACTTCCACGAAGGCGCGGCCTACCTGAGTCAGAGCGGGCAGCTCTACCAGGAGCCCGGCATCGCGGCCTTCGGCAAGGTCTACTGCTTCGGCCCCACCTTCCGCGCGGAGAAGAGCAAGACGCGCCGCCACCTCACCGAGTTCTGGATGGTGGAGCCCGAGATGGCCTTCGCCAAGCTGGAGGATGTGATGGTCCTCGGCGAGCGCATGGTGAAGTTCCTCCTCCAGCGCGTGCTCGAAGGCCGCCAGGAGGAGCTGAAGATCCTGGAGCGCGACACCGCGCCGCTGGAGATCGCGCTGAAGGAAGGCTTCGCCCGCATGAGCTACACCGAGGCCGTCGCCAAGCTCAAGGAGCTGGGCAGCGACATCAACTGGGGCGAGGACTTCGGCAACGACGACGAGACCATCCTCATGAACGCGATGGACCGCCCGCTCTGGGTGCACCGCTTCCCGAAGGCCTTCAAGGCCTTCTACATGGAGCCCGATCCCGCTGATCCCAAGCTCGCGCTCGGTGCGGACCTGCTGGCGCCCGAAGGCTACGGCGAAGTCATCGGCGGCGGCGAGCGCGCGTCGAGCCTCGACTACCTGCTCAAGCAGATCGAACACGAAGGCCTCTCCCGCGCCGACTACGAGTGGTACCTCGACATCCGCAAATACGGCTCCGTCCCCCACGCCGGCTTCGGCATGGGCCTCGAACGCGCCGTCGCCTGGATCTGCAAACTGCCCCATGTGCGCGAAACGATCCCGTATCCCCGCATGATGGGGACGCTTAGGCCCTAGCGGGCGTCAGGCGTCGGGCGTCAGGCGTCGGGCCTCCATGCAATCCGCAAGGCATGCTCAGGGCGACAAGGCCGGCAAACAAGCCCGACGCCTGAAGGCTGACGCCAGACGCCCATTCACAGCTGCATCACATAGCCCGGCAACTTCTGAAACGCTTCGCGCAGGGGCTTTTCCTGTTGGTCGTTCTCCAGCACCACCCAGAAGGTGAGGCTGAGGTAGGCGCCTTTGCAGTTGGTGTGGTGGCGCTGGTCGTCGTCGGATTGGGGGCCGAGGTGTTCGAGGATGAGCGCGGCCACCATGTCCGCCTGCAATTCGCCCATGCGGCCGATGACTTTCAGCGGGACGCGGGTGGGGTAGGAGACTTCGGCGCGGCCTTCGATGACTTCCATGGCTTCCAGCATGCCTGAAGGATCTAAACCTTACTACCGCGATCAGATATAGCGCGTCTTTGCGCTTGATTTGGGTCAAGTCTGGTTGGAGATTGGAAGCGCACCATGTCTTCTGCGGGCGGTCTTTGGGAGGATGGCGATGGGACTTCTCCAACGGTTGGAACTGCATCCGCGCCCGTTGGTGAGGGCGGCCCTCACGACGGCCGGAGTGGCGGGCCTCGTGGCACTCGGCAGCCGCGGCGGGCGCTGGCTCGATCCGGCGCTGCTCGGATACCTGCTGGCGACGCTCTTCGCCACCTTCGGCATCGCCTACCGCTACTGGGATTGGGTGGATCGCCCGCCCACCTGGATGTACTTCCGCCACAGCCTCAAGACGCTGCTCAGCCCCAAGGGCTTCAAGGCCTTCTTCAAGATGGGCACGGCCGCGGCGGATCAGATCGTCTTGCAGCGCTTCATCGAGAAGCGCAGCCTCAAGCGCTGGGGCGCGCACTTCCTGCTCTCCTGGGGTTGCCTGCTCGGTTTCGCCATCACCATTCCGCTGGTGTTCGGCTGGGTGCGCTTCACTTCCGCCGGATTGGACGCGACGCGCTACCAGGCCTGGGTGATGGGCGTTCCGGCCTTCACCTTCCCGCTGGATTCGATCGTCGCGACGCTGACCTTCCACGCCCTCGACATCGCGGCGGTCATGGTGATCGCGGGTTGCGCGCTGTCCTTCCTGCGCCGCCATCAGGATGAGGGCGACACCGCCACCCAGCGCACGGACCTCGACCTGATGCCGCTGCTGCTGCTCATCGCCGTGAGCGCGACGGGCATCATGCTCACGGTGTCCGAGGCCTACCTGCAAGGGCGGAACTTCCACACCATCGCCTACCTGCACGAGCTGACGGTCATCCTGCTGCTGTTGTCGCTGCCCTTCGGCAAGCTCTTCCACATCGTCCAGCGCCCGGCGCAGATCGGCGTGAAGCTCTACAAGGAGCAGGGCGAGGCGGAGGGCCGCGTCCCCTGCAAGGCCTGCGGCGCGGCCTTCATCCGCGCCAACCAGCGGCGCGATCTGGAAGAGCTGTGGGACCGCCTGGATCTCAAGGGCGCGACCCATGATGGCGGGCGCTTCCATCACCTGGATCTCTGCCCGCGCTGCAAGCGGCGCCTCGTGGCGAAGAGCCAGTCCCAGCGGCTGCACGGCGGCTTCGATCCCTTCCACGGGATGCCGCTGCCCACCGAGCCCATCCCGGATTCCACGACCTGGAGCGCGAAATGAGCCAGCTACCCAACAGCCTCGACGAACTGGTTCACGCCTTCGGTCCGCACCTGAACCTCGCCCCTCCCGGGGGCTGGCAGGACGAGCCCGTGCCCGACAAGGTCGTGAAGACCCACTGCTGCTTCTGCGGCCAGCAGTGCGGCATCCAGCTCAAGGTGAAGGACAACCAGGTGATCGGTTTCGAGCCCTGGGAAGAGTTCCCCTTCAACAAGGGCAAGCTCTGCCCCAAGGGCGTGAAGCGCTACCTGCAGGGCAATCATCCCGATCGCCTGAAGAAGGCGCTCATGCGCGGCGAGCACGGCTTCGTGGAGGCCGACTGGGAGAAGGCCATGGCCCATGTCGCCGCGAAGATCCAGGAGGTGCAGGCCAAGCACGGCCCGCACTCCTTCGCGGTGTTGAGCGGCGTGTCCATGAGCAACGAGAAGAGCTACCTCACGGGCAAGTTCGCGCGGCTCGGCATCGGCACGCGGAACCTCGACTACAACGGCCGCCTCTGCATGGTGAGCGCGGGCGCGGGCAACAAGCGGGCCTTCGGCGTGGATCGCGCCGCGAATCCCTGGACGGACATCGAGAAGGCGGATGTGATCTGGGTGCAGGGCTCCAACATCGCCGAGTGCTCGCCCATCACGACGGACTACATCTGGCGCGCGCGGGATCGCGGCGCGCGGCTCATCGTCGTGGACCCGCGCATCACGCCCATCGCGCGCACGGCGGACCTGGTGCTGCCCCTCAAGCCCGGCAGCGACTGCGCGCTCACCAACGGCATCCTCCACCTGCTCCACAAGTGGGATCTCATTGACTGGGCCTTCGTGAAGGAGCACACCCACGGCTTCGAGGAAGCGCTCACGGCGGTGAAGGACTGCACGCCGGAGTGGACCTCGGAGCTGACGGGCCTGCCGATTGAGGCCATCGAGAAGGCCGCGCGGTGGTGGGGCGAGGCCAAGACGAGCATGCTGCTGCACGCCCGCGGCATCGAGCACCAGAGCAAGGGCGCGGACAATGTGAGCTCCTGCATCAACATGGTGCTGGCCACGGGCCGCATCGGCCGCGAGGGCTGCGGCTACGGCACCATCACGGGGCAGGGCAACGGCCAGGGTGGACGCGAGCACGGCCACAAGTGCGATCAGCTCCCGGGCAACCGCGACATCGAGAATCCGGAGCACCGCGCCCACATCTGCAATGTGTGGAATTGCACCGATGAGGAGCTCCCGCGCAAGGGCGTCACCGCGCAGGAGATCATGAACGCGATCCACGCGGGCGAGATCAAGGGCCTCATGCTGCTCTGCTTCAACCCCGTCGTGAGCCTGCCCAACACCGACTTCACCCGCGAGGCGCTCTCCAAGCTCGACTTCATGGTGGGCATGGACTTCTTCCTGAGCGAATCCATGCACTACGCCGATGTGGTGCTGCCGAGCGCGCTGCAGGAGGAGGATGAAGGCACCACCACTAGCGCCGAGGGCCGCGTCATCAAGATCAACAAGGCCGTGGACTGCCCGGGCGACGCCAAGCCCGACTGGGAGATCATGGTGGACCTCGCGCGCCGCCTCGGCCGCGGCAAGTTCTTCGACCACTTCACCAGCTCGCGCGCCATCTTCGAGGAGCTGCGGAAGGCGTCGTCGGGCGGCACTGCCGACTACGGCGGCATCACCTACGAGAAGGTCGAGAAGCAGATGGGCGTGTTCTGGCCCTGCCCGACGGAGGACCACCCCGGCACGCCGCGGCTTTTCGAAGGCGGCAAGTTCATGCACCCCGACGGCAAGGCGAAGTTCTACCCGACGCCTTGGCGTCCGGCCATGGAAGTGGTGGATGGCGACTTCCCCATCTGGCTCACCACGGGCCGCGTGGTGTTCCACTACTTGAGCGGGACCCAGACGCGCCGCATCGGCTTCCTCGTGGAGCAGTGCCCGCACCCCTACCTGGAAATCCATCCGCGTCTCGCGGAGCGCTACGGCATCGAGGAAGGCGACGCGGTGGAGATCGAGAGTCGCCGCGGCGCCATGGTGCTGCCCGCGAAGCTCGTCACGACCATCCGCCCGGACACGGTGTTCATCCCCTACCACTGGTCGTCCAAGCTGGCCGCCAACCAGCTCACGGCGCGGCACCTCGATCCGGTGAGCAAGATCCCCGAATACAAGGTGAGCGCCGTGCGCATCCGCAAGACGACCAAGGACCGCTTCAGCCCCGAACTCGCCGAGCTCCAGCGCATGGCGTTTGAAGCCAGGAGCAATCAACCCAACATTCCCGAGCAGGTGTTCTGATGGCGCTCGTCAGCGAGGAATACGGCTTTTTCGTGGACCCCCAGCGCTGCATCGGCTGCCGCGCCTGCGTGGGCGCCTGCGCGGAGTGCGGCACCCACCGCGGCCGCTCCATGATCCACCTGGACGAGATTGATCGGCTCGCCAGCACCCAGACCGTGCCGACGGTGTGCATGCATTGCGAAGATCCCATTTGCGCCCAAGTCTGCCCGGCGGACGCCATCAAGCGCTCGGAGGACGGCGTCGTCCACAGCAGCCAGAAGCCGCGTTGCATCGGCTGCCAGAACTGCGAGCTGAGCTGCCCCTTCGGCGTGCCCATCGTCTTCAGCGGCCTGGAGCAGATGCTGAAGTGCGACCTCTGCTACGACCGCACCAGCGAAGGCCTGCGGCCCATGTGCGCGACGGTCTGCCCCAGCCAGGCGCTGCTCTACGCGCCAAAGGCGCAGATCGAGGGCATGCGCAAGAACAAGCCGCTGCGCGAATTTACCATCGGCGAACTGCATGTGAAGACCCGCAACGCGGTGATGGTGCCCGACAACGAAGTGCCGCTCCACCTGGACGCGGCGCTGCTCATCGCCGGAGGTTTCTGATGGCCAAATGGCGCAAGGCCTTCCCCGTGGATCTGGCGGATGAGAGCTTCATCAGCCGACGCGAGTTCACGCGCTTCCTCGCGCTCGTGAGCGCGGGCTTCACCGCCGGCATCGGCTACCTCTGGGGGCGCAAGAAGCCGTTGGAGGGCGCGCCCGACCCGCACGGCGTGACGGAGACGGCCGTGAGCCTCGGGCTCGCGTCCGACCTCGCGCCGGGGCAATCGAAGCTGTTCACCTTCCGCGACCGGGATGACCGCTGCATCCTCCTCCGCACGGCGGAAGGCGATCTCAAGGCCTACCGTCAGACCTGCACGCACCTCGGCTGCGCGGTGCGCTTCAAGGGCGGCCAGCTCGAATGCCCCTGCCACAACGGCTACTTCGAATGCGGCCATGGCTTTCCCGTGCAAGGTCCGCCGACGCGGCCGCTCTCCGGCGTCGCGCTGGAAGTGAGGGCGGACGGCACGCTCTGGGCCGTGGGCGACCTTTCCAAACCCGGCGAAGCGAAGGAGGCCTGATGCGACCCAAAGCTCCACGCACCGCCATGACCAGCTTCGCGCTGGGCCTGGGCCTGCTCATCCTCGTCATCCAGGTCTACCTCTTCGAGACCGTGCTCGGCAGCGTGCTGGACGGCAGCCGCACCCTGCTCGCCGGGGCCTTCTTCGCCTCGCTCATCCTCACGCTCGTGGCGCTGGTCTTCGCCTTCCGCGCCCGTGACCTGGATCACTGAAATCGGACCCCGTGTCCTGAATCATTGGACCTGACCGGCCGACGCCGGAACGCTGAAGACGGATTTCCCAACCTGGATTTCCCCCAAGGAGGCTCCATGTCCGACCGCGCCCAAGCCAACGCGGCGCTCGCGATGAGCACGCTCGCCTTCTTCTGGTGCTTCGCCTGCTGGACGCTCAACGGCGTGCTGGGGGCCTTCCTCGTGGACGCGGGCGTCTTCCACTGGAACCAGGAACAACTGGGCTGGATCATCGGCATCCCCGTGTTGACCGGCTCCATCCTCCGCCTGCCCGTGGGCATGTTGGCGGACCGCTTCGGGGGCCGGAAGGTCTACAGCGCGCTCCTCTTTCTCTCCGCCGCTCCCATGTGGCTGCTCGGGAACATGCACAGCTACGGTGGCTTCCTCGCGGCCTCGCTCGGCTTCGGCCTCACGGGCGCGTCCTTCGCCGTGGGCGTGGCCTTCACCTCGTCGTGGTTCCCCAAGGAGAAGCAGGGCACGGCGCTCGGCATCTTCGGAGCGGGCAATGTGGGCACCGCGCTCACCGCGCTCTTCGCGCCCTCCGTGCTGAAGTCCCTCACCAAGGGCGGCGCGGACCTGGAGGCCTGGCGCGTCCTGCCCAAGGCCTACGCCGTGGGCCTCGTGCTCATGGCCGTGCTGTTCCTCGTCGTCACCCGCGAGCGGGCTTCGGGCCGCGCGCCCCGCACCGTGACCCAACTCCTCAGCCCCATGAGGCGCCTGCGGGTGTGGCGCTTCGGGCTTTATTACTTCCTCGTCTTCGGCTGTTTCGTCGCGTTGTCCCAGTGGCTGGTGCCCTACTACATGGGCGTCTACGGGATGACGCTCGCGGCGGCGGGCGCGCTGGCGGCAGCCTTTAGCCTCCCCGCGGGCCTCTTCCGCGCGGTGGGCGGTTGGCTGGCGGATCGCCACGGCGCGCGCACGGTGATGTATTGGACCTTCGCGGGGAGCATCCTCGCCTGCCTCGCCCTCTCCGTGCCGCGCATGAGCATCGAGTCGCCCGGTCCGGCCGTGCAGGCGCCGAAGGCGGGCGTCGTGACGGAGCTTGGGACGGATCACATCACCATCGGCGAAGCGCGCCTTCCGCTCCGCGCGCGGGTCGTCGAGTCGCCCGTTGAGGCGGGCACGCTCGTCATGCCCAAGAGCACCTTCTGGCAGGAGCCGGTGGTGCAGGTGGGCGACAAGGTGACGAAGAAGCAGGTGGTGGCGAAGGGCGTGACGCGGATCTTCTTCCAGGCGAATGTGAAGGTCTTCGCCGGCATCGTGATGATCCTCGGGCTGTTGTGGGGCGTGGGCATGGGCGCGGTATTCAAGTACATCCCCACCTACTTCCCCGAAGAGGTCGGCGCGGTGGGCGGGCTGGTGGGCGTCATCGGCGGCCTTGGCGGCTTCGTCGGCCCCATCGTCTTCGGTTATGTGCTGAAGACGAGCGGGCTCTGGACCACCATGTGGGTGATGCTCGCGGTGCTTTCCATCGCCTGCCTCGTGATGCTTCACATGGTCGTGCAGCGGATCATCCGCCGCGAGAAGCCCGAGATCGCCTTCGGGACCGAAGCGGAATGAGCCCCGAAGGGGTTCGTCGGCCGCTCGCGCTCTTCGAGCCGACCCAGGTGCACGGGCTCCTGGGTCGGCTGCGTATGGATTGGCTGCTGACCCACTTCCCGCCCCGGCTCGTGTGGTCCGCGTTCATGTTCGTGAACGGCTTCATCAGCATCGCGCTGATGAGCCTGGCCGCGCTCGCGCTCAAGACGAGCTTCATCTTCCCGTCGCTCGGCCCCACGGCCTTCCTCTTCTTCTTCAATCCGGAAGCCCCATCCGCGAGCCCGCGCCACACCATCTACGGGCACGCCATCGGCATCCTCTGCGGCTTCGGCGCGCTGTGGGCCACCGGGCTCCAGCACACCCAATGGCACCCCGGCACGGAAGTCCACCTCGCGCGGGTGATGGCCGCGGCGCTCGCCCTCGCCTCCACCGGCGCGCTGATGATCCTGCTCAAGGCCGCGCATCCGCCCGCGGGCGCGACGACGCTCATCATTTCGCTGGGCATCATCATCCACCCCAAAAGCCTTCTCGTGATCGAGGTCGCCGTGGCGCTGCTCACGGTGCAAGCCATCGCCATCAACCGCCTCGCGGGCCTCGACTATCCGATCTGGGCACGGCGGGTGGATGGCCTCGACCACTGAGCCGGTGCGAACGCCGCTTCGTCAGGACCGTTGCAGCCCAACTGCTTGATGGAAATCAAGCGACGCGACGCCAAACGGGAGGGAAGCCTTCCTTGTGATCGCTGTCATAGCGATCTGTTCCTAGCTTGGGTGCAACCCACCGGATGGGTGGAGTGAGCGGAACCACCGCGCGCTCCGCCTGATCGCTTCTCACGCCGAGTTCTTCCCGATCCGCTTCAACGCCTCCGATTCGAGGCGCGTCACGCGGACACCCACGCCATGGAGCCCTGAATGGTCACACGGTACGCAGTCCCGGGAAGGCATGAGTCTCCGATGCCCGGGAAGCAGGGCGAAGCCAAGGTCATCCGAACGACGGACAGCCCCAACTGCACGGGCGCGTGCGGGTGGCTCGCGACGGTGGTGGACGACACGATCGTGGACCTCAAGCCGGCCGCGGACTATCCCTGCGCCGAGTACAACCCGCGTGGCTGCCTGCGCGGCATGTCCATGACGCACCTGATCTACGGGCCGGACCGCATCAAGACGCCCCTCATCCGCCAAGGCGCGCGCGGAGAGGGGAAGTGGAAGCAGGCGACATGGGACGAAGCGCTGGATCACATCGCCGCCAACATGATCCGCATCTCAAAGACCTACGGCCCGGAAAGCATGCTCCTGTTCAATCAGGTGGTCGGCACCAGCTATGTGCAGAAGGGCGCCCAGATCCGCATGGCGGCGCTGCTGGGCATGTCCTTCGCCACCGCCTACGACTACAACGGCGACATCTCCATGGGGTTCACCCAGACCCTGGGCATTGACAGCGTGGAGTGCGAGACGAAGACCTGGGCCGAATCCAAGTTCGCGATCCTCTGGTCCTCGAACCTCTTCCAGACCCGCATCCCCGACGCGCAGTTCTTCACCCGCGGCGCCAAGCAGGCCAACGATTGCCGCATCGTCGTCATTGACCCGCGCTGCAGCCAGACCGCCAAGGGCGCCGATCTGTGGCTTCCCATCAACCCTGGCACCGATGGCGCGCTGGCGCTGTCCATGTGCCGGGTGCTCCTGGAAGAACAGCGCGTGGATTGGGGCTTCCTGCGAACCTTCACCGACTGCGCCACCTTCGTCCGGGATGACGACGGGACGCGATTGCGCGCTTCGGACCTCGGGATCGGAAGCGGGAGCCCCTTCGAGTTCGTGGTCTGGGATGAGGCTGCGGGCGGCTTCTTCGTTCTTCCTCCCGACACGCTGGAATTGCCCGAGCGCGTGCGTCCAGCCTTCCGCGGCGCGAAGGATGTCCAGATCGCTGGCAAGACGGTCCGCGTGCGCCCGGTCTTCGAGTTGCTCGAAGAAGTCATACGGCGGGATGAGTACGCGCCCGAGAAGGTCGCGGAACTCACTGGCATTCCGGCGGAGAGCATCCGCCGCACGGCGCGCGAATACGCCGCGGCGGACCCCGCGACCATCGTCATCGGCATGGGCGTCAACCACCGGCTCCACGGCGATCTCACGATCCGCTCGATCCTGCTCCTGAGCGCGCTGGCGGGGCAACACGGCAAGGCGGGTGGCGGCGTGACGATCTACTCGGGCCAGCACCACTTCCGCATTGACACCGGAGGCTTCTGGTTCCCCGAAGGCAAGCGCCCGAACAATGTGCCCATGCACTACTTCGCCATGGGAAAGCCCACGGAGACCATCAATCCCAAGATCAAATTCCCGGAGCACGGTTTCAAGGCGCTCTTCGTCTCGCACGCGAATCCGCTGGTGACGGAGTTCTCCACACCGCTGCGAAAGGCCATTGACGACCTGGAGCTGTTCGTTGCCGTGGACTTCTCCATGTCCCCCACCTGCGAATATGCCGATGTGGTGCTGCCCGCGCCCACCTTCTGGGAGAAGTGGGATCTCGTCGGCACGGGCACTCATCCGCACCTCCAGCTCCAGCAGCCGGTGATCAAGCCTCAATTCGAGAGCAAGCCGGAATTCTGGATGGTGCAGGAGCTGGTGAAGCGCGTCGCGCCGGAGTTGTCGCCGCGGTTCGACATGACCGAATTGGACGCCATTCGCATCCTCCTGGAGACGGGCGGACACGAAGCGGAAGGCATCACGCTTGAGGACCTCAAGAAAGGGCCGGTGCGGCTGAAGGTCCACGATCCCGAGATCGGCTGCGACGAGCAGTTCCTGGACAAGAAGCCGTTCCCGCCGCGGGCCTATCCCTTCAAGGTCGAACAGCAGCGGGAGTTCCTCAAGACCGGCCGGATGGAGTTCTACAAGGAAGAGGCGATCTACCAAAAGATGGGCGAGACGCTCCCGCGTTTCATCCCGGCCTTCAGCCACCTTCCGGAGGCGGATCAGGCCTTCCCGCTCGCCATCGTCACGCCGCATTCCAAATGGCGCGTCCATTCCACCCACAGCAACAATCCGCTGCTGCTGAACATCAACCGCAAGCCCGTGGTGGAGATCAACCCGGCGGACGCGCTTCTGCGCGGCATCCAGGAAGGCGACGAAGTCGAGATCTACAACCACAACGGCGCCTACCGCTTGTGGGCGCTGGTGACGGAAGCCATCAAGCCCGGTGTCGTGTGCGTGGATCACGCGTGGTGGGAACGCTACCTCGCGGGCGGGAAGTACCACAGCGTCCACACGCATCAGAAGGTCAAGGCGACCCATGAGGCCTACTACCTCCCCGCCGTCTACGCTCCAGGCCAGCACTGGAAAGACACGCGGGTGGATGTGAGAAAGGCGAACTGAGATGACCCGGCTTTCCATGCTCATTGATCTCACCCGTTGCATCGGGTGCGACGCCTGCACCGTCTCCTGCAAGCAGGAGAACGGCACGCCCGCGGATGTGTTCTTCGCGCGCGTGCTGAATGTCGAGGCGGGAACCTTTCCGCAGGTGAAGCGGGTCTATGTGCCCGTCCTCTGCAACCACTGCGAGGACCCCGCCTGCCTGCGCGCCTGCCCCAACAAGGCGATCTACAAGCGGCCCGATGGCATCGTCCTCATTGACCAAGACCGCTGCCGAGGCACCGGCGCCTGCGTGTCGGCCTGCCCCTACGGGAACATCATCCTGAAGCCCTCGGACAAGTGGTACCTGCCCGAGGACCGTTCCTACGAATCCGATTTCGTGAAGCCGCGCCTCAACGAGAATGTGGCGCGGAAGTGCACCCTGTGCGCCCAGCGCGTGGACCAGGGTCTGGAGCCCGCCTGCGTCGTCGCCTGCCCCACGACCGCGCGCATCTTCGGCGATCTCGACGATCCCGAAAGCAAGATTTCCCGGTACGCGGAGGATCAGAAGGAACTCACCGACCGCGATCCCTTCAAGCTGCTCCCGGAATGCGGCACGAAGCCGGCGACGCTCTACCTGGGCACCATGGCGGAGCAAGGCGTCGAATGCCTGGACTCGGGGCAGGAGGGGACGGAGCCCCATCGCGCGGCAGGCGCCGCCGCGGCCGTGGTCCGCTCCCTGCTGATCCTGCTGCTTTTCCTCTTCACGACGGCCTTGAAGGCCCAGACATCCACTCAAGCATCGGCCCACGCGCCAAGCCCATCGGATGTCTGGGCGGCCTCCTCCTGCGCGGGCTGCCACGGGCAGACGGCCATGGGCGGACTCGGCCCCCCCCTTGCCGGGACCCAGCTTCCACCGGACAAATTCCTTTGGACCGTGCGGAACGGCAAGGGCATGATGCCCGCCATCTCAACGCGCGAGATGTCCGATGAGGATGTGCTCCGCGTCTACCAGTTCGCCCGCGCGACGAAGCTCGATCCCACCCAGATTCCCATCTCCTACAAGGTGGGCCAGCTCATGTCGGTGAAGCGCGTCGGCATGGGTTTCGGCGTGATCGCGCTCATCTCGATGCTGCTCGCCCTCAAGGTTCTCGCGAAGTGGGTGGATGGCGCCGGATTCGCGCGGCTGCGCCCTTACCTGGGCAAGTTCGGATATGGGAAGGCGTTCGGCATCGTGGTCCGCTCGCTGTTGGTGGATGGTCTCCTCGTGGGCTCGCTATGGAAGAAGAGCAAGTTCCGATGGGCCATGCACGGGCTCCTGATCTACGGCTTCACCGGGCTATGGGTCGCGGACGCGCTCATGCAGGTCTTCAACCCGCTTCGCCAGACGCTCCCGCTCAGCCATCCGCTGAAGGTGCTTCCGAACCTGGCGGGTCTCGCGATCCTCGCGGGCATCGCCTATGTGCGCTTTCGCTACCGCAAGGATGAGTACATAGACAACGGGCTCACCCTGGGCCGGGACTACCTCTTCCTGAACCTGCTGGGGCTCACGATCCTCACCGGCTTCCTCGTTCAGATCTTCCGTTACCACGGCGCGATCCTCTTCATCCAGCCCTTCTACCTGCTCCATCTGCTGCTGGTCGCTGCGCTCTTCCTGACCGCGCCCTACACGCGCTTCGCCCATGCCTTCGTCGTGCCGGTGCTCGTGGCGATCACGCGCCTCACGGAAAGCGTCGCGGCCTCCGGATCGGCGCTGGGCTTCGCGTGGGAGCCCGCGCCCGGCCGCCACCATAAGTCCGAGCGCATCGCCGAAGGCGTGCTGAAGGCCATGGACCCGGATTTCGAGGGCAAGGTCCGCCTCCGATATTTCCCCTGACACCTGGAGCGACTTCGATGGATCCGCACGATATGAACCATGAAACCGAAACCGCGGCCGCGAAGGTCCCGCGGCGGCGCCTGCTGGGCTGGCTCGTCGGGATCATCAACCTCGGCGTCTTCGCCGCCATCTTCGGACCGACGCTGAAGTTCATCAGCGACCCCATGCGACGCCGGAAAGGCTCGGACGCGTGGATTCCCGTCCTGGAGGAGGGCGGCGTCGCCGAAGGCGAGACCCGTTCCGTGGACTACCGCGTGGATGTGGATGACGGCTACATGGTCTCGCCGCTCAAGTACAGCGTGTTCCTGCACCGGAGCGGGGGCGAGGTCTTCGCCTTCAGTCCGACCTGTCCGCACCTGGGCTGCAATGTGAAGTTCCACTCCCAAAACGATCGCTACATCTGCCCCTGCCACGGCGGCGTTTTCGACGCGGGCGGCGGGCGGATTTCCGGCCCGCCTCCCCACGGCCTCGTCAAGCTCCCGGCCAAGGTCGAGGACGGCCGCATCTGGATTCAGAGGGTGTGACCATGAGCGCGCAGCCCAGCCTTCCCCCGCCGCAATCGCCCCCCACCCGCAAGCAGGCCGTGATGGACTGGCTCGAGTCCCGCACGGGTTTCGTGAGCTTTTCCAAGAAGAACCTGGACGAGCCGATGCCGCCCGGAACGGGCTGGTGGCAGACGCTGGGGAATCTGTTGATGACCCTGCTCATCTTCCAGTTCGTCACGGGCGTCGCGCTCGCCATGTTCTACGCGCCGACGCCGGACCACGCTCACCAGAGCGTCGCCTACATCATGGATGGCGTGACCATGGGCGCCTTCATCCGCGGCCTCCACCACTGGGGCTCCTCGTTCATCGTGCTCGTCGCCACGCTGCACATGCTTCGGACCTTCTTCTGGGGCTCCTACAAGAAGCCGCGGGAGATGACCTGGGTGGTGGGGGTGCTCATCTTCCAGGTGATCCTCGGCTTCTCCTTCACGGGCTACCTCCTGCCTTGGGACCAGAAGGCCTACTGGGCCTCGGTGGTGGGCACGCGCATCATCGCGACCATTCCCTATGTGGGCGATCAATTGATGGTGCTCGTGCGCGGCGGCAAGGAAGTGGGCGCGCTGACGCTGACGCGCTTCTACGGTGTCCATGTGATGCTGTTGCCCGCCGCGCTCATCGTGTTGTCGGGCATCCATCTCTATCTGGTGCGCAAGCACCACATCGCGGGCCCCGTCACGCCGCGCAAGGGCCGGACCGTCCCCTTCTTCCCGGTGCAGCTCTTCCGCGACGCGGTGGTGGTGCTCGTGGCCTCGGGCATCCTCCTCATGCTGGCCGTGGCGTTCCGTCCCGAGCTGGGCGGCGTCGCCGATCCCTCCGGCGTCACCTTCACGCCGCGGCCGGAGTGGTACTTCCTCGGCCTCTACGAATTCCTCAAATTGATGCCGCCGAGTCTGGAAGTGGTGGGCACCCTCGTCGTGCCCAGCCTGGTGACCATCGGCATGCTGCTGCTGCCCTGGCTGGATCGGGTCGAGTCGCGCCATCCGGCGAAGCGGGGCTGGATCATTGACCTCGCCCTGGTCCTGATTCTCGGCATCGGCGTGCTCACCTTGAAGGGCGTGCTGTCCGAACCGCCGCCACCGCCGCCTACGCCCACGGCGGAAGCGGAACTCGCGCCGTCAGCGGCCCCTTCCTCGCTGGAACGCGGCAAAATGGAGGCGAGGAGCCACCCATGAGCCACGCGCCGGAAGCCCCCAAGACCTACCGCGACTTCATCGCGCGCTTCCCGAAATTAGGTGAAGCCTGGGACGCGCTGGCGGAGGCGGGCCAGCAGGGACCGCTGGACGCGAAGACCCAGCGCCTCGTCAAGCTCGCCGTCTCCATCGGCGCGATGCGGGAAGGTTCCGTCCACGCGAGCGCGCGCAAGGCGCTCGCCGCGGGCATCACGCGGGAGGAGTTGGAGCAGGTCGTGGCGCTGGCGGCGGGCACCATCGGCATGCCGGCCTCGGTCGCGGCCTGGTCCTGGATCCGCGAAACGAAGTGAACGCGGTCGTCCCGCGCTGCGGCCTCGTTCTGCTCACGGGCGGGATGGGCGCGCGCCTGGGCGGCACGAAGCACGATCGGCCGCATCCGAGCGGCGGCACCTGGGGTGGCCACCTCGTCCGCGTGTTCCGATCCGTGATCGCGGAGGGTCCCATCCAGATCATCGGCGCGCCGCTGCCCGATGTTCCTGACTTGCCGCGCGTGGAGGACCCGCGCGAAGGCCCCGCCATCGCGTTGCGCGCCTGGGCCGCATCCAACCCGCCGCCCGCGCGGCGCTGGTGGGTGCTCGCCTGCGATCAACCGCGCTGGACGGAAGGAGCCTTCGCCGTCTGGCTCGCGGAAGCGGAAGGCGTGGATGACGCCTGGGCGCTCGTCGTCCGCGATGGTCATCGCCAACCGCTTGGAGGGTTCCTTCCCGCCGCGCTCCTGCCCGCCCTCGCGCGGAGCGAAGCCCGCAGCCTGCGCGCGCTGATGGACGCGCTGCCTGCGCATGAACTCCTCGGCGGCTCATGGATGGGCGAGGACATTGATACGCCCCCGGATCTCGCGGCCTACGATGGTGATCGCTAGACTGGAGCTTCCCCTCCAGGTGAACGATGACGACCGAGACGACCCCGGCCCCGTGGAGCTTCGCGAAGAAGCTTGGCTTCCGCTTCCTGTTCAGCTACTTCGTCCTCTATTTCATTCCCTTCCCGCTGGATTCCATCCCTTTCACCGGGAAGGCCTGGGTGCTCTGGGCGAAGGGCTGGGAACATCTCACGATCTGGACTGGCGCCCATGTCCTGCATCTCGCCCAACCCATCGTCTACCAGCCCACAGGCAGCGGCGACACGCTGCACGACTATGTGCTGTTGCTGATTTCCTTCGTCCTCGCGGTCGCGGCGACGCTCGCCTGGACCGCGATGGACCGCAGGCGGAAGGATTACGCCTGGCTCGCGGGCTGGTTTCGCGTGTACCTGCGCTACGCGCTTGCGGCCATCATGCTCGGCTACGGGTTCAGCAAGGTCTTCGACCTTCAGTTCTCCCCGCCGGGTCCTAGTAGCCTGATGGAGACCTACGGGGATTCTTCTCCAATGGGCTTAGCGTGGACTTTCATGGGCTACTCGGTCGCCTATACCGTCTTCTCGGGCGCGATGGAATGCCTGGGCGCGCTACTCCTCTGCTTCCGGCGTACGGCCACCTTCGGAGCCATCATCATCGCGGGCGTGATGACGAATGTCGTGATGATGAACTTCTGCTATGACATCCCCGTCAAGCTTTACTCCACCCACCTCCTGCTGACGGCGCTGGTGGTCCTCGGGCCTGCCATGAAGCGGCTCATGGATGTCCTGCTCTTCCACAGAGGCGCGGCGCCGGAGGATGTACGCCTACCCAATTGGACCGGCTGGCGTCGCCGGGGCCGCTGGGCGCTAAAGGGCATCGTCGTGGGCTATTTCCTCTGCTCGAACATCGCCAGCGATTGGACCCGCCGTAGGCAGGAGGCCGCTGCCGGTTCGCAGGTGGGCTATGAAGTGGAGTCCATGACGCGAAATGGCGTGGAAGTGTCGCCGCTCATCACAGATAAGACGCGCTGGCGCTATGCGGTAACCTTTAATGGCGGAAGCGTGCTCCTCGTCCGTGCCATGGATGGATCACGCGCGAGCTACAAGGTCAAACAGGAAGGTGGGACCTGGGAGCTGACGGAGGTATGGCCCGAAACCAAGGCACCGATGACCTTGCAGGCATCCACGGCGGATAAGAAGCATCTTCTGCTGGAAGGCCTCGTGGAAGGTGTGCAGGCCCGTATTCAACTTGTGAAGAAGGACACCCAGGACTTCCCTCTCATGAATCGCGGCTTCCACTGGATCAACGAGCGGCCCTACAATCGCTAGCTTGTTTTCAGCGCATCCAACCACGCTTTAAGGACGAAAGCCGTCGCGCCCCAGAGGGGGGTGGCTTGGCCGTCTCCGAGGTCCATCTCCAGGCGGGGGACTTCGAGGGCGAGGCCTTGGCGGTCGAGGATTTCGCTGGTCCAGGGCGCGTCCAGCAAGGGCACGAGGGGCAGCATCAGCGCGCGTTCCAGTTCGGCGTCCACGGTGAACTTCGGTTCGCGGGCTTCCCAGCGGAAGAGGACGGGCGTGAAGCGGACCCTCGCCTTCGCCACGCCATCGGCGAAGCAGCCGAGCTCCCAGACTTCCGTGAGGCCCAGCTCCTCGCGCAGTTCGCGGCGCGCGGTGCGGGGCAGGTCGCGGTCGGAAGGCTCCGCCATGCCGCCGGGGAAGGCGATCTCACCGGGGTGGTGCGGCGCGCCGAATCCGCGTTGCACGAGCACGAGCTTCGTGGCGCCGACCTCATTCCCCCACAGCACCACCGCCACCGCGGCGCGGCGGCCGTCCTCAGGGATGCGGCGGCTGATCTTGAAGGGATGCTCGGAGCGCGCGTTGAGCCGCAAGCTGGCTTCGATGCGCGACCACGGGATGGGTGTCCCGTCCTGAGGCGGCGTCCAGAGTCGGCTCATGGCGCGAAACCGATTTCACCGCGGAGGCGCGGAGGACGCAGAAGGGACGCGGCATGGCGCCGCCTTGGCGCCGTCGTGGTGGATGGTTTCCCTCGGCGTCCTCCGCGCCTCCGCGGTGAACCCCACATCAGATCTTCCCGAAGATCGAGCCCTTCACCCGCTCCACGGTGAACACGCCGCGGACTTTGCGGAGGCCGTTCATCAGGTCAATGAGGTGGGAGCGGTCGCGCACGCGCAGGGCGATGTGGAAGAGGCCCGTCCCCTGTTCGCTGGCGGCGGCCTGGAAGCGCTGCATGTTGATGCCGGACTTCTGCACCGCCTCGCTGATGGCGGCCACCATGCCGGCGCGATCCTCGGTGGTGAGGGAGATCTCCGTGTCGAAGACGCCCGCGCCCTTGCCCCAGGTGACGGCCACGCGCCGTTCGCTGTGCAGCGTGGTGTTCGCGAGTTGGGGACAGCCCGCGCGGTGGATGGCGACGCCGCGGTTGCGGGTGATGTAGCCCGTGATCTCATCGCCGCGGATGGGCTTGCAGCAATAGGCGAGGCTGTAGAGGATGCCGCTGGTGTCGTCCACCACCACGGCGTCGTCCATGGCGATGCGGCCCGGGCTGGCCTTGCGCTTGGCGGGCTCGGGGAGGAAGGGCTCCAGCAGCCGCTGAGGGCTGACGCGGCCGAAGCCCACGGCGGCGAGGTAGCTGTCCCAGTTGGCGTGATGCAGCGGCTTGAGGCGCTCGGTGAGCTTGGCGTGGACTTCGGCGTCGTCGAGCCGGATTCCGGCGGCCTTCGCCTCGCGCTCCAGGCGCTCGCGGCCCATCTGGATGGCGCGCGTGCGTTCCTCCTCGCGGATGAAGGATTGGATCTTCGCTTTCGCCGAAGCCGACTTCACGAAGCCGAGCCAATCGCGGCTCGGCTTGTGATCGGGCCGCGTAAGGATCTCCACGCGGTCGCCGTTGGAGAGCGCCTGGCGCAGCGGCACCATGCGGCCATTCACCTTGGCCCCCACGCAGCGATGCCCGACTTCGGTGTGGATGGCGTAGGCGAAATCAATGGGCGTCGCGCCTTCGGGCAGCGCGCGCAGGTCCCCCTTGGGCGTGAAGACCTGGATGGTGCGGAAGCTCAGTTCGCCCTTGAGGTTCGCCACCAGATCGCGGCTGTCGCGGGATTCCTGGTGCAGTTCCACCATCCGGCGCAGGAAGGCCGCCTGGTTGATCTCGTCGCGATTGGCGAGGCGGCCGTCCTTGTAGGTCCAGTGGGCGGCGATGCCGGCCTCCGCGCTCGCGTGCATCGCCTCGGTGCGGATCTGGATCTCGAAGGCGTCGCCCGAGGGCATGAGCACCGAGGTGTGGATGCTCTGGTAGCCGTTCTCCTTCGGCAGGCTGATGTAGTCCTTGAAGCGCCCCGGGATCGGCTTGAAGAGCCCATGCACGATGCCGAGGGCGGTGTAGCAGCTCGGCCGGTCCGCGCAGAGGATGCGGTAGGCCAGCCAGTCATGGATGTCCTCCAGCGCGCGCTCCTGCGCGTCCATCTTGCGCCAGATGCCGAAGTAGTGCTTCACGCGGAAAGTGACGGTGGCCCTCACGCCCTGTTCGCGGAGCGTCACTTCCAGGAGCAGGCGCGTCTCTTCGATGGTGTCCGCCAGCTTCGCCCGCTTGCGCTCCACGGCGTCTTTGAGTTCCTGGAAGCGTTCCGGCTCCAGGAAAGCGAAGGAGAGGTCCTCCAATTCCAGGCGCACGGCGCCCATGCCGAGGCGGTTCGCCAGCGGCGCGTAGAGTTCGAGGGTTTCCCGCGCGATGAGGCGGCGCTTCTCCTCGGGCATGGCCGACAGCGTCTTCATGTTGTGCAGCCGGTCGGCGAGCTTCACGACGAGCACGCGCACATCCTTGCCCATGGCGACGAGCAGCTTGCGCACATTCTCGGCGTTGAGCAGGTGCCGGTCCGTGAAGGCCAGCTTGGCCATCTTCGTGAGGCCATCCACGATCACGGCGACTTCATCTCCGAACTGGGCGCGGACCTCGTCCAGCGTGAGGAGCGTGTCCTCCACCGTGTCGTGGAGCATGCCGCAGACGATGGTCACCGCGTCCAGCCGCCATTCCGCGAGGCTCAGGGCGACGGCGAGCGGGTGGAAGAAGTAGGGCTCGCCGCTGCGCCGCGCCTGCCGCGCGTGCATGGCCCGGCCCACCTTGAAGGCGCGCTCCAGCAGGTCCAGGTCGCCATCGGGATGGTGGTGCAGGAAGGCGGTCTTCACCCGCGCGAAGGCCCCATCCAGGGTCAGGCAGGCCGCGCCCGGCACCACCGCCCCCGGCAGGGCGGGCGCCGAAGGCAGGATCTGCGGCCCCAGGTCTCCCATTTTCCGATTGTGGGGCAGGGCGCCGGGGGGCGCTAGGATGGACCCCGATCCGGAGGCTTTTACCAAGACCCCACGGCTAATCTTGCAGGTCCGCGCCAGCGCTTGAACGCGAGGGGTTCTGCGCGGCCGAATCCGGCGACGCCAATGATGGATCACGCGTGCTGGCGGACCGGCTATTCCGTCTCCGCGGTGTCTTGGAGCAGCCAGCTCACCGCCGCCTGCCGATCCGTGAAGACGGAATCGCGGCTGTAGTAGTCGGCGAAGACCTCGTATTGCCGAGCGACCCCGAATTGAATCGCATGGCCGACAAGGAGGGCGGATCGCCATTTCATCGTGCCGAGTTTGGGGAGGACGATGGTCTCGATCAGATTGGCAAGGTCGCTTCCATGCACCTCCACGCCGCACTCCCGCAGATCCACGAGGGTCCGGCGGCACGCGAGGACTTCTGGATCCGCGAGGTAGTTCCTCCAGAAATCCGCCAAGTCCCCGGCGTGGACGGTGCCGGTCCAGGTCTCGAAGATGATTCCGAGCGCAGGGTCAATGGCATAGGAGATGGGCACGGGGGTATCCGGACGCGAGAAACCAACGCGACACGATATACGAGACGGCGAGGGAAGAGGCGGAGGGAGTGGGATTTCCCTCCGGGCCGCGCCCGTGGCGGAGCCTTGAAACCGTGCGCTCCTGGCGTCGAACAGGGCCCCGCGCTGTTCTCCTTGGGATCGCATCGGTTCCAAGGCCCTCGCCTTGGGCGATTCTCATCCCACTCTCACCGCCAAAAAGAAGGCCGCTCGCGCGGCCAATGGCGGTGGGAGTGGGATTCGAACCCACGGAGGGTTGCCCCTCGCCGGTTTTCAAGACCGGTGCCTTAAACCGCTCGGCCATCCCACCGTGGGTCCATGATCCCCAGGATTCATGCGGCGCGGCAAGTTCCCTTGAGCGGCGCGGCTCCCCGCGCTAACCTAGTCCCTTCGGAGAGTTGCCGGAGTGGCCGATCGGGCTCGCCTGCTAAGCGAGTGTATTGGGTAAACCAGTACCGGGGGTTCGAATCCCCCACTCTCCGCCAAAAATGGGCCGCGAAAGCGGCCCGAAGTTTTTGTGGGAATCCTCGCCTCCGCCTTCATCCCGTCCGGTCCCAGCCCTCGGCGGCGCGGAAGCTGTGGTAGCGGCCTTCGCCGAGGATGAGGTGGTCAGAGAGGGGCACGCCGAGGCTTTCGCCCGCGGCCCGCAAGCGTTTGGTGAGGAGACGGTCCTCGGCGGAAGGGCTGGGGTCGCCGCTCGGATGGTTGTGGAAGGCCAAGGCGGAGGTGGCTCCGTAACGCAGCGCCTCCCGAAAGAACTCGCGGGGGCTGATGAGCGTCGCGGTGGCCGTGCCTTGGCTGAGGATGCGCTCGGCCAGCAGTTCGCCTTTGGCGTTGAGGGCGAGCAGGCCGAAGCGCTCTTCGGTCCAGCCGTGGCAGCGGGGCAGCAAGTAGTCTCCGGCGGCGCGGGGGCTGGTGATGCGGGTGCGCTCGCCCCGGCGCTGGCTTCGGCGGCAGAGTTCCTGAGCCGCCCAGAGCTGGCAGGCTCTCGCGGGGCCGATGCCCGGTTGGCCGGTGAGGTCCGAGAGGCCGAAGCTCCAGAGGCCCGCGAGGCCGCCGCTGCGGCCGAGGAGTTCCTGGGCCAGCTCCACGGCGCTGCGGCCTTGGCGTCCCGTGCCCCACAGCAGCGCGAGGAGGTCCGCGTCGGAAAGGGTGTCGCCGTGGCCCGCGAGCAGCCGCTCGCGCGGGCGTTGATCCGGTGAAAGGTCGAGGATGCGCATCAGGCCCTCCCCCAGTGGTGGCGGCTGGCGCGCCAACGCAGCAGCGTCGTTCGGCCATGGCCGTTCACCCGCACGCACAAGGCGTCGCAACCGTCGTTCAGGAACCAGACCGTGGCCGTGGCCGTGTGGCGCGGGGTGACAGTGATGGCCGCGTGCGCTTCGCCGCTCGTCGCCGCGCGCGTGGTGGGGTCCATGTTCGGCGGCAAGGGGATGCCGCTCGGCAGGCCCCAGTGGATGGAGCGGGGTAGGTTCACGGGCAGGTGGCCGAGGCCGCGGGTGGCGGTGGCCGAAACCTCCACGGGGCTACCCGACGCGCGGGCTTGGGCGAAGGCCTCGTCCAGCGACCCTTGGATTTCCTGGGCCGCGACGGTGAGGGCCGGGCCTTGGATCTGGAAGGAAGTGAAGGCGCCGAGGCCGAGGGCGCCGACGATGCCCGTGGCCGTGACCATCTCCAGGAGCGACATGCCGCGCTGGCGGAAGAGAGGACCCATGGCGATCCTCACTTCGCCGCAGGCGTGAGCAGGAAGGGGCGGAGCTGGGCGAAGGCCTTCTCGCCGATGCCCTTCACATTCATCAGCTCTTCCGGTCGCCGGAAAGGACCGTGCTCCTTGCGGAAGAGGACGATGCGCTCCGCCGTCTTCGGCCCGATGTGAGGCAACTGGACGAGTTCGGTGGCGGTGGCGGTGTTGAGATTGATGGCGTGGGCGACGGCCTTGGGAGCGGGCTTGCTGGAGCGGCCGCCGCCCGTGGC
The DNA here is from genome assembly GCA_964472275.1 of uncultured Solibacteraceae bacterium. Taxonomy (GTDB): domain Bacteria; phylum Acidobacteriota; class Holophagae; order Holophagales; family Holophagaceae; genus JAFDVN01. The sequence continues at coordinate 22,709 of CAYYJN010000004.1, forward strand.
TCCCAGGGGAAGCGCCAGAGCCACGGAAAGGATGAGGGGAGAGGTGAAGCGGAAACCCATGGATTCCTCCTGTGAAAGGGCAGGAGGAAGAATCGAGAGACATGCCAGAACAGTTAACTCTTTATATTCAATAAATAGATATTTCATTTTTTAAAAATTTGTCACTTACAAATAACAAATTTTTAAAAATATAATAAATAGAATTAAATAAATATTTATGAATGACCATTTCTGAATTCGAAAATCATGGGAACGACAAATTAGATGGCCAGATGCAAAGCTTCGCCGAAGAACCCGGCCACATGGGCGGCGTCGTTGAGGCGCACCACTTCCAGGCGGTTGGGCTCCGGCCCTTCCAGCAGGTTCAGCGTCGCGGGAGCCTGGCGGAAGGACCAGATCCGGGCGAGGGGCAGGCCGAGAACGCGGGCCAGGATCACGCGGTTCACGGCGTCGTGGGCGGCGACGAGGAGGATCTCTTCCGGTCCGAGCCCCGCGCAAGCCGCGACGAAGGCGGGCCAGGCCCGGTCCTGGACCTGCTGGAGGGATTCGCCGCCGGGCATCTGCACCGTTTCGGGAGCCTGGCGCCATGCCTTGAGGCGTGGGGCGTCTTCGGTCGCCAACTCGGCGGCCAACTTGCCCTCCCAAGCGCCATGGGCGATTTCCAGAAAGCCGGGATCCAGCGTGAGCATTCCGGCGCGGGTTCCGAGCGCCAATTCCGCCGTGCGGCGCGCGCGGGACAGCGGCGAAGCCACGGCGCGGGCGATGGGGAGGTCCTTCAGGCGCGCGCCAAGCGCCGTCGCCTGGCGTTCGCCGTTTTCCGAAAGCGGAATGTCCATCTGGCCCTGGTAGCGGCCTTCGGCGTTCCAGGGGGTTTCGCCGTGGCGGCAGAGGAGGACGCGCATCACACCACCTCCAGGGCGAGAATGCCCGGAATCCCGCGCAGGGCGGCGGCCTGCTTCTCGGGGACTTCGCGATCCACCGTGATGGCGCCGAGGGCCTGGCCATCGCCCTTCGCGCCCAGCGCGAAGTTGACGATGTTGATGCCGCCCGCGCCGAGGTGGGAACCGACGAGGCCGATGACGCCGGGCCGGTCCTCGTTGCGCATGAGCAGCAGGTGGGCGCGCGGATCGAAGTCCAGCTCCACGCCATCCAGGCGGACGACGCGGGGGCCGCGGTGGAGGGTCGCCTCGATCTCGCGGGCGTGGCCGCTTCCTTCGACCCGAACGCGGAGGAGGCGATCAAAGCCGTCGCCTTCGCCGCCAAGCGTCTCGCTCACTTCGAGCCCGCGCGCCGCGGCTTCCTGAAGCGCATTCACGGGCGTGACCCGGCCCGAGGCGGAGCCCAGATGCGCCGCCACCAGCAGGCGCGTGAGCGGGCGCGGGTCCAGCTTGTCCACCCGGCCCGCGTAGGTGAGACGCAGCTTGTCCGCCGCCGGGACGAGGCGCGCGCAGAGTTTGCCGAGCGCGCTCATGAGCGGCATCCAAGGCCCCATCTCCTGCGCGGCCTCGGGCGAGAGCGGCGGCAGGTTCACGCAGCCTTGGATGGCGCCGGTCTGGACGAAGTCGAGGATCTGCCGCGCGAGGATGGCGCTGACGGCGCGCTGGGCCTCTTTCGTGGACGCGCCGAGATGGGGCGTGAGCACGAGGCGCGGATGCTTGCGCAGCGGGGAATCCGCAGGCAGCGGCTCCGTCACGAAGGTGTCCAGCCCCGCTCCGGCGAGGTGGCCTTCGTCCAGAAGCTTCACCAGCGCCTTCTCATCAATCAACCCGCCCCGCGCGGCGTTGATGACGACGGAACCCTTGCGGAGCTTGCGCAGCGCCGCCTCGTCCAGCAGGTTCGTCGTCTCCTTCGTGCGCGGGATGTGGAGCGTGACGATGTCCGCCCAGGCGAGCAGCGCGTCGAGATCCATCATGGGCACGGTCATGCGCGCGGCGGCGGCGGGCGGCAGGAAGGGATCGAAGGCCGCGACCTCCATGCCGAGGCCGCGGGCTTTGCGGGCCACGGTGGCGCCGATGCGGCCGAGGCCGATGATGCCGAGCTTCTTGCCTTCCAGCTCGAAGCCCGTGAGCCCGCCTTTGGGCCATTCGCCCGCCTTCATGCCCGCGTCGGCCGAAGGGATGTGGCGCGCCAGCGCGAAGAGCAGCGCCAGCGCCTGCTCGGCGGCGGCGAGCGTGTTGCCGTCCGGCGCGTTCATCACGGCGATGCCGCGCTCCGTCGCCGCGTCCACATCAATGGTGTCCACGCCCGCGCCAGCGCGGCCAATGAGTTTGAGCTTGTCGGCGCCCTTCAGCGCCTCGGCGTCCACCTTCGTCGCGCTGCGGACGAGGAGCACCTCCACGCCCTTGAGCGCCGTGGCGAGAGCGGATGGGTCTTTGATCGGTTCAGAGGATTCGACGGTCCATCCCGCCGAGCGGAAGGCCGCGAGGCCCTCCTCGTGGATGCCGTCGCAAGCGAGCACGCGCATGAGAACTCCTTTGTCCGCGGATTCCGCCGATTACGCAGATTTTTTAATCGGCGGAATCTGCGCAATCTGAGGATGAATGTTTTTAGTTGAGGGTTTGGGCGAGGACGGCCTGGGCGGCTTGGCCGCCGGGGCGGACGATCTTCACGCCGTGGGCGGCGAAGGCGAGTTCGAGGGCCTGGATGACCATGAGCGTGTCGAGGCCATCGGTGTAGCCGAGGTGCGCCACGCGGATCAGGTGGTCTTCCATTTCGCCCTGGCCGTTGGCGAGGCTGAGGCCGACCTTGTCGCGCAAGGATTTGAGGATGCGGCTGGAACCTTCGACGCTCACGGCCGTGAGCGCGTCGCCCGGCGCCTTCGCGAAGAGGGGCAGGCCCCATTCGGCGAGAGCCGCGCGGAAAGCCTTCGCTTGCAGCGCGGCGTTGGCGATGAGCGCTTCCACGCCGCCTTGGGTTTCGAGCCAACGGCAGGCCGCGTCCAGGGCGGCGATGAGGCCGATGGCGGGCGTCCACGCGGTGCCGTCGCCTTCGTGGGCCTTCAGCTCGTTGCGCAGGTCGAAGTAGAAGCGGGGCAGGTGCGGCGCGTCGAGCTGGGCGAGGTAGCGCTTGGACAGGCCGAGGAAGGCGAGGCCCGGCTGCAGCGCGAGGGCCTTCTGTGAGCCGCAGACGAGGACATCGAAACCGTCCGAGAGTTTCACATCGTGGACGCCGACGCCGGTGATGGCGTCCACGAGCACGAGGGCTTCGGGCTGCGCCTCGCGCAGGATGGCGGCCATCGCCTTCACGGGGTGGCGCACGCCGGTGGAGCTTTCATGCTCCTGGACGCAGAAGGCCTTGAGCTTCGGCGCGGCCTTCACGGCGTCGCGGAAGGCATCGAGGTCGAAGGTCTCGCCGTAGGGCGCCTTCACTTCGACGACCGTGAGGCCGTAGGCTTTCGCGAGCTTGATCCAGCGCTCGCCGAACTTGCCGGCGGTGGCGACGAGCAGGGTGTCGCCGGGCGCGCATGCGTTGGCGAGGGCGGCTTCGAGGCCGCCCGTGCCGCTGCAGGAGAGGATCGCGATCTCCTCGCCTTCGTCGAGGCGGTAGAAGCAACGGAGTCCTTCGCGCGCGCTGCGGAAGAGGGCGCGGAACTCCGGCGTGCGGTGATGCACGGTCGCGAGGGATTGGGCGGCGAGACCCTCCGGCAGGAGTGGGGTGGGGCCGGGGGTCAGAAGGCGGGGCTTCAAGAGCATGGGCTCTCCTGACAAAAGAAAAGGGGTCGTATGAAGGGCGCGCGGCCCATTGGATGAAGCGACTACTCTGCCCGGCGCGGAGCCGGGACGCAAGGGGTGGCTTTCGGCTTTTGGCTTTGGGCTTTCGCTGGGCGAGACATGCGAAGGGATCGGGCGAATCCCACCATGGGCCCGCGATCACTGGGATCTCTCCGCATGGGCCGACGCCAGCAAGAGCCGAAAGCCGAAAGCCAAAGGCCTTAACGATCCTTCCGCTCCGTCAAATCGCGGATGAAGGCGGAATCCAGCAGCAGTTCGTTCAAGGGCAGATCCAGGGGCGCCTCCTCGATGCGGCAGCTGTCCACGAAGCTGAGGTCGGGGCGATCCCACTTCAGGATCTCGAAGGCGGCGAGCAGGCCTTCCATGCGCCGGGCCGTGGCCTGCACGAGCTTGCCTTCGCGGATGTAGAGCACGCCGGTGCGCCGCCAGCTTCGGACCGAGATGGTGCAGGTCCGCAACTCCATCTGGAGCAGCGAGAGGAAACTCTCCAGTCCAAGGCCGTGGACGGATCCGCCCTTGGGCGAATCGAGCAGGGTGCGCACATGGCGTTGGAGCCGGTCGGGCAGCACGGGCTTGGGCAGGATCCGCAGCGCGCCCAGCTCCTCCATCATTGGGTAGCGGTCCAGGTCCATCTCGCCGCTGATGACGATGACCGGCACGCCCGGTAGGCGCTCATAGAGGTGGATGAGCAACTCGTAGCCGCTCATGCGCGGCATGAGCAGGTCCGTGATGACGAGATCCACCGGCTCGCTGGCGAGGATGGCCTTGGCCTCTTCGCCATCCTGGGCCGTGAGCACGCTCACGCCGGGGATGCCGAGAAGCGCGCGCTTCCACACCTGGAGCACGAGCCGCTCGTCGTCCACCGCGAGGACGGTCTTCATCGGAGCCTGCTGGCTGGCGGACACCGGATCGCTGGGGGGCGGCATCCTCAAGAGCCTATATCAATTCAGGCGCATGCGGAGGCGGGCCTTGGTCTCGATGAGGAAGGCCTCCATCGGCTGCTGGAAGGTCGCCTCCACCATGCAGGCCTCCATCATCGTCACATCCGCCCGGTCCCAGTTCAGGATCTCCTCGGCGGCCTCCGCGTCCACCTTCGCTCCGCAAGTGGCGTGGATGAGACGACCTTCCTGGAGGTAGAGCATGCCGCTCGAGCCGTTCTGGCCGTGGATGGTGAGGGTGCAGGTCTTCTTCTCCCAGAACACGAGCGAGAGGAGCGTGACGAGGTTCATGCCCCGGAAGAGGCCATCCGGCACGCGGTGGAGCAGCGCCTCCACGGCGTTCCGGAGCGGTTCCGCCTCCGGCGGCTTGGCCAGCACGCGCAGCGCGCCGAGCTCCTGGACCTTGCCGCGCTTCTCGTCATCCAGCACGCCGCTGAGGACGAGCACCGGCATCGCGGGGTAGCGGGGAATGGCGTGGGCCAGCAACTGGAAGCCGCCCATCAGGGGCATCTCCAGATCCGTCACCAGCAGGTCCACCGCGTGGTCCCGCAGCACTTCCACGGCTTCGAGGCCGTTGGCGGCGGTGAGCACCTTGCGCTCCGGCCCTTCCAGCGCCCGCTTGACCACCAGCAGGGTGAGGCGGTCGTCATCCACGGCCAGGATGGTTTTCGAGGCGGTCTCGGTCACGGAAGGATCCTTCCCGGGAGAATATCAGGCCCGGGAGAAAATCAGGGACCGCCGCGAGACGCGCGCAGGCGCTCCACCAGCCCTTCCAGCCGATCCAGCAACAGGTCAATGTCCGGATCGAGCAGGCCCGGGCTGCCGCCCGAGGCGGCTTCGTTGGCGAGGGCGACGGCCAAGTGCTCCAAGCGGCGAAGGCGGCTTTCGTGGACTTCGGACTCGGGCATGGGCGCCTCCGGGATGGCTTAAGCGTGATGCTCGTCCCGTCGCATCGCCAGTTCCATTTGCAATTCCTCGGCACTCAGGCGGAAAACCGGCGCGACGCGGCAGGTGTCCACGAATTCGACGGAAGGCTCGGGCCACGCGCAGAGCGTGAAAGCGGCCTCCAAACCGTCCTGATCCGGAACTTCCGCCTGCACCAGGTGGCCGTTCTGGATGTAGAGGCGGCCGAGCAGATCTCCCGAGTGGACGGTGACCGTCGCGGTGCGGCCTTCCCACTGGAGCAGTTGCAGCAGGCTCGGCAGCGGCACGCCCCGGGTCAGGTTCAAGGGCCGATTCCGCACTGCGTAGATCTGACGGGCCAGCAGCTCGTAGTCCGGCGGCTTGGCGTGGATGTGGAGGCAGCCGCTGGAAAGGGCCGGGTCGCGGCGGATGGGATCGGGGTTCGCGCTGAGCACGAAGATGGGCAGGCCCGGGTAGCGCGTCGAGATCTCCGCGATGAGCTGGAAGCCGTCCATGACCGGCATCTGGAGATCCGTCACCACCGCGTCCACCGGTTCGCGGCGCAGCAGGTCGAGCGCCTCCTGGCCGTTGGTGGCGCCGAGGGCGCGGAAACGGCCAGACGCCTCCACCGCCGCGGTTTGGATCCGCTGAGTGGCGGGGCTGTCCTCCACGAGCAGGACGGTCAAGGCGCGAGGCCGGAACTCCATGGGAAAAGCATGACCTTGGCCTTGGTTTTATTCCTAGCCCCTTTTCGCGCCCTACCGTTCCTCGCCCTTCTTCACTTTGCGTTTGGGCGCGGGTTCCTTCGCCACCACCGCCGCCGCGTCGGTCGCGTCCTGGGGATGGTCCTGGCGCCACTTCACGCTCCAGGCGGGCAGCTCGTAGTCCTCGAAGCCGCGCAGCTTGCGGTCCTGAGCCTCCAGCGTCTGGAGCATGGCGTCGCGGATGTCCGCGGGCTTGGGCGCGCCCTGGCCTTCCCAGATGGGCTCCTGGAAGTACTTGCGGAGGGTGGCTTCCGCGGGCTTGTTCCAGGGCGCGTAGGTGCGGTCGCCGGGGCCGCCGGGCACGACGCCCGGCTTCAGCCGCTCGCCGTAGAGGTAGTAGAAGACCGCCGAGCCATCGCTCCAGTTGCGGAGCACGCTGAAGGCGCCCTTGAGCAGTTCATCCTGCAATTGCGGGTCGGCGGGCTTGTCCGTGCGGAAGTCCCACGGTCCCACATGGGCGTGGGCGACGCTCGGGTAGCCCACCTCCGTGATCATCACGGGGCGGCCGAAGCGGGCCTGGAGCACGCGGGCCTTCTCCACGATCCACCACCACTCGTCCACGATGGCCTGATGGGGCGGGTACTCGTCGTACTTGGCGATGGGGTCGTAGGTGTTCATGCCGATCACATCGAGGCAATCGCCGAAGGTGAAGCTGTCGTGGGCGTCGAAGTTGACGCTGTAGACGACCTTGCCGGAGTAGACGCCGCGCACCTTCTGGATGAGCGCGCACCAGGAGTTGCGGAAGGGGTGCGTCGTCGCCATCTCCGTGCCCACGCTGTACCACTCCACGCCGCCCCGCTGCGCGAGCGCGGCGAGGTGGACATTGAAGGCCGTGTAGCTCTTCCACCAGGCGTCCCAGTGGTCCGGGCGGATGTTGCCCCGCCACCACTTCGCGTTGTCCGCCTCGTCCTTGATGTTGATGGTGGGGAAGAACATGATCCGCAAGTCGCGCGCCCGAGCCTCCCGGAAGGTGCGCAAGAGCGCTTCATCCGTGGGGCTCGAAGTCGGGTGACGGCGGATCTCGTCGGCGTGACCCGAGTCCATGCGGTAGATGGCCTGCACGCTCACACAGGTGGCGCCGCTCGCCGCGATGCGGTCCAGCTCCGCCGAATAGTCGTAGTCCGGCACGCCCGCGTAAAGCCCCAGCACCATGCCGCGCGGTTGAGGCACCAGCTTCACGATTCTGACATGGCGGACGATGAGGAAGGTCGCGGGCACCGCCAGCAGCGATGCCCATGCGATCACGCGGCGGATCATGGGCGCTCCGAACCTTTCACGGTATCAGGCGGGAAGAACAACTGAACCACGGAGACCCAGAGACACAGAGACACAGAGACTCGCGGACGATCGGTGCCCATCGCTGTCCATCGCCGTCCATCGGTGGCGGTGGTTGCTATGGCTTCGCCCGCTCGACGCGCACCTGGATCACCTTCGGGCCTTCCATGCGCAGCACGGTGAGGCGGGCGCCGTCCTCGGTGACGGTGTCGCGCACCTTGGGCACGCGGCCCAGGCGGGCCATGACAAGGCCTCCGACCGTGTCGAAGCCATCCCGCTCCCACGCCAGGTCGAGGGCGGACGCCACATCCTCCACATGGGCCTGGCCCGAGACGAGCCACATGCCCTCCCCGACCCGCTCGATTTCCGACGCGCCCGGCTCTTCCAGGATTTCGCCAAAGACTTCATCCAGCAGATCGCCGAGGGTGACGAGCCCCGCGATGGATCCGAACTCATCCACCACCACCGCGAGGCCGATGCGGGCGCGCTGCATTTCGCGGAGCACTTCGCCCGCGGGCTTGCTCTCGGGCACGAAGAGCGGCGGCTTCATCAGTTGCCGCACCGTCGCCTTGGAATCGTCCGGCTGGCCGAGCAGATCCTTGAGGCGCAGCACGCCCACGACCTTGTCGAGGCGGCCCTCGAAGACCGGGACGCGGCTCCGGCCGCTTTGCTGGAAGGCGGCCCAGGCCGCGTCCAGCGAGGCCTCGACGGGGATCGCGTGCATGGCCGTGCGGGGCGTCATCACCTCGCGCACCACCGTATCGCCCAGGGAGACCACATTGCGGATGAGCTCGCGGTCCTCGGCTTCGAGGATGCCCTCGGCTTCGCCTTCCTGAAGGAGGGCCGTGACGGCTTCGTCGGTGGGCTCCTCATCCTCGTCGTCATCGTCCTGGGCTTCATGGCGGCGGGCCACGGCGCGGGCCAGCGGTGCGATGAGCGGCGCGAGGGCGCGCTGGGGCAGGTCGAACCAGGGGAAGAGGCGATCCAGCCAGCCCGCGGGATCCGCCGCCACCAGCAAGGAAGGGAGCATCAAGTCGAAGAGCGCGAGGTAGAGGACCGTCACCGCGGCGAGGACCCAAAGCCGCCCCGGCAGCGCGTCCGCCACGGGCCACGCGGCGAGGAAGAGCAGAGCCAGCAGCAGCGCGTTCCAGAAACGCAGCGAGAGCCCGAGCAGGCGGGGCTGGGCGAGCAGGTGCGCGAGCCTCGCGTGGCGGAAGGCCTCCTCCTCCAGCAGCAGCCGCCGCTGGAGGGAGGGCAGGGCGTTGTACGCCGCGAGCATCGCCGCCATCAGCGCCCGGTAAAGCGCCAGCAGGATCAGGGCGGCGGCCACCCAGAAGGAGATGTCGCTGCTACTGCTCGGGTCGGTCACTTGGAAAGGGTATCAGGCGTCGGGCTTCAGGCGTCAGGCGTCAGGCTTCGGGCCGAGGTGCATCGGGAACGCAGGGCCATGTGTGTGAGGCTCACATGGGGGGCTGACGCCTGAGGCCCGCGCGTCAGCGCGCGAGGATCTGCTCGCGGATCTTCGCCTTGGCGGTGTCGTTGAGTTTGATGCCGCGGGCGGCGGCTTCGGCAAAGTATTCGTCCGGGTTCCGGCAGAGGCCGTCCGGCGTGGTCGGCAGGCCCTTCCGCTCGCGGGCGTTGTTGAGGAACACATAGGGCTCCCGCGCCAGTTCGGGGCTGCGCAGGTAATGGCGGAAGGTCCACCAGTTGCCGCATAGGAACCACAGGGCGAGCGCGCTCACGGCGAGGCGCTGCAGCTCCTTCATGCGCGGCGGCGTCTGGCGCACGCGCTGCCACCAGAGCGCGAAGCCCAGCGAGATGGCGATCGTCAGCGCGGCCATGGAAAGCGTGAAGGCCCAACCCTGACTGTTCCACTGCCAGCCCATGAGGTCCATCACCGGCTGGGACAGCATCACGCCGAAGATGAGGTTGAGGTGGAACATGTAGATGAGCAGCGACTCCTGGCTGGCGCTCGCGAAAATGTTGGCGCCCTTCCACCGCGGACGGAGGCGCTCCACCGCGCCCATCGCGGAACCCGCGAGGCAGATCCAGCCCAGGCGCTCGGCCACGGATGGCAAGGTCGTGTTGCCCATCACCTGCAACTCGTTCCAGGTGAACGACCCGTAGCGGGTCTGGTCGAACCACACGCCGTTCACCTGCACCCAATGGCCGCCCCAGAGGATGCCTTCCTTCGTCGCGTGGCCCGCCAGCAGGAGGACGAGGCCGAAGATGGCCAACGCCAGGAGGAAGCGTCCTTCCGTCCAGCGCGCGCGGCCCTCGCCATCCGCTTCCTGCCGGGCGAAGCGGTAGGCGCCGCCGAGGAAGGCGCCGAAGGCGACGAAGGACAGCCATGGAAAGAGCGGGAAGAGCGCTTGCACGCCGCGATCCACATTGCCGTTGAAGAAGCCGCGGATGGGCAGCCAGAGCCCGTCCGCCACGCCATGGGCCCAGAGGAAGGGCGACACGAGCGGGATGTAAAGCGCGAGGCCGAGTGCGACCCAGGTGACGACCCGCGGCCGCCGGATGAGCCGGGCGACTCCTTGCAGCACGAGCAGGGAGAAGATGATGCACTGGAGCACATCCAGCTTGAACAGCTCGCGCCATTTCTGCGCCGTCGCCAGCACCGTCCAATCCGCCAGCGTGAGCCCCGGCGCGTGGAGCGCGTAGGCGCAGGCGAGGATGAAGAGGTAGCGCCGCATCGTGTCCTTGAAGGGCTTGATGGCCCCGTCCTTGCGGAAGGTGGACACGACGAGGCTGAAGCCCGCCGCCGTGAGGAAGCTCGGCGCGACGAGTCCATTCAGGTAGTTCAGCCATTCCGGCCTGGATTTCAGGTCCAGCCACACATTGGTGGAATGGACCTCGATCATCACGAGGATGGCCCAGCCGCGGAGCTGGTCCACCCAGTCGCAACGCGAGGCGGGGGCGCGGTCGGCCGCGGGATCAGGGGTGGCGACGGATTCCATGGGGGCCAGCTTACTGGAGTCCCCTGGCGGAAAAGACCTCGTTTCCTGATACAGTCTCCCGATTACCTGGACTCAACATCGGGAGCCCCCATGGCGGGATTGTTCGCGAAAAAGGACCTGAATCGGCTCATCGCCGACGCCAACGACCCCAACGCGGGTGAAGGCGGCCACGGCGGAGGCACGCTCCAGCGCCACCTGGGCGCCTTCAACCTGACGACGCTGGGCATCGGCGCCATCATCGGCGCGGGCATCTTCTCGCTGACCGGCGTGGCCGCGGCGCTTTACGCCGGCCCCGGCATCGTCTACAGCTTCATCATCGGCGGCATCCTTTGCGCCCTGGCGGGCCTCTGCTACGCCGAGATGGCCGCCATGGTGCCCGTCGCTGGCAGCGCCTACGCCTACTCCTACGCGACCATGGGCGAGTTCATCGCCTGGATCATCGGCTGGGATCTCGTCCTCGAATACGCCTTCGGCGCGGTGACGGTGTCCGTCTCCTGGTCCGGCTACTTCATGAGCCTGCTCAGCAAGAGCCTCGGCATCCACTTCTCCGACACCATCTGGCGCCTCACCAAGGGCCCCTGGGAGTTCGTCACGCTGCCCAGCGGCGTGCAGGTCCATGGTCTCTGGAATGTGCCCGCGAGCCTCGTCGCCGTGCTGGTGGCGGCCGTGCTCTACAAGGGCATCAAAGAGAGCGCCTTCGCCAACAACATCATCGTCATCATCAAGGTGACCATCGTCCTCGTCTTCATCCTGCTGGGCTGGAGCGTCATCAACCACGCGAACTGGATCGGCGACGCCTCGAAGACGGGCCTCGCCTCTCTCGTCCCCGCCCGGACCTCCATGGAGATGAACGGCGTCCATTCCATGACCTACGGCTGGGCGGGCGTCCTGCGCGGCGCGGGCGTCGTGTTCTTCGCCTACATCGGCTTCGACGCCGTCTCCACCACGGCCCAGGAGTGCAAGAACCCCGGCAAGGACATGCCCAAGGGCATCCTCGGCAGCCTCGTCATCTGCACCGTGCTCTACATCCTCATGGCTCTCGTGATGACCGGCGTGGTGGACTACCACAAGCTCAATGTCGCCGATCCCGTGGCCGTGGGCATTGATCAGATCGTCACGGCCCGCCGCTGGAGCCCCTTCGCGGCGCACGCCTTCGGCGGCATCATCAAGCTGGGCGCGCTCGCGGGCCTCACGAGCGTGATCCTCGTCATGATGCTCGGCCAGACCCGCGTGTTCTACGCCATGAGCAAGGACGGCCTGCTGCCCTGGTTCGGCACGGCCCACAAGAAGTTCGGCACGCCCCATGTCGCCACGGTGGTCACTGGCATCTTCGTGCTGATCTGCGGCGGCCTCATGCCCATGAGCCTCGTGGGCGAATTGGTGAGCATCGGCACCCTCCTGGCGTTCACGCTCGTCTGCATCGGCATCCCCATCCTCCGCGTCACGAGCCCGGACACGCCGCGCCCTTTCAAGACGCCCTTCTACTGGATCGTCTCCATCTGCGGCGCCGCGGCCTGCCTCTTCGTGATGCTGGGCCTGCCCAAGGACACCTGGCTCCGGCTCATCATCTGGCTGGAAGTCGGCCTGCTCATCTACGGCGGCTACGGTTGGCAGAAGAGCCGCCTGGGTGGCGAAGGCCGGAACAAGCCCCATGGCGTGATCCTCGGCACCGCCGTCGTGGCCCTCATCCCGACCCTGATCTGGGCGGTGAAGGTCTTCGGCCACTAAAGTGGAAATGCTGTCGAAGCTCCCCGCCCTGCGCGGGGAGCTTTTGCTTTGCCGGGGCTGCCTCGCGCCCATCGCGAAGGGCGAGGCGGGTCTCTGCGCCCGCTGCTGGGGCGGACTCGCGCCGCTGCCGGAGGACCGCTGCCCGCGCTGCGCCCTTGAGCATGGCGAGGATCGGGATTGCCCGGAGCCCACCGCCTGGAGCCTCGGCACGGCGCTGTGGGACTACCACGGCGGCCGCCCGCCCTTCGGCGAACTGCTGCTGCCGGGCATCAAGGCGGGCGAGCGCGGCTGGATGAAGGCCTTGCTGGATCACGCCGCGAAGGCGCCGCTGCCCGCCTGGGACGCGGACCTCGTCGTGCCCGCGCCGACGACGCGATGGCGACGGCTGCGAAGGGGGTTCGACTTGGCCGACGCCTTCGCGCGCCTGCTCGCCGCGCGGCTGGGCGTGCCCCGCGCGCCCGCGCTGCGCAAGGCTTGGCGTGCGCAAGGCCAAACGGGCCGCACCGAATCCCAACGGCGGCGGATGCCGAAGAAGGCGATTCATTTGAAGGGCGATGTGAAGGGTCAGCGCATCCTCCTCGTGGACGATGTGTGGACCACCGGCACGACGCTCCTCCGCTGCGCCCAGGCCCTGCAGGCGGGCGGCGCGAAGGAAGTGCGCGTGCTGACGCTGTTCCGGGCTTTGCGGGCGAACTGAAAAGAGGAACGCAGAGGGCACAGAGAGGCGCAGAGGGCGCAGAGAAAAGCAGGAGAAGAAAGGTTTTCCTCTGTGCCCTCTGTGAATCTCCGTGCCCTCTGTGTCCCTATCCTTACGCCCGATATGCTCAAACCATGGATGCAAGACTCGACCCCCTCACCGAAGCCGACTTCGCCACGGTGGCCTCGCTCGGCGAAACCATCTGGCGCGGCCACTACATCGGCATGATCACGGCCGAGCAGGTGGACTACATGCTCCAGGGCCGCTACACGCCGGAGAAGCTGCGGGCCTACCTCGGCGCATCCGACCGCTGGCTCAAGCTCTTGCGCGTGGACGGCCGCGCCGTGGGCTATTGCAGCTACTCCATCGGCCCCACGCCGCGCGAGATGAAGCTGGAGCAGCTCTACCTGCTGTCGGAGCTGAAAGGGCAGGGCCTCGGCGGCCTCATGCTGCGCCATGTGGAAGACGCGGCCCGCGCCCGCGGCTGCGCGAGCGTCTGGCTCACCGTGAACAAAGGCAACGCGGGCTCCATCGCCATCTACAAGAAGGCCGACTACACCGTCCGCGAAGAAGCCGTCTTCGACATCGGCAACGGTTTCGTGATGGACGACTATGTGATGGAGAAGCGGCTCTAGGTGTCGCTTTACTGATCGTGTGAGTGGATACTTGGCCTGTTGCTTCCTTCGCTATTCGTGAGTGCAATATGGAACCGAAGATTGTTAATCAAGCAGCCATCGATGTCGCAGTGTTGGTGCAGAAAGTGACCTCGCATTATTTCGCACATGTCGCGGCAATGCATGTGGCAAGGGACCAGAGAGCACAGGCATTTTCGCCAAGCGTCGAGCCAGGGCAGATAGTTCCGGTCTTAAAGATCCCGCGTCGAGATGGGAATCAGATGATCATGCACTTCAAACACTTTCTGGCACTGAACAAAGAACCCGAGACAGTTGAGGCATTTGATCGGGTTTGGCTCACGGGAGCACTCCTGACAGTAGGGGATGCCCTCAAAGGCAATGGATATTTCAATCACGAGCCTGAGGTGGAGATCATTCGGCATCTCCGGAACGGCATTGCTCACGGAAACAAATTCGAGTTTCACTCTCGTGTGGTTGACCAAAGGAGCGGGGTGCTAAAACATCCTGCGAATATCTTCCGCTACTCGGATTTGCAGAAAATGCCTCGCCACCAGATCGACACTCAACTTGCTGGGGCCGAGGTGCTTTGGGCGTGGGGTGGGCCAGATGCGATCATGGACTGTTTGACGGTCCTTGGCATTCATCTTTGGAACATTGGTCATGGCCTACCGGCTCCCACGCATTGACAAATGTGTGGCCATGTAAACTTGGCTCTCGGTATCCCGCCATCCGCCTCTCGATTTCTCGGGAATGGCGCGCCATGACGCGGCGTTAAGTCTTCACAGCAATTTTGCTTATGGACTTGGCATCCAGCCTGCCTAAGATGCCTCTGAAGCTTCCCACCCAAACCGATCGGAGGGCACGATGAGCAAGCTCAAGGGCACGAAGACCCACCAGAACCTGAAAGACGCGTTCGCGGGCGAGTCGCAGGCGAACCGGCGCTACCTCTACTTCGCCAAGATCGCGGACATCGAGGGCTACCCCGAGGTCGCGGGCAACTTCAAGGAGACGGCGGATGGCGAGACGGGCCACGCCCACGGCCACCTGGACTACCTGAAGGCCGTCGGCGATCCGGCCACGGACCTGCCCATCGGCGATTCGGCGCTGAACCTCAAGGCGGCCATCGCGGGCGAGACGCACGAGTACACGGACATGTACCCGGGCATGGCCAAGAGCGCGCGGGAAGAGGGTTTCCCCGAAATCGCCGACTGGTTCGAGACCCTCGCCAAGGCCGAGAAGAGCCACGCCGGGCGCTTCCAGAAGATGCTGGATTCGATCAGCTGAAAATTCACCGCAGAGCCGCGGAGGGCGCTGAGGAAATCCCCTCTGCGTCCTCTGCGCCTCTGCGGTGAACCATTCAGGAGCCTTTCATGACCGAGCACTACTCGCTGGATGGGCACGACAGGCCGGAGACGACGCCGGGGGAACGCATCAGCTACCAGGCGGGGAAGGGCACGGTCTACGACACGGCGGATCCGCGCTACTGGGACGCGGAGCTGCTCAAGGAGGAAGTGGAGCGGGTCTTCGAGGTCTGCCACGGCTGCCGCATGTGCTTCAAATACTGCGACAGCTTTCCGAGCCTCTTCAGCTTCATTGACGACCGCCACAATGGCGATGTGCGCGGGCTCACGAAGCGCGAGACCGATCAGGTCATGGACGCCTGCTTCCAGTGCAAGCTCTGCGAAGTGCAGTGTCCCTACACGCCGCGGGAAGGCCATGAGTTCCAGTTGGACTTCCCCAAGCTCGTCCACCGCTACCAGGCCCAGCGCCTGAAGCGGGAAGGGCGCGGCCTCAGGAAGGAACTGCGCCGCCGCCTGCTGGGCAATCCCGATCTCTCGGCGAAGCTCGCGCGGATGAGCTTCGGCGTGGCGAACAACATGAACCGCGTGAAGCTGCACCGCTGGTTCATGGAGAAGGTGCTCGGCGTCCACAAGGACGCGCACCTGCCGGACTTCGCGTATCAAACCTTCGAAGCCTGGGCCGTGAAGGCGGGGCGCATTCAGGAGAAGCCCGGCGCTGAAGCCGTCCTCTTCGAGACTTGCTTCGTCCAGAACAACGATCCGAGCCTTGGCCGCGACACGCTGGAGGTGCTCGACAAGAACGGCTGCCACGCGGGCTGCGTGAAGGGCCTCGCCTGCTGCGGCATGCCGGCCTGGGAGCACGGCGATCTGGACCTGCTCCGCAAACAGGCGAAGCGCAACCTGGACGCGCTCCTGCCCCATGTGGAGGCGGGCTCCAAGGTGCTCGCCATCAACCCCACCTGCGCCATGATGCTGCGCCGCGAGTATCCCGAGCTGTTGGAAGGCGACGACCGCGAGCGCGCGAAGCGACTCGCGGCGGCGGTGAACGACCCGGCCGAATTCCTCTGGTCCATCCGCAACGAGCCGCGCGCCAACTGGACCTTCGAATCCACGCCCGGTCCCGTCGCCTACCACGCGCCCTGCCACTTGCGCGCCCAGGCCATCGGCTTCAAGGGCCGCGACCTGCTCCGCAAGATCCCCGGCGTCACGCTCTCCACCGTCATGGAGTGCTGCGGACACGATGGCACCTACGCGATGAAGTACGAGACCTTTGATGATTCCAAGCGCATCGGCGACAAGGCCTTCAAGGGCATGCAAGGCAACGAGGCCGCGGAAGTCTGGGCCACCGAATGCCCCCTCGCCGGTCTCCAGTTCGAGCACCACGCTGGGAAGAAGGCCCTGCACCCCATGACCATCCTCGCCCGCGCCTACCGCAAGGATGGCTTCCCGGCGAAG
The DNA here is from genome assembly GCA_964472275.1 of uncultured Solibacteraceae bacterium. Lineage (GTDB taxonomy): Bacteria > Acidobacteriota > Holophagae > Holophagales > Holophagaceae > JAFDVN01. The sequence goes on from CAYYJN010000004.1 coordinate 39,099, forward strand.
GTGGAAGAAAAGTGAAGCTGGTCGCGGAGGACGCGGAGCGAGCGCGGAAGACGCAGAATCTTTTCTTCCGCGCTTTCAGCGATCTTCCGCGCCTTCCGCGACCAGCCGTCTAATCGAGGCCCCATGAAACGAGTCCAGCGCTCTGAGCTTCTCGACTTCGTCACCTACGGCGAGCGGCGGGACCGCATCCGCGCCTCGGCCATGAAAGCCAAGGATCTGCGCCGCATCCATCTTGGGCGGAATCTCACCTTCCTCTTCGAGAACCACGAGACCACGCGCTACCAGATTCTCGAAATGATGCGCTCCGAGCAGATGGTGCGGGAGTCCGACATCCAGCACGAACTGGACACCTACAACGGCCTGCTCGGCGGCGAGGGCGAGCTGGGCGCGACGCTGCTCATCGAGATTGACGACGCCGCCGCGCGGCCGGAGCTTCTCCGCAAGTGGCGCGACCTGCCGCGGCGCATCGCCATGACCTTCGCGGACGGAAGCGAGGCCTTCGCCATCGTGGATGAGGACCAGTTCAACGACGAGAAAGCCAGCAGCGTGCAGTTCCTCCGCTTCAAGGTGGGCGACCGCGCGCCGAAGGGGCTGAAGGTGGATCACCCGGATTACCGGGAGGAGATCATCCTCAGCCTGGCCCAGAAAGCGGCTTTGGTGGAGGATCTCAAGGCCTGAGGCGCGCGGGCTTGGTAGGCTTTTTCCATGCCGCTCCTCGCTCGCCTCCAAGCCTTCGCCCTGCGCCGCCGCCGCTGGCTCTACGCCTTCGGCGCGCTCTTCGTCCTCTACACCCTCTTCGGCTTCTTCGTCGCGCCGGGGATCGTGAAGGCGAAGCTGGAGGCCGCGCTGCGCGACGCGCTGAAGCGGCCCGTGTCCATCCAGAAGGTGCGCGTGAACCCGCTCGTGCCATCCGTGAGGGTGGATGGTCTTTCCATTCGCGCCAAGGATGGCGGCCCTTGGATCGGTTGCGAGCGCGTCTATGTGAACGCGCGCGTGCTGCCGCTGCTGTGGCGCACGATTTCGCTCAAGCAGCTCGCCATCATCCGGCCTTCGGTGCAGATCACGCTGGGCAAGGATGGCAAGCCGGACTTCGCGGATCTCTTTGAAGGCGCTGACACGCCCGCCGCGAAGGACGAGAAGCCCTCCAAACCCTGGACCTTCGCCCTTGGCCATTTCAGCCTCACCGAAGGCCGCGTGCCCTTCGTGGATCGCTCCACGGAGCCGGAGTTCCATTCCGGTCTCGGCCCTTTGAGCCTGAGCCTCGATGGCTTCAAGACCACGCCGGGCGCCAATGGCGACTACGCCTTCGAAGCCTGGACGGACGCGGGCGAGCGCCTGGCTTGGTCCGGCACCGTGGGCGCGAGTCCGCTGGCCTCGTCGGGCCGGTTGTCCTTGCAGCACCTCGATCTCGCCAAGTACGAACCCTACCTCCGCCAAGCGCTCGATATGACGATCAAGAGCGGCAAGGCGGATGTGGAGGCGCGCTACCGCTTCACCTGGGGACCGGACGCGAAGATCGCGCGGGTGGAGGACGCCCGCCTCTCGCTATCGGGCCTGCAGGTGGCGCGGCCCGGCGTGGAAGGCGCGGACCTCGCCTTCCCGGCGCTGGAGGCGAGCGGCGTCCACGCGGATCTGCTGGCGAATCAAGTGGAGGTCGGCCTGCTTTCCGCGAAGGATGGCGCCGTCGCCGTCGCTCGCGCGAAGGATGGGACGCTGAACCTTTCCCAGTTGTTCGGACCTCCGCTCGGCGTGAAGCCCAAGCCCAAGGATCCGAAGGCCACGCCGCTCGCCTTGAAGCTGGACGCCGTGGCGCTTCAGAATTTCCGCCTGGATTGGAACGATGACGCCGCCGTGCGCCCCGTCCGCCTCGCCGCCACCGCGCTGGATTTCCGGATGCGCGATTTCTCGCTGGACCCGAAGAAGCCCGCCCAGGCTGAACTTCAGGCCAAGATCGGCGAGGCCGGCACGCTCCACCTCGCGGGGCCCGTGCGCCTGCTCGGCTTCGACGCCGACCTCCAAGGCGAAGGCGAAGGGTTTGATCTTCCCCCCTTCGATCCCTACCTCGCGCCTGCCCTGGATCTGCGGCTGAACAAGGGCAAGCTCACCTTCAAAGGCCGATTGAAGCTGGCCTTTGAAGGCACGAAGCGAGATGGCGTCAGCTACGCGGGCGCCGGTTCGGTGGATGACTTCGAAGCCGCGGATGGTCGCGATCAGGAGCGCCTGCTCATGTGGAAGCGGCTCCAGCTTGGTGGTCTCGACTTCCACAGCGCGCCCTTGGCGGTGAAGCTCCAGACCCTCGCCTGGACCGCGCCCGAAGGCCGCCTCGTCATCGCCTCCGATGGCACCACCAACGCCGCCCGCGCGTTGAAGCTCGCCGAAGCCGCGCCGCCTTCGGCCCCTGCCGCCGTCCTCACGCCCACGCCGCCGCCCGCGCCGGGCCAGCCGCCCATGCAACTCGCCATCCAGCTCATCACCATCAAGGACGGCCGCCTCAGTTTTATTGATCGCAGCCTCGTACCCAACGCCGCGCTGCTGCTGGACAAGCTCAACGGCCGCTACGAGAAGCTCTCCACCGATCCTTCCGCCGTCTCCACGGTGGATTTCACGGGCCTCGCGGGCGGGCTCGCGCCCTTGTCCATCAAGGGCCGGGCCATGCCTTTCCGCACGGACCAGGACACGGATGTGACCGTGAAGATCGGCGGCTCCGACCTCGGCGACTTCGATCCCTACGCGCGCAAGTATCTCGGCCGGACCATCACGAAAGGCAAGCTGGATGTGGACGCCCGCGTGGCCATCCAACATCGCGCGCTGGATGTGGCGGCGAAAGTGAAGCTCGATCAGTTCTACCTCGGCGACAAGGTGGACAGCCCCGACGCCACGCATCTGCCCGTGAAGCTCGCGCTGGCGCTGCTGCGCGACCGCAAGGGCGTCATCGCCTTCGACCTTCCGGTTCAGGGAAGCCTTGATGAACCGAACATCCGCTACGGCCGCATCGTATGGAGCGCCGTGCTCAACCTGCTCGGCAAGGTGGCCGCGAGCCCCTTCACGCTGCTGGGTAAGGCCTTCGGCGGCGGCGAGGATTTGAGCTTCGTCGCCTTCGCGCCCGGCTCCGATCAGCTCAGCCCCGAAGCGCGGAAGAAACTCCAGGCGCTCACGACCTCCCTGAACGAACGCCCTGACCTCCAGATGGAGGTGGAAGGCGCGGCCGACCCGGGCGAGGACGGCGCCGCCCTGCGCCGCGCCGCGCTGGACGCGAAGCTGAAGGACAAGGGCCTCATCGAGCTCTACTTCCAGGCCTTCCCGAAAGATCCCAAATCCAAGGCCCCGAACCCGCCCGGCGCCGAGATGGAGCAACGCCTCCTCGCAGCCCAGCCCGCGGACCTCGCCGCGCTCGCCCAAGCCCGGGCCAAGGCCGTCCTCGCCGCGCTGAACGAAGATCAGGCTCCCCAGGCCCGCATCTTCCAAACCAACGCCACCCGCCCCGACAAGGAAGCCCACCAAGCCAAAGTGTGGTTCGCGCTGCGGTGAAGTCGCTTCAACCGTAGCCGCACCGGATTTCGGCTGGTATCTTTCCGGTTCAGCCTTCCTTTCTTGATCGGCTTTTCGGATCGGTTCCAGCATGCCTTGGCCCGTGAATCGGCGCGCGGTGCTTCTCGCCGCGCTTGGCGGTGTCCTCGTCCTCGGGGGCGGGCTCTTCCTGCGCCTGCGCCATCAGGTGCGTGCGGCGCTCTCGGCGCCGGTGGGGCGGGCGGCTCCGCTGAGCTACCTGCCCGTGGCGGAACCGGCGGTGAAGGTGGCGCGGTGGGGGAGCGGCGAGGTGCGCGCGGTGGCGCTCACGCCGGAGGCGCTGCTCACGGCGGGCGGATCGGGCGTCTGGGATGCGCGCGGCGATCTCTCGATGGCGCTGCCGACGCTGCGGGCTTCAGCGCTCACGCTATGGCGCGGGGAGCCAGTGGCGGCGTTGGAAGCGGGCGGCCTCTTCCTGCGGCGCGGCGGCGCGTGGGAGGAACTGAGGAGCGGTTTCGGCCCGCTGCATGTCCGGGCGCTGGTGGAGACGCCCGGCGGCGAGCTGCTCATCGGCGCGCGGGAAGGGCTCTTTAAGGCCGCCTGGGGCGCGGCGACGATGGAGAAGCTTGATGGCGCGGCGGTGCAAACCATCGCGCTCGGGCCATCAGGCGTCATCTTCGCGGGTGGTGAGAACGGTCTGCGGCGCGTGGAAGGCCGCGCGGCCGTGGCGGTTCCCACGCCCGATCCCTGGATCAGTTGGGTGGGCGTGGCGGATGGGAATCTCAGCGTGGTCACGCCGCTGGGATTGGCGCGCGGACCGCTTGATGGCGCGTTGAAGGCGGTTCCGGACGGAGGCGAGGTGGATTCCGCCGCGCTGCTGGATGGGATGCTCTACGCGACGGCCAACGGCCACTTCTTCGCCTTTGACGCGACCGGGCGCGCTTCCGAATCCTTCCTCCCCGCGAAACCCACACGGGTGATGACGGCGGCGGGCGCGCTCTTCGTGGACACGGACGCTGGCCTCTACCGCCGCGCCGAAGGCCGGTGGGACCTGGCCCGGCCACGGCCCGCGTCGCTGCCGCCGGGATCAAGCCATGTGGGCGCGTTGGCGATGGCGGGCTCGAAGCTCGTCGTGGGCTTCTTCGACGGCGGCCTCGCCGTGGGCGATCCCTCCGAATCGGGTTGGAAGTGGCGCGCGGTTTCCGGCGCGTCCGCATGGGGCGTGAACGCGCTGTTGCCCGAAGGCGGCAACCTCTTCGTGGCGAGCCTGCGCGGCGCGGCGCGCTTCGACGGGCAGAAACTCACGCCGCTCGGCGATGGCGGCGCGGCCTTCTCGTTGGCGGAAACGCCTGGAGGCGTCGTCCTCGGCTACGGCCAGGGCGTGGCGATGCCTGACGGGCATTTCCTATCCGCCTTTCACGGCTTGCCGGGCAACCAGGCGCTCGCGCTCGCGCAGGATGAGAACGGCCCGCTCTTCGTCGGCACGCCCTCCGGGCTCGGCGCGGTGCGCGGCGGCAAGGTGGCCTGGCGCATCACGGCTGGCGAAGGCAAACTGCCGAATCCATGGGTGAACGCGCTCGCGCTCCATCACGGCGCGCTCTTCGTCGGCACCTACGGCGGCGGCATCGCGCGCCGGGACGCGCCCGCGTCGGACCGGGGCGCGCAAGGCCTCTTCACATCCTTCCCGGAGACGGCCGGGCTCAAGGTGAGCGCGGGCTGCCTCGTCCCCGCGGCGGACACGCTGCTCGCGGGGACGGATGGCCGCGGCCTCTTCCGCCTGAGCGCCGATGGGTCGCGCTTCCTGCCCCTGAAGATGCCGTTGCCCTCGCCCCACATCACCGCCATCCTGCCTGCCAAGGATGGGCTCCTCATCGGCACCGATGAGGGGCTCGCCCGCATCCCGCTTCCGCTTCCCGGTGAGGGTGATTGACCATGCGCCGACTGTTCCGTTTCCTCGCCTTCGCTCTCACGCTGCCGGCGCTGGCCCAAGCGGGCCTGCTCGTGCCGACGAGCACGGGGCAGGCGGATGATCGCGTGCTCGCGATCCGCGAGATGCGCGTGGATGTGGGCGTCGCCCGGGGCTACGCGCGCGTGAATGTGCGGCAGATCTTCGAGAACCGCACGGCGGATCAGCAGGAAGGCACCTACCGCTTCGCGTTGCCGCCTTCGGCCTCCGTCGGCGACTTCGCCATCTGGGACGGGCTCGAACGCATTCCCGGCGTGATCCTGGAGAAGAAGCGGGCGCGGGGCATCTATCAGGAATTGACGCGGCAGAAGGTGGATCCCGGCCTGCTCCAGCAGGGCGAAGAGGACGCCTCCGGCGACGCGTCGGCGCGGCCTTCCTCCGCCGCGCTCTTCTCGGTGACCGTCTCGCCGATCCCCGCCTACGCCACCAAGCGCCTTGAATTGCAGTTCCAGCAGGAGACGCCCTTCATCGCGGGCGTCGGCGAATTCCGCCTCGTGCTGCGGCCGCCGGACGCCGAAGCGCCCGTGGCGAAGAGGCTCATCATCCACATCCATCTGGAGGACGGCTCCTTCGAACCCGTGACTTCTGGCCTGCCCTTGGCCGCGTCGGAAGACGGCGCGACCTTCACCGGCACGGAAGTGAAACTGGACCGGGATCTCGTGTTCCGCATCAAGCCCACGGCCAGCGAACCGCTGAAGCTCTCCGCCTTCCGCAACCCCGATGGAAGGCTGCCCGATGGTCTCGCGCTCGCGCCTTGGGAGCGGCCCTCGGATGTGCCGCCGGAAAAGGATGGTTTCTTCCTGCTCGAAGCGGTTCCGTCTGGAACGGCGACCGCCGCCGCAACGCGCGAGACGAAACCCGACGCGGCGCGACCCGGACAGACCCTGGTGATCCTCTTCGACACTTCCCTCAGCCACCGCTGGGGCGGCCTGGAGACCGCCTACGGCGATCTGGTGCGGGTGCTGCAAGCGATGAAGAATTCGGACCGCTTCGCGATCATTCCCTACGACCGCGCGCCCGCGGAAGGCGCGCAGCTCGCGGCGCCGACGCCCCAGGCCATCGAGGCGGCGCTGACGGGCTTGCGCGAAAGGCCCCTCGGTCCGGGCGCGGATGTGGCGCGCGCCCTCGTCGCGGCGCGTCAAGTCGCGGGCGAGAAGGGGCGCGTCCTCCTCCTCACCAGCGGCGCGGGCATCGCGTCGTCCAAGGCGCTCAAGGCCGCGCTGGCGGGCGCGCCGCTCTTCAGCGCCGTCACGAACGGCGAGGCGGGCGAAGCGCTTCGCGCCGCGTCGGCTCAAGTGATCTCGCCCACGGCGACGGAGATCGAAGGCGATCTCTTCTTCCAGCGCCTGCTCGCGCCGGAAGTGGCATCCACGCCGTCGAACCGCGACGCGGGCGCTCCCTTCACGATGAGCGGCGGCGACCCCAAGCTGCGGGACATCTATCCGGTGCTCATCCAGCCCATGGCGCCGGGAAGCCTGTCCGGGTGGGTGGGTCGCTACGGCGCGCCCCAGCCGAAGGTCCGCGTGGAACTGGCTTCGGCGCTCTTCCCGGGCGGCAAGGCCGCGGTGGATGGCGCCCTGCCCGAGAAGGCGCTGGAGGCCCGCGATCTGCCGCGCCGCTGGGCGCGCGCCCGGGTGGACGATCTGCTCGCGCGCATCGAGCGGGATGGCGAGCGCCGCGAATGGGTGGACGAGGTCATCGCCCTTTCCAAGCGCTACAAATTCGTCACGCCCTACACGGCCTTCCTCGCCGCGCCCCGTTCACTGCTTCGGCCTCGCCGCATCCAGCCGGGCGACCCCGTGCTGCGGGTGGAATGCGACGCGAATACCGTGGCGGCCACGGCGCTGCTGCCCTTCGGCGTGAAGTTGGATCTCGTCCGCCGTCCCAAGAGCGAGGTGTGGGAAGGCCGCTTCCTCGTGCCCGAGGGCCTGAAGGATGGGCGCTATCCGGTGCGCATCCTGCTCCAGGACGCCAGCGGCGCGCGCATTTCCGAGACCAAGCACTTCATCCTCGATGGTGCGGCGCCCGTAATCCATCCCGAGCTTCCGACCTCCGCGCGGCCCGGCGACCTCGTCCGCATCACGGCGAGGACCGACAAGGATGTGGTGCTCCTCAGCGCGCGGGTGGGCGACGCGCCGCCGATCCCGCTGCGATGGGATCCGAGCGCGAACGCATCGGTCGGCCTCGTCCGGATTCCCTACGGCGTGAGCGGGGGGCAGGAAGTGACCTTCGAGGCGGTGGACGCGGCGAAGAACCGCGGCTTCGCGCGGGCGACGCTGGAGGTGCGGCCGTGAGCTGGAAGAAGCGCATCCTCGTTTCCTGCCTCTCGCTCGGCATCGTCGCGGCGGGCGCGGCCACCGTGCCTTGGGAAGACCTCACCGAATCCGATTGGCTCTACGCCGTCGCCACGCGCTTCGATCTGGTGGATGGTCATCAGGTCCACTACCCCACGCCCACCGCCGAATTGGTGAAGGCGCTGGAAGCGCGCCCCGAAAGCGGCGCGCTGCGCCAACTCGCGGACGCGCGGCTCGCGCTGGGCGATCGCGCGGGTGCGCTCGCGGCCATGGAGAAGTGGGCCGGAATGGAAGGCACGGGCGACGCCTGGGCCGAAGCGGCCCGGTGGGAAGCGGCCCATCAGCAAATGGCCGCGGCCTTCGCGGCGGCGGAAAAGGCGCTGCCCAAGCTCTCGGAAGAAGATCGCCGCGCGCTGAGCGATGAGCGCGTCGCCTGGTCCGATCAGCATCCGGAGATCGCCGATCCCCTCGCGATGCGCCAGGCCCGCGCCGCGCTTTTCCCGTCGGACGGCGCGCTGCTGGAGGACTGGGTGCGCGCGCTCGAAAAGGCCGGGCGCTTGAAGGAAGCCGATCAGGCGGTGGCCGGGAGCCAGGCGCTCACGCCAGAGCGACGCCTTCTCTTGCGCTCCGACCTCGCGGCGGATCACGGGGACGCGCGCGGCGCGTTCCAGATCCTCGACGCCGCCGTGGACCAGCCCTGGAGTCTGGATTTCCGCCGGGCCTACGCCAAGCGCGTGGCGCAAGGCGCGCCTTCGCTTCCGGACCAGTGGCGCGCGACGCTGGAATCCCATTACGACGCGGGCGCACTTCAGCGCCTCACCGCGGTGTTCGAAGGCCAGGAACTGGGCGATGCCGCCGCGGGCCAGCTGGACCAAATCGAACGCCGCTACGGACAAGGGCTGGGTCGCGCCGATGACCTGTTGCTCGCGCGCCTGCGGGGCGAAGTGGACGCGATCCCCGAAGCCTTCCGCGACACGCTCGCCGCGGCGCAGCAGGGCAACGCCTCCGAGCAGGCGGATGATCTCGCCGCCCTCGCCAACCTCGCGCTGAAGGCGGGCGGGCGTCCGCTGCCCTGGGGCACCTACAACGATGAAGCCTATCGCTGGGCCGCGAACACCGATCGCACGCCGGGCTTCTGGACCGGCGGCCTCTCCTTCTTCCTCACGGGCCAGGACTGGAAGGACGCGCTGGATCGCCTGGAAAGCGAGTCGCTGCCGGATCGCACCTTCGCCATCGCCCGCGCGCTGACGGACCTGCTCGCCCAACGCGCGCCCGGCCATAAGGACCTGCCCGCGCTCCGTGCCGCCATCATGGCCCGCTTCGTCGAGCGTGGCGAAGGCAAGGCGGCGCTGGCGCTGCTGCCTCAAGTGGAGTCCGGCCCCGCGGCGATGGCGGATGAAGGCCGTCGTGTGGCGCTGCTGGCCGCGCGTCAGGTGGAGCTTCCCATCGCCGAGGAAGCGCGGCTCTACAAGGCGCGCCTCGCCTATGCGGCGGCGGATGGAACCCGGCCCGCGTTGGATGCGGGCGCCTCCAACGATTCCTATGGCGGCGACGCCGACCGCCCCTGGTCGAGCATTCCGCGCCCCGCTTCCAAACCGCAGTACGGACCGCTGCTCGAAGACGCCCTCGCGCGCCTCGACAGCCGCGACCCCTCCCACCGCGCGTCGCTGGATCTCATCCTCACCGAGTTGGATCGGCTGCCCGACGACGAACCGCTCTGGCTCTCGCTCGCGTCGCGGCTGGAAGGCTGGCGCATGGACGACGATCTGGGGCCACGCCTCGACGGCGCGCTGAAACGCTTCAAGGGCGCGGGCATCTGGGACACGGCCGCCCGCTGGTACGCGCGGCGCGATTACCAATCCGGCCTCAAACAGCTCGCGACGGATCTGGTCGCCCGTTTCCGCGGCAGCGCGCTTTTCGAGCGGGCCAACACGGAGGCGCTCCTCAGCAGCCCCGAGCAGGGGCGGATGGTGGCCTGGGCCGACTGGGTGCGCCTCAAGGCGCTGGAGCGCTTCCCCCACAGCAGCCGCGTCTTCGCCGAAGCCCGCCGCCTCGTGCCTGCGAGCGTGTGGGCCAAGGCCTCCACCCGCGCGCGTGAAGCCAAGCGTCCTTCCCACCGCGTCGTCGTGCCCGACGCGCTCCTGGAGCAGCGCGCCTGGGCGATCCTCTTCGTGGACCAAGGCATGCGCGACAGCTTCTTCGCCCACGCCATGAAGGACGGCTCGCTCGAAGCGCGGCTCACCGCACTGGAAGCGAAGGCGGATCGCACGCCGGTCGAGGATGAATTGCTCTTCGAAGGCTGGGCGAGGCTGTCGCAATTCGAGCGCGCCATGGGTGCCGCGGACCGTCTGGCCGCCGCCTATCCCGGCGACGGCGATCTGGCGCAGCGCGTGCTGTCATTGCACCGCTCCCTGAACGGCCTGGACGGTTCCCAGGCCGCGCAGGCGCGCGCGCTGGTGGAACGCACTGCGCCCGCGCTCGAAAACCCCAACGCGCTTTGGACGAGCCTCGGCGAACTGGACGAGGATCGCGGCGATCCCGCCAGCGCCATCGCGACCTGGAAGAACCTCGTCGCCCGGGAGCCCCGCAACCCCGACCGCGTTTCCGAACTGGCGACGCTGCTGTGGGACTACAACCATGACCGCGAGGCGCTGGATGTCGTCGAGCAAGGCCGCAAGGCCATGGGCCGCCCGCGTTTCTTCGCCTTCGAGACCGGCGTGCTCCGGGAGAATGTGAAGGACCTCAACGGCGCCATCCAGGAATACCTGGCCGCGCTGGAGCCTGAAGATGGCGACGGCTACGGCTCGGCCTTCGAGAACGACCAGCGCTCCCTGCGCCGCCTCGTCCAGTTGCTCGGCCACGACAAGGTCTACAAGCTCGTCGCGGCGCGCATCCAGGCCTTGAGGCCGGGCGTGGCGGAGGATGAGCATGCGCTCGCCGCCTTCTTTCCCATGGCCACCATTGAGACGCCCGCGCCTGGACTGGAGTGGGACGCGGATGACTGGATTGATGGCATGGACCAGCCCAATGATCCGGTGGGCCGGCGACAGCGCGCCGCCGCCATGGCCAAGGCGCGGCCCGGCCAGCATGACGCCGTCACGCGCATCGGCGATCTCATGCTCCAGAAGGCGAAGGAGATGGCCGCCCAGGCGACGGCCACGGGCTTCCTCGACGCCACGGCGAGCTGGAGCGAGCCGCTCGTGCAGGTGCGCTGGAAGAAGGCCGAGACCCTCGACCTTCAAAACCTCCTCATGGCGCGCCGCGCGCAGCTCGCGCCCACGGAAGAGGACCGCATCCGCCAGGAGATGGATCGCGCGACCTACCTCGCGGACAACGGGCGGCCCTCCGACGCCGACGCGGTGTGGACGAAGCTCGCGCCCCGCATCGCCGCGCTGCCGGAAGGCGCGGTCCGCATGCGGGCCGAGGCGCAACGCGCCGCCTTCCTCGAACGCTCCCAAGGCGCGCCGGCCGCGGCGAAGGAGTGGGCGATCTTGAGCGCCCGCTACCCCTGGAGCCTCGGCGTGCTCCAGGATCGCGCCGCCTTCCTGAACCGCACGGGCCATGGCGAAGACGCGCGCGCCCTGCTCGAAGCCGCCGCGCCCAAGGCTGGCCCGGGCCACCGGGAAGCGCTGCTGGAACAGCTCACCCAGGACTCCCTCGCCGCTTCCGACCTTCCCCGCGCCCGCAAGGCCGTCACCCAACTGCTGGCCGAGCCCAGCCTCGACGACGCCCATCGCCTCGCGGCCGCGCGACTGCTCGCGCGATTGTCCTGGCGCGAGAACGCCCAGTGGGACGCCGCGCCGCTCATTGAGGCGCAGAAGGCGAAGCTCGCGCCGGACCTCGCGCCCGATCTCTATCACCAGCTCGCCCAGGGCGCGGAGCTGGAGCATGTTCCCGACCGGGCATTGCCGCTCTGGATCGAGGCGCTGAACCGCCGCACGGGAAGGGACTGGATCCAGGAGGCAGCCCGCGCCACGCGCGCGAGCGGCACGGAACCGAAGCTCCTCGCCTTCTTCGAGAAGCAGCAGGAGCGGAGCCCGCGCGATGTGCGCTGGGCGGTCGCCGTGCGGGACATCCGCCGCGACATGCACGATGTGGAAGGCGCCATCGCGGCCGCGAAAACGGCCGTCGCCATCCGCCCCGAGGAAGAGCTGCTCTGGCGCGAAGCGGCGGATCTGCTCGTCCGCGCGGGTCGCGTGGAAGAAGCGGCCGACTACCTCGCGGGCTGGGCCAAGGCGCGCCCCGCCGATGAAGGCGTCGCCGGATGGCGCAGCGGCCTCTACAGCCAGGCGGGCGATTCCGCCAAGGCCTTCACCACCGAGCAGGCCGCGCTCCAGGCCTTCGCGCGCGCCTCGCGCGCGACGCGGGACGGCATCCGCTCCCGGACCGGACGCGCCATCGGGCGCTTGATGAGCCAAGGCCATCCCGACCTCGCGCTCCAGCTCGGGTCCACGCGCAAGGACATCCGCGATCTGGATGATGAATTGTCCAACGACGATCAATGCCGCTTGGCGCTGCTCGTCAACCAGTTCCCGCGGCTGCTTCAGCACGCGGCGGATCGGGAGGGGTTCCTCGACACCGCGGCGGGCGTCCTCCGCCAGCAGGGGCGCGTGGAGTGGAGGGAAACCGCCCGCGCCTTCGTTCTGAGCCAGATCGGGAGTGACGCGTCGCTCCAGCGCTGGTGGCCTTTCGTGACGGGCGCTGGGCTTGAAGATCAGATGCGTCTCGCGCTGGGTCAACGCTACCTCGCCGCGCATCCCGGTCCCTGGCAGGGCGCGGCCCCGGTCGCCCTCGCCGAAGCCGTCGGCGCGGCGCGCTTGGGTCACGATCCAGAAGGCCGCTGGATCTTCCTGGAGCCCGATCTGGGCCGCCTCTGGTGCCAAGACCTCGCGCGGCGCGATGAAGGCGAAGCGCTCTACGCCTACCTGCAACCGCGCTTTCAGGAATTGCTCACGGAAGTGGAAGGTCCCACGCCGCTGGATGGCAATTCCGCGCGGCTCGCGTGGCCCACTTGGCTCGACACGCCGGAGGCACTCGAAGCCTGGGCCGCCGCCGCGGCGAAGCATCCCGAAACCGCGCCGCTCCTGGCGCGCCTGATGACGGACCGCTACCACTGGGACCGCGCTTGGGTGCTCGCGGCGCGGGGTTGGAACGCGGCGACCCTCGTCGCGCTGCTTCCGCAGGATGGCCGCGTCGCATGGTTCCGAATTTGGGAACCGGCGGCGTCGAAGGATCCCGTGCTGATCGCCCGTCGCGCCACCGCCGAAGCCGTCACCGCGGCCCTCACGCGCTTGCTCCAGAACGCGCCCGGCGCGGCGGCGGATCCGCTCATCGCCAAGCTCCGAGGCCCCCGCACCGTGGGCGAGGTGTTGGGCCACGACAGCCGCTGGGTGTGGCCGGAATTCGCGCTCCGCAAGGACGCGAAGGGCGACCTGATGGAGGTTGGCGATGACCGTGTGATCGGGACCGGCGTGGACGCGGGTCGCCTCCCGGGCGCGTTGTGGGGCGATCGCCCCGGCGACGCCTGGTTCGTGCTTGAAGCGCTCGCGCGCTACCGCCAAGGCGATCGAACCGCGCCCTACCTGCCGCTGGAGTCGCCTCAACGGGGCGGCGAAGGAGGCCGCGTGGCGCTCGCCATCCGGCTCGCGAAGGCCATGGGCGATGTGCCGCTGGCCCAGGAGATTGACGCGGCCCATCCCACCTCGACCAAGGACCGCGCGCGTCTGGCGGAGCGGATCGCGCTGCTTCTCGCGAGCGGCCAGAAGGATCAAGCGGCCTCGACCCTGAGAGACGCCATTCGCGCGGAGCAGAAGACCCTGGACGAGGCGTCGTTCCGATGGTTCGCCTCCCACGCCGAAGACTGGAACCTGCCGTCACCCTTGGACGCGATGGACCCCGCCGTGCCCGTGCCCCCGGCGCTCCTGGCCTATTTCCAGGATCGCCAGCCCGCCGCCGCCTCGCGCTTCCACACGGATGACGAGGTGGGTTTCCGCGCGGCGCTCGGCCTTCGGTGTCGTCAGCGCGAATCCCAGTTGAGCGCCGCCCAGATTCGTCGCTGGGTGGAGGAGCTGTGGGCTCAAGGCGCCGCTCCCTTGCCGCGGGCTTCGTCTCTCGCCAAGTTAGGGAGCGTGTGGCCTCACGCCGCGGCGTGGCTGAATAAGCAGGATTCGGATCGCGTCGGCGCGGTGGCCGCGCTGGAACAGGCCCTCGCGCCAGGCTCCGATCCCGCGCGGTTCTTCGCGCGCCTTGAGATGAAAGATGAGGACGACCGCCTGCTCGCGGTACGCGTGCGCTTGGCGCGCAAGGAAACCCCCGCCGCGCTCGCGCTCGTCGAGGGCATGGTCGCGGAACTGAAGCAGGATTCCGCCCTCGCGTTCCGCGTGGCTCCGGTCGTGACGGATGCGACGCCGGAGGATGGCGAGGACGGCGACGCTCCGGCGCCGACGGAGGACGCGCCCAGGCCGGATGACGACGCCCTCGTGGCTCGCCTCCGCGCCTGGCGCGCGCCCTTCCAGGAAGCCAAAGCCTCCGCTGAAGTCGAAGCGCGCTTCCGCGACCTGCTCAAGGCCCGCCGCGCGGCTGGCTCCGTCCCCATCGGCGCGTGGCAACTGGCCTTCGAGCTGGCGCCGGAAGCGGATCGTCCCGCGCTCGCGAAGGAACTGGATGAAGCCTGGTTCCGGGGCGATGTGGCGCCGGAGCAGGTCGGCGCGCTGGCCACCACGCTCGCGGCCACGCTGCCTTCCGAAGCGCCGCACTGGTTGGAGCGCTGGCCCGCGACGCCCGGATGCGCGGACGCGCTGGTTCGCGCCCGCGTCTTCGCGGCGCTGCACCAGCCGGAACAAGCGGCCCTCGTCCTCTTCGCGGATCGGCGCGTGTCGGCCTGGGGCAAGGAGGAAGACCTCCGCGCCTTCGACGCCTGGCGCAAGCTGGGCGCGGCGGGCGGGGTTGCCGCTCCCGCCGCGTGGCGCGGCGCGCTTCCGGCCTGGCAGGGCAAGGCCGATCAGGCCGCCGCCTACCTCGCCTCGCATCTGGAGGCCCAGCCCATGGATGAGCTCGCCGCTCGCGCGGCGTTGCGGAGTCTCTCGCCCGCCGCGCAAGAGGCGCTCGATCGCGCGCGCCTCGCGCTTGGAGAGGCGCGGAGCGCCGACACGACCATCCTGGATCTCCGCGCGGCGCGCGGGCTGTTGCCGCGCTCCGCTCGCGCGGCGCGAACGGCCCTGAAGGGAGCCCAGGCGGAGGATCTCGCCCGCCTGCTCGCGCGGCGGAGGTATCGCTCCACCGACATCAACGCGGCGCTGTCGGATCTCGCCCACATCGCGTTTGAGAACGGCGACGAAGGCGCGCTCCAATCCGCCTTCAAGGCGCTTTCGGACCGGCGCGCGCCCGGTGTGAAAGCTCTGCGCGCGGAGCTGGTGACGCCCGCCGCCAAGGCGGAGGGGTTCCGGCTGGTGGATGGCCGCCCCGCGCCCATCCGGCCTCGCGACCTCACCTGGTCCATGCTCGCGACGGCGCTGCAGAAGGAAGGTGCCCGATGAAACGCTCCCTCCTGCTCGCCGCTTGCGCGGTCCTCGTCTCCGCCGCGACGCCGTCGCTGCCCCTGCCGCCCGCGCCAGTGCGCGTGATCATTCCCGATCCCTCCGCCTTCGATGCGGCGCTGGGCAGCGGCTACCGCGCCTTCCTCACCGGCGCGGTAGCGGAGGATGATCCCGTCGTCGCCGCCTGGCGCAAGACGCAAGTGGGCTCCAAGCTCGAAGATCAGTGGTCGCGGTTGTCCAAGGATCTGCCCTGGACCTGGGATCAGATCCGCGCGCTCCAGCCCACCGCCGTGGGCCTCGCGCTGCTCCAGGTCGGGCATCTCGAAGCGGTGCTTGTGGTGGACACGCCGCTGGCGAAGGTGCCGGTTCCGCTCAAGACTGGCAGCCCTCGCGTCTACAAGGGCGTCACCTACGCCTTCGTCGCCAAAGGCGCAGCGGATGAAAACGCGGACCCCGATCGCCGCATGGGCCTTGCCTGGGCGCGGAGCGGCGGCCACCTCATCCTCGCCACAAGCGAACGCGCGTTGAAGCTGTCGCTGGATGAACTTCAGAGCGGCGCGGGCTTCGACGCGCCCATGCCCGGCCTCATCGCGATGGATTTGGATTTGGACGCGCTGCGGAAGGACCGCTACTTCCGCCGCGAGTTCCTCTTCGCCCAAGGGCCGGAGCAGGGCCATCTCCACACCGCGCTCCGCAGTGAGAGCGGCCATCTCGTCGAGGTGCGCGAAGGCTCAAGCGACAACCGCCCCGGCGTGTTCACCTTTGCCGCGCCCGGCGCGGCGGCGGCAGGATGGGAAGCGGATGGCGCGACCTTCTGGGCCGCCTTCCGCCGGTGTCTGCTGGAACCCATCCCCGCTCCGGCGGATCTTCCCGTGCGCGCCCTCGCGCCGCTGCCGGACGCGGGCAAGGCCAGTCACGACGCCTACACGGAAGACTTCACCAAGCCGCTGGTGAGCGCGGGCGGACCCGCCTTCGAACTAGGCGATCTCGCGCCGTGGAAGGCCTTGCTGGCCGCGCATCCGGTGTCGAGCTGGGGCTATTGGGTCGGTCGGAACGGCGCGCGACGCATGGCGCTGCCATGGCCGTCGGCGCAGGATGACGCCTTCATGGAGGCCTGCCGAGCCACCGCCGCGCGGCGCGCGGGACGCGCCGCGCTCGTGAAGGTCGGTGACGCGAAGGAGATTCAGGTCGGGCCGGGCCTACCAGCGCTGGCCTTCAAGCGCGAAGGCGAGATCCTTTGGATCGCGACCTCCGCCGCGGATCTGAAAGACGCGCCCGAACCACGGATGGACAAGGATCTGCTCCGTTGGGCCCAGGTGGATCTTGAAGCCGCTCGCGCCGAAGCGCCGCGCTGGGCCAAGACGGAAGGCCCAGCTCAACCGGAGCAGGTGCGGCCTCTGTCGGATCGCGTCCTCGGCCTGCTCGGTTGGATGCCCGAGACGACTTCCCTCCAGGTGGAGCGGCGGCGGACTCCGAACGGGTGGACCGAACGGGTCGTCTTCGGCGGCAAGCCGTGACGACGCGCGCGCGCAGGTGGGGAATCGCCCTCTGCGCGTGCGTCCTTTCGCTGGCCAGCGCGCGCGCTCAATCGCCTCGGTTGCAGCTATGGGTCCGAGATGCCTCGGGCGTGATGACGCGCGGCGCTTCTTTGGACGCGCCCATCGCCGTGGGTTCGCTGCAAAAACCCTTCGTGGCGAAGGCCTGGGCGGAGACGCATCCAGGCGCGCCCTCGCCTCGCTTCCGCTGCGACGCGGGCTCCGGATGCTGGCGGCCTTCGGGTCACGGCGACCTGGGGCTCGTCCGCGCGCTCGCGCTATCCTGCAACACCTACTTCCGCGACCTCGCCGAAGCCACGCCCATCCCCGCGCTGAGCGCGTCCCTTCACGCGGCGGGCTTCACCCGCGACCCGCGTTCGCCGGAAGAGGCCATTGGACTTCCGGGCATTGACGGCCCTCTTCGCATCCGCCCCTCCGATCTGCTCGCGGCCTACGCGCGCTTGACGCGCACGCCGTGGTTGGAGGGTGAGGCGATCCGCGCGGAAGTGCTGGAAGGCCTGCGGGAGTCGGGACTCGATGGCACGGCGAAGGGCTTGGGTCAGCGCGGTTACTGGGCCAAGACCGGCACGGTGCCTTCCTCCGATGGCGACCTGCTCCACACCTGCGGCCTCGCGCTGGCGGTGGATGATTCCGGATGGGCGATCCTCGCGCGGCTGGAGCCGGGCACCGGGCGCGAAGCCGCCGCGGCCATGGCGGAAACGGTGGCGCGCCTGCGGCCCTGGAACGAGACCCATGCCGCGCGCGTTCGCGGGCCACGGACCGTCGCGGAAGTGGAAGCGCGGCCCGTGCGCGTGCGGCTCTTCGACCTCGTGCCTTCTTCGCGATGGGAAGTCCTGAACGCTGGTCCCTCGCCCGCGACGATGGATGACGGCTTCCTCGGACCCGGCGGCGCGCGGGCGCTTCACGCGGGAGACGCCGTCGGGCCGGGCCTGCTCGAAGTCCGTTCAGGCCCGTCCGGCGCGCGTCGGAGCTTCTTCGGAAAACTGACTGTGCAAGCCGGTCCGCGCGGATCGCTGCGGCTCATCGCGACACTCGCGCTGAAGGACTATGTCGCGGGCGTCGTGGCGGGCGAATTGCCGCACGGCAGCGCCGGCCTCAAGGAACAGTTGGGTGCGGCCGTCATTCGCTTCCTCGCCCAAGGTCCTCGGCACTTGGATGCGGATGTGTGCGACAACACCCACTGCGCCTGGTTCATCGGCCTCGGCCCCCGGCTGGATTGGACCGATCCCTTTCACGCGCTTCCCGCATCCGGCGGCGTGGATGCGGCGTTCGACGACGCGGCCTGGACGCGCGTCCTTCAAGCGGCGCGGGAGCCAGGGCCGCATCAGTGGACGGCCCATTGCGGCGGCGAGCCACTCTCGCCGAACGCCGTCTGGGGCAACGGCGACACGACCGTCACACCCTGCCCGCGCCATGGCGCGTCCAGCGCCGATCCCTGGGTGCGGGCGTGGAGCGCGGCCGCGGTGGAACGAGCGTTCGGCGCGCGCGTGCTGAATCTTTCCATCGCCATCGAGCGCGGCGTCTGGACCCTCCGCGTCCGCACCGTCGCGGGCACGCGCGCCTATCGCTACGACGACGCCCACCGCGCCCTCGCTCAGGTCCTCGGCTGGGACGCGCTGCCCAGCCCCGCCGACCGCGTGGAAGAAAGCAGCGACGGCTTCACCACGACCGGCAGAGGATCAGGGCATCGCGTGGGGTTGTGTTTGGGAGAGTGAGGCGATCCGGACCACGAACCGCCCATAATTCCGACTCACACCATCGCGATTTGAACTGGGTCCGGTCTGCCTCCCGACCGTCCACTGGACGGTCTCCGGCATCCCACTCGCAGGTTCAAATCCTGCCTGCTGTTCTCCTTCGGGCAATAAAAAGGGCCCGAACAGGTCGGACCCCTCATTTGGTAGCGGGGGCAGGATTTGAACCTGCGACCTTCGGGTTATGAGCCCGACGAGCTACCGGACTGCTCCACCCCGCGCCGGAAGGATTAGTGTAGCAACGGGGGCGCCCTGGGACAAGGCGAAAGCGTTAGGCTGGGAGGGCCTTCCTGGAGTGGTCATGGGCTTCCGTCGCCTGCGTCTCGTGTCCGCCGCGCTGCTGGGCGCGGCTCTGTGCGCGCTCTCGGCGCGGACGCCGGAGCACTGGTTCGACAAGCCGCTCTCGCCGCGCATCGTCAGCTACAAGATCCAGGCGAAGCTGGACTGGCCGGAGAAGGCGCTGTCGGGCACGGAGCGGCTCACTTGGCGCAACCCGGGCACGGAAGTGGTGAGCGAGGTGCCGCTGCATCTGTACCTCAACGCGTTCAAGGGGCCGTCCTCGATCTTCATGAAAGAATCCGGCGGCCATCTTCGCAATGACGGTCAGGGACCGGAGAGCCAGCCCGGCTCCTGGGGCTACTGCCAGATGCTCTCGGTGAAGCTGGACGGGCGGACGCTGGAAGGCCATTCGGGCGAAGACGAGACGGTGTGGTGGGTGAAGCTGCCGCGGCCCGTGGCGCCCGGCGAGACGATCGCGCTCGACATCGCCTGGAACAGCCGCTTCCCGCGCGTCTTCGCGCGCAGCGGGTGGGCGGGCGGCTCCGACCCGGCCCATTCCAGTTTCCTCATGGGCGCCCAGTGGTTCCCCAAGATCGGCGTGCTGTTGGGCTCCACTTGGCACTGCGACGCCTACCACGGCAACACGGAATTCTTCTCCGACTTCGGCGTCTACGATGTGGAGATCAACGCGCCCATCGGCATGCGCATCGCGAGCGTGGGGCAGGGGATTGACTACAAAGACCCGAAGTCCGGCGCGGTGAGAGATGTGTGGCCGGACCCGAAGGACGACAAGCGCGAGATCTACAAGGCCCACGCGGAGGATGTCCACGACTTCTCCTTCGCGGCCAAATTCGCCATCGCCTGGGCGCTGGATGTGGAGACCTACCGCGGCGTGGAGGTCCGCTACTACTACGAGCCGGAGGATGTGAACCTGCTGCCGCGGCTCAAGAAGGCCGTGGAAGCGGGCCTGCGCTGGTCCGGCGAGTGGTTCTACCCCTATCCCTATCCGGTGCTGACGGTGGTGGATCCGCCCAAGGACGCCAGTGGCGCGGATGGCATGGAGTATCCGACGCTCATCACCGCGGGCATGCCCAGTTTCGATCCCTTCGATTTCCGCTTCGCGCCGGAGGTGACGGCAGTCCACGAGTTCGGCCACCAGTACTTCTACGGCATGCTCGCCAGCAACGAGGTGGATGAGCCCTGGCTGGACGAAGGCTTCAACAGTTGGTTCACCGCGAAGGCGATGGACCAGAGCTACCACGCACTGCTGGGCTCGCGCCGCCTCTTCGTGCCGACGGACGCGGGCGAATGGGGCGAATACTGGGCGGACCCCTCCAGTGATCCGCTTTCGCGCAAAGGGTACGAAGTCGAATCAAGCCTCGCCTATGTCGTCACCGCCTACGGCAAGCCGGTGATGGTGCTGAACCAGCTCGAAGCGATGCTGGGCAAGCCCGTGATGGATCAGGTGATGAAGGCCTACACGAAGGAGATGGCCTTCAAGCATGTGAGCCGGAACGATTTCAAGCGCATCGCCGAGCGCGTCTCCGGCCGCGACTTGACGAAGTTCTGGCAGGACTTCGTGGAGGGCACCGGCATCCTCGACTACCGCATCGCCCAGGTGGGCAGCGGGGATGTGACCGAAGGCGGATGGATGGAGAAGGACGGCAAGATGGTCTTCGCCGCGCCGCAGCCCGCCTCGCCGGGGCGCACGGGCTTCCTCACGCTGGAGCGCAAGGGCGACATCCGCGAGCCCATCACGCTCTGGGTGCGCCTGGAGAACAACGACGAGCGCCGCATCACCTGGGATGGCGAGGACCGCTGGATCACTTACCGCTTCGACAGCCCCGTGAAGGCGGCCGTGCTGGACCCGGATGGCAACTACCCGATGCTGAAGGACCGGCTCCACGCCAGCTACACCCAAGCTCCCATTCGCCGCGGCTTCCAGTACTGGTCCCAGCTCGTGTGGGGCTCGCTGGTGGGCCTGCTCCAGGCAGCGGGAATCGGGTGAGGCCGGGCTGCCAGGCTTCGGTCTACGGGCTACGCGGCTGGCCCCGACCTATCGATGCGCATCGTCAGCCTACGAATTGGAAGATCCAAATTCGTAGGCTGACGATCAGCAAGCCGTGGCCGAGCCCAACTGCGTAGCCCGTAGCCCGGCCTGTTACCGGATGATCACGGCGCCGCGTCGCCCATGCGCACGGAGGTGAGGTTCCCGTGTTCGTCCAGTTCGATGAGGATGGGGAACCACGCGAGGCCCGTGGCTTCCCATTCCTCGCGGGACGCGGCGAACCAGGCTCGCTGGCCGTGGAGTTGGGTGATGAGCGCCTGCGCCTCGGCCTTCATGCCGGGGCTCAACTCGGCCTCGCGATCGCTTTGTTCGCCGGTGTCGGAGGGGATGATCCACGCGGCGCCCGCGGGCACGGCGGGGCCGGGCGGGCAGATCCACACGCGCCTCGCGCCGAGCATGCTCAAGGTGAGGTCGCGGTAGCGGAGGTCCGGCAGGCTCCAGAGCCGGAAGAGCGGGCTTGGCCCGCCGAGCAGGCCGAGCAGGTTCTGAACGCCGCCGAAGAGGTTGGGGAAGTCTGATCCCTTCTCCGCCTTCAGCGCCGCGAAGCGAGCGTCGTTGTTTTCGGCGATGGCGAAGCAGAGCGCGTGGCGCAGCGCCCAACCTTGGATCATGTCGGGACTGTCCTTCAACAGGCGATCTTCGATGCGGGCGCATTCTTCTTTGGGAAGCGGCGCGTGGCGGTCCCGATCGCGCATCCAGGTCCATAGCAGGAGACGGCTTCCGGCCAACTCCAGCGGAAGGTCCGCCGCGCCTTGGCCCGAGGCGAGGAAGGCCCGCAGGGCCGCGGCTTCTTTCGCGTCGCGGCTTCCTTTGGCGAAGGGATCGCGGGGCGCGGGCGCGCCAGGCTTCCACGCGGCGGCTTCGCGCAGCCAGGCGTAGGCCTTCGCGCCGTTCGCGAGGCGGGGCGAAGGCGGCAGGCTGGAGTCCGCGTCCAGCGCGGCGAGGAGGGCGGCTTCGGCGGATGCGTAGGTGGGCCGCTGGGCGGGCGTGGGACTCGGCGTCGAGACGACGGGTGGGGCTTGGGGCGGCGGCATCAGCATCGGCGGCTCCGGGGCTTTCCGGTCAGAATGATCCTCCGGGACCGGGATGGACACGGGAAAATTCAAGGTGGGGACATGGAAGGCGCGATCGTGAAGCCCAAGGATCGGTTGGTGGTGGCGCTGGATCTGCCCACCGGGACGGAAGCCCTCGCCATGGCGGATCGCGTCGCGCCCTTCGCGGGAATGCTGAAAGTCGGGCTGGAATTGTTCTGCTCGGAAGGCCCCGGCTTCATCCGGGAGTTGCAGAAGCGCGCGCCGGTCTTCCTCGATCTCAAATTCCACGACATCCCCACCACGGTCCGCAAGGCGCTGGAGGCGGTGCTGCCGCTGGACCCGGCCCTCGTGAACATCCACGCCCAGGGCGGACCCGCCATGATCGAGGCCGCGTCCCAGGCGGTGCGCCGTCACCGGGAGCAGGGCGGGCGCACGGAATTGCTGGCCGTCACGGTGCTCACTTCGCTGGGGCGCGAAGAGTGGGCGCGGCTCGGCCACGCGGGCGATCCTTCCGATAAGGCGCTCGATCTCGCCGAACTGGCGGAAGAGCATGGCTGTGATGGCGTGGTGTGCAGCGCGTGGGAGGCGCGGCGCATCGGCGAAGTGTGCGGCGACCACTTCCGCCGCCTCTGCCCCGGCATCCGCCCCAAGGGCAGCGCGGCCCAGGATCAGGCGCGCGTCATGGACCCGGCCACGGCGGTGAAGGAAGGCGCGACCTGGATCGTCGTGGGCCGCCCCATCACCGGCGCCGCGAACCCGGCCGCGGCGGCGGAAGCGATCCTGCGCGAGCTGGAGCAGGCGTGACGGAACTGGGCACGCCGCTCGTCTTCCGGGCCTCGACCACTCAGCGCGTCATGGCCTTCCTCATCTTCGCGGGGAGCTGGCTCGCGGGCGTGCGGGCCATCACCGATGTGGTCCACCGCGTGCCGGGCCTGCGCCTCGCGCTCCATGTGTCCCGGGCCGGGGACGAGCCCACGGCCCTGCTGTGGACGCTCCTCGTCGCGTCCTTCGCCGTCGCCGCGCTGGCGGGCGCGCTGCTGCTCGTCAGCCTCCTCTTCCTGCTGCTGGTGGAAGGCACGCAAGTGACGCTCGATCCCGTCGGCATCGCGGTGGAGAACTTCGCCTTGCCGACCGGGCTCGCCCGCAGGCTCGGCGCGGGGCGCCTGGCCTGGAAGCGCGTCGCCTCGCTGAACCGCAAAGGCTTCTTCTTCGTCCTCAAAGGCAATGCGGGCGGCCCGCCTGGGCCCGGCGAACCGCTGGACCGGGATCTGCGCTTCCTGCTCGTGGATCAGCTCGAACGGCTCGTGCTGATGATCTTCGAGAAGAGCCCGAACATCCGCGTGGACTAAACCTTTCGGCGTTTGGCTTTGGACTTTCGCAGATCTCGACCGACATGGGTCGGCGCTAGCAAGAGCCCAAAGCCGAAAGCCTAAAGCCCCTTGAGATAGGTCTCCGCGCCCTTCATCACGGCGGTGGGGCCGTGGGCGGGTTTGGCGACGCGCTGCTTCGTGAGCTTCAGGCCCCAGAGGCCCGCCAGCTCGGTGGCTTCGGGGTTGCCGGGGGCGAGGGCGAGGGCCTCTTCGAGGTCGGCCTTCGCGTCCGTCATGCGCTCCAGTTTTTCGGAAAGCAGGGCGCGCTTCATGAAGCCCCAGAAGTTGCCAGGCTCTTTCGCGATGATCTCGTCGTACTCGGCTCGCGCTTCGTTGAAGCAGCCCGTCTCCTCCGCCGCTTCGCCACAAAGGATGTTGGTGGTGGCGCAGAAGCCCAGGAGCTTCTTCTGCTCGGCGAATTCGGCGGGCGTGTAGCGGGCCG
The DNA here is from genome assembly GCA_964472275.1 of uncultured Solibacteraceae bacterium. Classification (GTDB taxonomy): domain Bacteria; phylum Acidobacteriota; class Holophagae; order Holophagales; family Holophagaceae; genus JAFDVN01. Next base: position 62,901 of record CAYYJN010000004.1, read on the forward strand.
TGGCCTTCACCTTCTGCGCCTCGTCGTAGAGGAAGCGCAGGGCCTTCTCGGTGTGGCCGTCCTGCCGGGCGAAGATCTCCGCGTCGCCGCTCTCCCGGTAGAAGTCGCGGCGGATGCGGCCCTCAGCCTTGTAGCGGTCGTACATGCGCGTGCCGGGATAGAGCGCGAGCGGCGAAAGCTGCACATCGTGGGGGCGCGTGTCGCGCATGAGCTGGGCGGTGAGCTCGATGTCCTCCCAGGTCTCGCCGGGAATGCCGGTGATGAGGTACATGCCGATGTTCATGCCGATCTTCCGCACCAGCTCCAGCGCGCGGCGCACCTGCTTCATGTTGGTGCCCTTGTCGAGCAGGAGCAGCACGCGCTCGCTGCCGTGCTCCACGCCGAACTGCATGAACTCGCAGCCCGCGCGCTTCATGGCCACGAGCCGGTCCTCGTCCACGAGGTTCACGCGGCTTTGGCAGTTCCAGAGCGGGTGCATGGCTGAGCCCTGGATGAGCTTCATCAAGGTCAGGATGCGGTCGCGGTTCGCGGTGAAGGTGTCGTCGCGGAAGCTGTAGTAGGTGAGGCCGTGCCGCTCGCGCAGCAGCTTCATCTCGCGCAGCACCGCCTCGGGTCCGCGGAAGCGCACGGAAGAGCCCCAGAATTCCGGCGTGTTGCAGAAGTTGCAGGTGGCCGGACAGCCGCGCGAAGTGGAGAGGTAGGCCATCTGGCCGATGTCATCCAGGAAGTCCGCGTCGAAGTGCTCGATGGGCGCGCCCATGACATCCAAGTCTTCGAGCACGGGCTGGCTCGGCGTCTCGTCAACTTTCAGGATGAGGCCCGGCGTGCGCTTCCAGAGATCCGTGCCGGGCGCGGTCTTGAGGCGATCTAGGATGCCCAGCAGGATCGGCTCGCCCTCGCCCTTCACGATGGCGTCCAGTTCGGGGCAGTCCTCGAAGACTTCCTGAGCCAGGTGCGTCGGATGCGGCCCGCCCGCCAGCAGCACGGTGTTCGGACATGCCTGCCGCGCCATGCGCAGCAGCTCGTAGCTGCGCTTGCGGTTGAAGGTGAACATGGAGACGCCGATGACGGCGGGTTGCTGGGCCTTGAAGTATTCGATCACCTGCTTGCGCGTCTTGCCCGACAGGTTCGCAAGCTTGCAGGCGTGGCCCTTCGTCTTGAGCATAGCCTGCAGGAAGCCCAGCCCGATGGGCAGGAAGGTCATCCACTCGTCCCCAAAGCCGCTGCGGGGCGCGCTGTAGACGAGCAAGGTCTTGGGGTTCGACACAGGCATGGACGGGCTCCGGCCCAAGCCTCCAGTTTAAGGCTTGGCGCCCTGTAAAGACAGGCGAAATCGCGGAAATGCCGCGATAAACTTAGGGTTCTGGAGCGCCCCATGCCTGTCGCCGCCGATCCGGTCGTCAACGAAGATTTGGCCCTGTCCTTGGGCCTGTCGAAGGACGAGTGGCAGGTGGTGCTGCGGCTGCTGGACGGGCGCACGCCGACCTATCCGGAGATCGGCATCTTCTCGGCGATGTGGAGCGAACATTGCTCCTACAAGTCCAGCCGCATCCACCTGAAGAACTTGCCCACCGAAGGCCCGCGCGTGCTGCAAGGGCCTGGCGAGAACGCGGGCGTGGTGGACATCGGCGACGGCTGGGCCGTGGCCTTCAAGATGGAGAGCCACAACCACCCGAGCTTCATCGAGCCCCACCAGGGCGCGGCCACGGGCGTGGGCGGCATCCTGCGCGATGTGTTCACCATGGGCGCGCGCCCGCTCGCGAACCTCAACTCGTTGCGCTTCGGAGAGCTGGACGCGCCGCGCATGAAAGGCCTCGTCAAGGGCGTGGCCGCGGGCATCAGCTTCTACGGCAACTGCATGGGCATCCCCATGCTGGGCGGCGACGCGGCCTTCGACGCCTGCTACAACGGCAACATCCTCGTGAACGCGTTCACGCTGGGGGTGCTGCGCGACGACAAGATCTTCCGCGGCTACGCCTCGGGCGTCGGCAACAAGGTCATGTACATCGGCTCCAAGACGGGCCGCGATGGCATCCACGGCGCGTCCATGGCGTCGGCTGAATTCGGCGAAGGCAGCGAGGAGAAGCGCCCGACGGTGCAGGTGGGCGACCCCTTCGTGGAGAAGCTGCTGCTGGAGGCCTGCCTCGAAATCTTCGCCACGGATTGGGTCATCGGCATCCAGGACATGGGCGCCGCGGGGCTGACCTCCAGCAGCTTCGAGATGGCGAGCCGCGCGGGCACGGGCCTGCGTCTGGACCTGGACCAGGTGCCCATGCGCGAAGAGGGCATGACGCCCTTCGAACTGATGCTCAGCGAAAGCCAGGAACGCATGCTGCTCGTCGCGAAGCCCGGCCATGAGCCCGATGTGATCCGCGTGCTCCACAAGTGGGGTCTGGACGCCGTGGTCGTGGGCGAGGTGACGGACTCGGGCCGCTTCATCGGCAAATGGCACGGCGAGACGGTCATTGATCTGCCCATCCAGCCCCTCGCGGACGCGGCGCCCAAGTACGACCGCCCGCGCCAGCGCCCGGCCTACCTCGACGCGGTCAACGCCGCGCCGATGCCTTCCGATCTCAAGGCGAACGAAGTCGAGCTCACGCTCCGCAAGCTTCTCGCCGCGCCCACCATCGCGAGCAAGCGGTGGATCTTCGAGCAGTACGACGGCACGGTGCGCTCCAACACGCTGCTCCAGCAGGGGCGCGGCGACGCCGGGCTCATCCGCGTGAAGGACGAGCAGGGCAAGGACACCGGCAAGGCCGTCGCCGTGAAGAGCGACTGCAACGGCCGCTTCGCCTACCTCGATCCCTTCTGGGGCGCGGCCCACGCGGTGGTCGAAGCCTGCCGCAATGTCTCCTGCGTCGGCGCCGAGCCCATCGGCCTCACGGACTGCCTCAACTATGGCAATCCGGAGAAGCCCGAGAACATGTGGACCTTCGAGCAGGGCTGCCTCGGCATCCGCCAGGCCTGCCTCGCGCTCAATGTGCCCATCGTCAGCGGCAATGTGAGCCTCTACAACGACACGGATGGCGTCAGCATCTTCCCCACGCCCATGATCGGCGCGGTGGGGCTCATCGAGGATGTCACCGCGCTCGTAGACACTGACAGGCCCGAAGCGAAGGCCCTCAGCGGCGCGGGCAACCGCTTTTGCGGTTCCGGCTTCCGCGCGGCCTTCGACGGCGTCTTCCTCATGGGCGAGACGCGGGATGAGCTGGGCGGCAGCGAATACCTCAAGCTGCGCACGGGCAAGGTCGAGGGCGCCTGCCCCGAGTTGCGCCTCGACGAGGAGCTGCGCCTCATGCAGGCCGTGCGGGAGGGCATCCGCCTCGGCCTCATCCGCAGCGCCCACGACACGAGCGAGGGCGGGCTTCTCGTCGCCGCGCTGGAATCGGCTTTCGGTGGAGGGATGGGCTGCCAGCTCATGCTGCAGAAGGGCGCGCTGCGCCTGGATAGCCTCCTCTTCGGCGAAAGCGCGGGCCGCATCGTCGTCAGCGTCGCGCCGGATGGCGAGGACGCGCTGCGCACCCTCTGCGCCACCCATCGCGTGCCGCTCGCCAAGATCGGCGTGACCGGCGGCAAGCGCGTCGCCCTCAGCGTGGACGGCGCGCCAGTGCTGGACGCCGAAGCCGCCGAGTTGGCCGCCATCCATGCGGACGCGCTGGAAGCCTCCCTCAACGGCTGACTTGGCCGTACACTGGCGATCTCATCCCGGAGATCCCATGTATAAACTCCGCACCCTCGGACTCATGCTGGCCGTTCCTGCGATGCTCGCCGCGCAGGAGCCCGCGCCCGCCGCGCCCGCTCCGTCCGCGGCGAAGGTCGCTCCCGCCAAGCATCATCGCCACCACCCCAAGGAGAAGGGTCTCGTGGGCGATTCCGCCACCAAGACCTTCCATCGCGCCGACTGCGCCCATGTGGCGGACATCAAGGCCGACGCGAAGGTGTCCTTCACCCGCCGCGAGGAAGCCGTGCAGGCGGGCTACAAGCCCTGCGAAGACTGCAAGCCGTGATCTGAGGCTTTCGGCTCTGGGCTTTCGCTGGGCGAGGCGCGCCAGGATGCAGGCCGATGCGTAGCGACCCGATGGGTCGGCGCCAGCAAAAGCCTAAAGCCGAGAGCCGAAAGCCCTGAGTGCCATCAGGGCACTGTCCGGATCACGGGCGGATTCTGGGCCAGCGCTTGGCGGATCAGCGGATCGAGGACGCCCTTCAAGGTTTCCGACGGGCCGCCTTGGCCATTGGAGGGCTGCTTGGTCTCGATGATGGCGCCGTAGGTTCCATCCGCCGTCACCCAGGGGCACCACCCGAAAGTGCCGGTGCTGCCGAACCAGATGGGCGGATTGGTGGCCGATTCGGGATTGCCGTCCGCGGTGCCGATCCAGTTTCCGAGCGCGTAGTGGTAGTTCTTCCCGAGCGACACATCGGCCGGACTGTAGACGATGGTGGTGGTGGGGCCGAAGCCATCCGTGCGCTGGGCGGTCCAGGTGGCGGGCTGGAGGAAGACCGCGCCATTGTCCTGGCCGTTCCGCAGCTCCATGGCGACGAAGCGCATGTAGTCCACGCCCGTGCAGCTCAGGTCGCCCGCGGGGTCGGGGTTCTGGGCCGTGGGGTGGTTGGTGAGGAAGATGCTGCTGGCGCCCCACTGCATCGGGTCGTGCACCTGCTCCTGGAAGATCTGCGCCCAGCCCTTGCCCGTGGCGATCTCGGCCATGCGCGCGGCGACGCGGAGGTGGCTGTTGCCGTAATAGAAGTAGCTGTTGGGGGCGGCCGCCGAGCCCGAATAGTCGCTGTAGATGGCCTGGGCCGCGTCCGCGAGGCTGAAGGTGAGCGGGGTCTGGACATCCGCGTTGGGATCGTCGCCGGGAATGCCGCTCGTGAAGCTGAGCAGGTCGCGGAGCGTGATGTTCCCCATGTTGCCGGACCAGGGCTGGCTGGTGTTCGCGTCCACCAGCAGCTCGCTTGTCTTCGTGTCGAGGCCGTGGGGGAAGACGCCCGCATCCACCAGCCGCAAAATCACGGTGCTGGACACCCACTTGGAGGCGCTGGCGACGGGGACGAGGGTGGTGTTCGTCATGCCGCCGAAATTCTGCGAATAGACGACGCCCGCGGGCGTCATGACCTCGACGCACATTCCGTTGGGGAACTGGCTCTGGTTCGCCTGGATGGCGGCCGTCACCGGCGCCCAAGGGTCGTTGGCCGAGGCGGATGCGCCACTGGAGCTTCCGCCGCCGCAGGCGAGGGCGAGAGAGAGGCCAAGAAGGGGCAGGGCGGTCCAGGCTTTCATCGGATCTCCGAAGGGCGTTGCACCCTTGGACGCGAAGGAAGGCGTTCGGTTGAACTGCGGTAGGCTGAAAATCGCCTTCCTCAAACCGCGAGGTGTCCGATGAAGCTGGACCGTCGTTCCTTCCTTGGCGCGGGTCTCGCCGTGGGCGCGGCCGCCGCGTTGAAGGCCGCGCCCACGACCAAGGGCGCCTTCCGCGTGGAGGAAGCCACCATCGCGGATCTTCAAGCCGCGATGGCTTCGGGCCGGGCCAGCGCCGTCTCGCTGGTGAAAGCCTATGAGGCGCGCATCCGAGCTCTGGACCCGAAGCTTCACAGCGTGCTGGAGCTGAACCCAGACGCGATCAAGATCGCCGCGGAGCTGGACGCGGAGCGCAAGGTCGGCAAGGTGCGCGGGCCGCTGCATGGCCTCCCCATCCTGCTCAAGGACAATCTCGACACCGCCGATCGCATGCACACGACGGCGGGTTCGTGGGCGCTCTACGACGCGCCCGCGCCAAAGCAAGATGCTTTCGTGGCCGCGAAACTGCGCGAAGCGGGCGCGGTGCTGCTGGGCAAGGCGAACTTGAGCGAGTGGGCGAACTTCCGCTCCACGCACTCCATCAGCGGGTGGACCGGCCGCGGCGGCCTCACGCGCAACCCCTATGTCCTCGACCGAAACTGCAGCGGCTCCAGCTCGGGCTCCGGCGCGGCGGTGTCGGCGAACCTCTGCGCGGCGGCCGTGGGCTCGGAGACGGATGGCTCCATCGTGAGTCCGTCCTCCATCTGCGGCATCGTCGGTCTCAAACCGACGCTGGGCCTCCTGAGCCGTTCGGGCATCATCCCCATCGCCCACAGCCAGGACACGGCTGGCCCCATGGCGCGCACCGTGCGGGACGCGGCGCTGATGCTTTCGGCCATGGCGGGCGTGGATCCGGATGATGCCGCGACGGCGGCGGCGAAGGGCCACCTCGGCGACTACACGCAAAAGCTCGACGCGGGCGCGCTGAAGGGCGCGCGCCTCGGCATCGTGAAGAACTACGAGAACCAGCACCCGGGCCTGGACGCCGTGATGGCCACGGCCTTCGCGACGCTCAAGCGGCTTGGCGCCACGCTCGTCGAGGTGGAGCTGCCCACCGGCTACGAGAACGACGAGCTCACCGTGCTGCTTTACGAATACAAGACGGACCTCACGGCTTACTTCCAGAAGCGCGGCGGCGCGGTTAAGGACCTGAAGGATCTCATCGCCTTCGACCTCGCGCACAAGGAGCGGGAGATGCGCTTCTTCGGCCAGGAAATCGTGGAGCAGGCGGCCGCGAAGGGGCCGCTGACCGACGAGGCCTACCTCAAGGCCCGGGCCAACTGCCTGCGCCTCACGCGTGCCGAAGGCCTGGACAAGGCGATGGATGGGAACAAGCTCGACGCGCTCATCTGCCCCACGGGCATGCCCGCCTGGATCACGGATCCCGTCTTCGGCGAGTACACCGGCTTCAGTGCCTCCACGCCCGCCGCGGTCGCGGGCTATCCGCATCTGACCGTCCCCGCGGGCTTCGTGAGCGCGCTGCCCGTCTCGCTCTCCTTCATGGGCCGCGCCTGGAGCGAGGCGAAGCTGCTCAGCTATGGCTACGCCTTCGAGCAAGCCACGAAAGCGCGCCGCGCCCCGCGCTTCCTTCCGACCTTGCCCGTGCGGATGTGAGGGCCCTCGGCGTCGCTTGCGTCCTTCTGCTTTGGGTCGGCCTCGGGTGCGAGCCGAAGGCCTCGCCGCGCATGAAGGGCTTCCCGTCTCTGATGTTGTGGGCCTGGGAGCGGCCGGAGGATTTATCGTCGCTGCCCGTGGATCGCGCGGGCGTCGCCTTCCTCGCGCAAACGCTTGAGGTCAAGGGTGGCGCGATGGCCGCGCGTCCCCGTCTTCAACCGCTCCGCGTTCCACCCGGCGCGAAGCTCATGGCCGTCACGCGCATCGAGGTGACGCCGCCGCTCCAGCCTTCCGCCATGCTTCGGGATCACCTCGTCGCGGCGATCCTCGCCACGGCGCGTCCCGGTGTGCTTGGTCTTCAAGTGGATTTCGACGCGCGCTTGAGCGAACGATCCTTCTACGCGGACCTGCTTCGCGCCTTGCGCGCGCGCATGGACCCGGCGATGCCGCTTTCCATGACGGCGCTGGCGAGTTGGGGCCTCTTTGACGATTGGATCAAGAATCTGCCCGTGGATGAGGCCGTGCCCATGGTCTTCGACATGGGCGCGGACGACGGGGCGGTGCGGAGCTGGTTGGCCAAGCGCCGCCCGATGCGCGACCCTCTCGCGCGCCGGGCCTTCGGCCTTTGCCTCCAGGAGCCGCTTCCCTGGAGGCCTCCCTCGCCGCGCGTCTATGTCTTCACCCGCGAAGCTTGGAACGCGACTACGATGCGGAAAGCCTTGGAGGAACACGCACCATGAAACGCGCGCTATGGATCCTCGCCGCCATTCTCGCCGCGGGCGCGGCCGCCTGGATCGGCGTTCGCGCGTGCGGACCGGATGTGACGGTGGCGGAGTTCGACGCCCCTTCCGCACCCGACACCGCGCCCAAGGACTTTCTCGCGGGCAAGCTCGGCATCCTGCGTCCCGGCTTCCGTTTCCAGGATCGCGTCGTCGCCTACCGCTGGCTATCGGGGCTCGGCGTCTCGCCCAAGGACCAGGAGGCGCTGCAGGCCGCGCCTCCCGATGGCTGGGCGACGCCAGACCCCAAGCGATGGCTGGCCGCGCGGTCACGCGCGCTGAAAGACGAAGCTCCCGAGATTCAGCCGATGTCCCAAGGCGATTCGTGGTCCCAGTACGCCCGCTTGACCCAAGGCGCGCTGGACACGGCGTCGGCCACGCTCACGGACCGCATGAGGAGGTACGGGGACGGACCGGACTTGAAGGCGTGGATCACGGGACAGGACCAAGTCTTCGCGAGCACGAAGGAGCATCCCGCGATTCCCTCGCCCATCGCCGCGCCCGCGTGGCTGAAGGCGGACAGGGATTACCAGATCGCCGCGGCGCTCTTCTACGCCGAGCGTTTCGACGAGGCGCGGGCCGCCTTCGCCGCCATCGCGAAGGATGCGGCCTCGCCCTGGCGCGCCTGGGCGCCCTACCTGGAGGCGCGCTGCCTCCTGCGGCAGGTGAGCCTCGCGCCAGCCCTCGCGCCGGACGCGCCCTCCGAGGCGGTGAATGCCCGGATGTGGCAGTGGCGATCCGTCCAACGCCAAGTCGAATCGCCGCTTCCCGCCGCGGACCCACGCGTGGACGCCGCGCTGCGTTCCCTGCGGGATCTCGTGCGCCATCACTCGGAGCCGGACGCGCTGTGGGCGGAGGATCTGAACGCGCTCGCTTCGGTGAAAGAGGGCCTCGCGCCCCTCGTGGATTCGGCGCGTTGGGTGATCCTGCAGGGGCACAACAACATCTCGGATGCGCACTTCGAGGGCGCGGATCTCCAGGCGTGGCTCGATGTGATGGATGTGAACGAAGGCATGAAGGCCGGACGGCCGGGCCTCGCCTTCGATCGTTGGAAGGCGACCGGATCCAGGGCCTGGCTCGTCGCGGCCCTGGCGTTGAACCCGGCACCTGGGCTGGAGGCGAAGGAGCTGATCGCCGCGGCGGCCAAAGTGCCGGCGGGCGATCCCGCGACGCCGACCCTCCGCTGGTACGCGCTCCAGGTGAAGCTGTCCGAGTTGGACGGAACGCCCAAGCGCGCGGCCCTGGATGCCGCGTTGAAGGAGCCGTGGCCCACCTGGGCGAAGAACAGCCTGCTGCGCCAGCGAGGCGGTGTGGCGACGGATCTCAACGACTGGATGCGCGCCGCGGTGCATGAAGTGGTGGGCTATGGCGACGACATGGACACCGGGACGACCCCGGTGGGTCAAGGCAGCGATCCGTCGCTTCCGACGCGGCTCTTCGACCACGACGAAACCCTCACACTGAACCGCTCCTTCACCCTGACGCAACTCGAAGAGGCCGCGAAGACGCCGGATCTTCCGCCTGCCCTGCGGGATGAACTGCTGCGGGTGGCGTGGCTGCGCGCCACGCTCCTTGATCGCTGGGATCAGGTGACGGCCCTGGCGCCCTCCCTGGAGCCAGCCTTGAAAACCCAAGCCATGGAAGTCTGCGCCATGCAGGACCCGGAAGCGCGCCGATTCGCGCTGGCGCGCCTGGTGATGGCTTTCCCCGGTCTTCGTCCCTATGTCAACGAAGGCCTCGGCGGCTTCCGCCTGGGTGAGAAGCTTTCGGACTTTGACGCCATCCGCGACAACTGGTGGTGCGGGGACGGCACCTACTGGCAGGTGGACGGGGCGAAGCATCCGATTCCCGCGCCCGATCCGCCCGCCTTCCTCACGCCGAATGAGACGAAGGCCGCGACGGAGGAACAGGCGGTCTTCGCCAAGGTGCCTTCCGCCATCGAATGGTTCGGCCGCATCGCGTTGGATCACGCGAAGGCGCACCCGGACGATCCCGTGGTCCCGGACACGCTGGCGCGGGTGGTCGCGCTCACGCGCAGTCCCATGTGCGAAAGCAAGGCCGTCTCCACGCTGAGCCGAGAGGCTTTCCAGCTTCTGCACACCACCTACAAGGACACGGCGGCCGCGAAGCGGACGAAATACCACTACTAGGGGCGAGCCATGGCTGAACCGAGACTCCGCATTCTCCTCGTCGGTGCGAGTGGCACGCTGGGCCGCGCCATCGCGGCGGAACTGGGCCCGCGTCACGACCTCATCCGGGCCGGGCGCCAGGGCGCCGATCTGAAGCTCGACTTCACGGACCCCCTCGGATTGGCCCAAGCCCTCGCGGGCCTGGGCCCGCTGGACGCGGTCATCTCGGCGGCGGGCCATGTGAAGTTCGCGCCGCTGGAAGCCTTCGAGGCCGCTCCGATGGCGGAGTCGGGCTTTGGCGTCGGCCTCGCGGACAAGCTCATGGGGCAGGTGAATCTGGCGCTCGCGGCCCGCGCTCATCTGAAGGACGGCGGCTCCATCACCCTCACCAGCGGCATCCTCGCCGAGCAGCCCATCCTTGCGGGCTCGTCAGCCTCCATGGTGAACGGCGCCATCGAGGCGTTCGTGCGCGCGGCGGCCATCGAACTGCCGCGCGGCATCCGCATCAACGCTGTGAGCCCCAATGTGCTCCAGGAATCCATGGGCGATTACGGCCCCTTCTTCCGCGGCTTCGAGGCCGTGCCCGCCGCCCGCGCGGCGCTGGCCTACAGCCGCAGCGTGGAGGGTCGCCAGACGGGGCAGGTCTACAGGGTCTTCTGAAGAGTCTTGCAAAGTTCTTGACGGGAAGCGACCCGGCTTCCAGGATGATTGCGCCTCCAAGGAGAATGTATGAAATTCAGGATTCTGTTCCTCTGTGCCGCCGCGACGATGCTGCCCCTGGGCGCCGTCCAGGCCCCCGCGCCCGCCAGCGCCGCGCAGACCGCGCCCGCTCCGGCCAAGAAGATGACCAAGAAGGAGAAGAAGGCCGCCGCCGCGGCGGCGAAGGCCCAGGCCAGCGCGCCCGCTCCGGCCGCCTCGCCTGCTCCAGCCGCCGCTCCCGCCGCGGCCAAGATGACGAAGAAGCAGAAGAAGGCCGCCGCTGCCGCGGCTTCCGCCGCCCCGGCTCCCGCACCCGCGGCCCAAGCTCCGGCCGCGCCCGCGCCCGCGCCCGCGCGCCCGGCGCCCAAAGCGGCACCGGCTCCCGCGCCCGTGACGGGCGCGCTCATCGGCAACAAGGACTCCAAGATCGTCCACCGCTCCGACTGCAAGCTCGCGGCGCGCATTTCCGCCGCCCACCGCGTCGGCTTCGCCAGCGCGGCGGATGCGCAAGCCCAGGGCTACAAGGCCTGCAAGGTCTGCAAGCCGTTCTGAACAGATCGCCTTTCAATGAAGAGGGCCGCGTCCGCGGCCCTCTTCATTCGCCCCGCTTGGGAAACTGGCGGCGATAGGCCTCTTCGGCGTATTCGCTGGGGGGCACGCCGAAGCGGCGCTTGAACGCGCGTGTGAAGGCCGACGCGTCGTAGAAGCCGAGGATCTTCGCCACATCGCTGGGGCGCTCGCCGTTGGAGAGCATGGTGACGGCGCGTTGCAGGCGGCGCTCGATGAGGTGCTGGTGGGGCGTGGTGCCCGTCGCCTCGCGGAAGAGGCGGATGAAGTGGTCCGGCGTGCAGCGGGCCATCTGGGCCAGTTCGGGCACGGAGTTCTTGCCGCCGAGGTGGCCTTCCATGTGGTCCAGCACGAGCTGGAGCGTGGAGCGGTTCAGCCGGTAGGGGAAGCGGCCGCGGTCCTCCTTCTCCGTCAGGCGCGACAGCTCCGCGCCGAGGAGGATGAGGAACAGCTCGCGGGTCATGAGCTGGATGCCGTCCGGGTCCTGGATCTCGGTGGTGAAGATGTGGAAGAGCTGCTTGAGGCTTTGGCTCCGCAGCACGGCGAAGCTGGCCTCCTGCCACTTGCGGGGCGGGTTCTGGAGGGAACCGAGCAGCGGCTCGGGGAAGGGGCCTTCCAGGTGCAGCGCGTTGAAACCGAAGGGCACCGCAGGCTGATGGCGGTGGAGGCTGTGGCCGAAGCCCGGGAGGAGCAGCGCCAGATCGCCGCGGCGGATGACGCCTTCCTCGTGGTTGTCGTCGCCGGTGCACACGCGCACGGCGCTGGAGGGCTGGATGAGCACCCAGGCGTCCCGCGTGGGCTGCGCCTTGGCGGGAACGGGATCCTTCTTCAGCGCCACCATCTTCAGGGGGCCGCTGGTCTGGATCAGCAGGTTTTTGGTTTCCTGGTCGCTCATGGCTCGGAGAAAAGCGGGGTGTCCCGCACCCTCTCCCGCAAGGATAAAAGGAAAAACCCTGTCCGGCTGGCAAAATTTACAGCCTAGCCCCAAGTTTTGCCGTTGTTCCGCTTGTAAAAAGACTCAGGCGGGCGCCAGGGCCTGGGCGAGGCTCCGGAAGATGCCCAGGCCGTCATCGTTGCCCAGCAGCTTCTCCACCGCCCGTTCGGGGTGGGGCATCATGCCGAGCACATTGCCCTTCGCGTTGACGATGCCGGCGATGGCGTTCATGGCGCCGTTGTCCGCCGAGGTCTCACCCACCGCGCCGTCGGCGTGGCAGTAGCGGAAGGCCACGCCGCCCCGGGCTTCGAGCGCTTCGAGTCCGGCGGCGTCCAGGGTGTAGTTGCCGTCGCCGTGGGCTTCGGGGATGCGAAGGACCTGGCCAGCCCTGAGGGCCTTGGTGAAGGGCAGGTCGGTCCGCTCCACGCGGAGGTGGACTTCCTTGTGGATGAAGCGGAGCGTCTGGTTCTTCAGCAGCGCGCCGGGGAGGAGCTGGGCCTCGCAGAGGATCTGAAAACCGTTGCAGACGCCAAAGACGAGGCCGCCGTTCTCCGCGTGGCGCTTGATGTCGGCCATGACGGGCGAGAGCGCGGCGATGGCGCCGCAGCGCAGGTAGTCGCCGTAGCTGAAGCCGCCGGGGATGAGGACGAGGTCGGTGCCTGAAGGCAGCGCCGTCTCCTGGTGCCATACGGGCACCGCGTCCCAGCCCATCACGGCGCCGCAGGCGTGCAGCGCGTCGTGATCGCAGTTGGAGCCGGGGAAGACCGGGACGGCGACCTTCACGAGAAGACCTCGATCACCGCCCTCTCCATGACGGGATTGACGAGGAGCTTGTCGCACATGGCCTGGGCCTGGGCCTTGGCCGTTTCGGCATCGGAGGCGGGCACTTCGAACTCGATCAGCCGCCCCACGCGGACCTTGTCCACGCTGAAGCCGAAGCCATGCAGCCCCTGCTCCACGGCCTTGCCTTGAGGATCCAGAATGCCGCCCTTGAGCTGCACCGCCACCCGAACCTTCATGGAGTCCTCCGAACCTCCATTTTAGAAGGAAACGGGGCTCGATTCCCGCGCTCTTTACGGTCCGAAAGCCTTGGGGACGAGTCAGGCCGCCGGGCCGGGCTCCGAGTCCTTGCGCGCGGCCACATCCCGGCGCTCGGCGGCCATGAGCAGCAGCTCCTTCAGGGGGAGGTGGATGCTGCGTTCGACCTCGCGCTGAGGCAGGAAATCAAGGCGCGCGTCATCCCAGGCGAGCACTTCCAGCGCGGCGGTTTCGCCGTCCAGGCCGCCGCATTCCGCGTGGATGAGGAAGCCCCGCTGGAAGTAGAGCAGTCCCGAGCGCCCGCGCTCCTGCACCCGGACGAGGCAGTTCTTGCGTTCCCAATCCAGCACCTGCAGGAGGCTGGAGAGCTGGATGCCTTCGATGTGGCCGGTCGTGCCCGCGTCCAGGAGCGTGTTGATCTCTTCGAGCAGCGTTTCGGGCGCCGCGTCCCGGTTGAGCATCCGCACCGGGCCCGCCTGCTTCATGCGGCGCTCCACCGCCATGCTCGGCGTGCGGGTGAGGCCCAGCATGGCGAGGTCCGGGCATTCCTGGTGGATCTCGCTGAGCACCAGGTAGGAGTCCCAGGTCTTGGCGTCCAGATCCAGGATCGCGACGGAGACCCGCCGCAGGCGCAGTTCGGCCATCGCCTCGAACCCGTTCCGGGCGGACGCGATCTGGAAGCCGTCCTGGGAGCGGCACGCTTCGCGGAGGAACTCGTGGAAGTCGGCATCTTCGGACACCGCGAGCACGCGTTTCATCGGGGCTCCTCAGCGGCTAATGAAAGCCGCGGAGGAGCCCCGTGTCAAAGCGGAACTTTCCTGAAAGGTCCGATCAGAAGGCGATCTGGAAGGCGAGGATGGCGGTGTCGCCGCCCTGTTCGCCGGTTTGGCCCGCGCCGGGGGCGAGGAAGTTCTTGGAGCGGTGGATGTAGTTCACCTTCAGGTTGGCGGCCTTGATGAGCTTGGGGTTGAAGGCGTAGGTGTATCCGGCGGTGATCTCGGTGTACTTCGGGGTGTAATCGCCGCCACGGGAGACGCCGGGCGCGGACTCGGTGTAGGGGTCGTAGGCGGTGTACCAGCTATCGCCCTGGTTGTAGTTCATGAAGTCGTAGCGGAGCGCGAAAGTGTGGGCGCCCGTGGTGTAGGCGGCGGTGGCGTAGTAGGCGAGGAATTTCTGATCTAGCGCCTCGCGCTTGGCGGCGCCGGCGGCCTGTCCGAGCGAAGGCGCGAGGCGGCCGAGCTTGCCCGTGGCGGCTTCACCATCGAAGTGCCAGCCGTTGTCGTCGTAGGCGTAGTACGCGCCCGCCTGGAAGGCGCGATCCTTCTCATCCAGCACCTCGGCATTCGTGGGCGCGTTAGGGCCGGAGAAGGTGAGCGCCGTGAGGCTGCCCTTGTCCGCCTGGTCCGTGCCGCCCTGGAAGGCCCACACGCCGAATTTCTGCGTCTTGCCTGCGTTGAAATCCACGCGGATGGAGAAGTCCTTCTGGGCGTTGGTGTCGTTCGTCTTTCCGGCGGTGGCGTCGTTCATGCCGTTGAAGACGCCCGCGCTCACCTTGGCGCCGAAGGCCTCATCCCCGAAGGCGTAGGACGCGAGCACGCCGCGGTCGCGCTTGTCGCCGAGACGGCGGGCGACCTGGCTGCGCTCCGCGAAGATGAGCGCGGCGGAGCTGGTGAGGGCTTCATAGGTCCGCAGGTTCTTGAGCTGCCCGCCCTTCGCCGTGAACGCGCCGTGGGTGTAGGTGAGGTAGGCGTCCTGGAGGATGGAGGGATTCGAGGGGTTGGTGGACACGCTCGGATCGAAGTTGATGAAGTAGCTGAGCCCTTCAAGGCTCGGCACCGAACCCGACACATTGAGTTCGGCGCGGCGGAGCACGAAGCCGTTCTCCGTGTAGTTGCTGGAGAGGTCGTAGTACTTGTTCCCGTTGGTGGTGGCCAAGGCATCGTTGCGGAGGTTGCTGTCCAGCATCTGCGTGTACCAGACCTGGACGAGGGCGCCCACCTTGGGCGTGGCGTCCTGGGCCATGGCGGGCGCGGCGGCGAGGAGGAGGGCGAGGGGCGCGAGGAGGGTGCGCTTCATGGGGTGCTCCGAAGAAGGGGAACCGTGCATCCGGTCCCCACAAGGTTCCCGGACCGGTGTGAACTCGCTGTGACGGCAGGGAACCATTTTTTGGCTGGGAACGGGATCACAAGTCAGGGCGCCAGAGATGACGGCCGAGGCCGCGGATGTTGCCGCGGTCGTCCACTTCGATCTTTTCGCGCCGCAAGCGCCGCATCTGCTCCAACGCGCTGATCTCCCGGCCCTTGCTGGGAATGTAACCGGCCGCATTCACCACGCGGTGCCAGGGCAGCTTCGTGCCCGCCGGAAGGCCGGACAGCACCCAGCCCACCTGCCGCGCGCGGCCCGGGAAGCCCGCCAGCAGCGCCACTTGGCCGTAGGTGGTGAGGTTGCCCTTGGGGATGTCGGCGACCACGGCCAGGACCGCATCGCGGAAGTCGCTCCGGCCTCCAGCCTCACCAGGAGAACGCATGCGTTCTCCTGGACCTTTGGTCAGCCTCCGGCCTGATCCACTCACGCCTGCACAGGCCGCTCGGTCGCGGGCACGCGCGAGCGGAAGCCGCCTTCGTAGCTGTGCCAATGGCTCAGGTCCGTCTCAGGCCAGGCCCAGCACCAGTAGCCATCGCCGCTATCGAAATCCACGAGCCAGAGGCCCTTCACATCCGCGCCCAGGGCCTGGACGGCTTCGGACCAGGATTCGATGAGGGATTGGATGCGGCCTTTCAGCTCCTCCACCCGCGCCGCGTCGCCCGCGGCTTCGGCCGCCTGCGTCTCCCGGGCCAGGCTCGCGGCCAGGAGGTAGACCGGCTCCGTGAGGCGCTTCACCTCGGGCATGCGGTCTTGGGCTTCTTCCAGCGTGAAGGTGCGGGTCATTCCATCCCTCTTGCTCCATGATAGTCCGATGCGCGTGCTGCCCCTGCTGCCTTCCGGCGCCGATCCCGCTCCCTGGGCCATCACCCGGGATGTGGAGCTGGTCTGGTCCGGCCGCCTCCACGGCGCTTGGCCCGCCTTCGCCCGCCAGGGCGGCGTCCACGCCCTCCATCTGCCGGAAGGCGCGACTCTGGACACGGCGCAGGAGGCGCTGGCCCGCTGCCTGCCGCTGGGCTTCGACTTCTTGGTGCTGTCCGTGGACCTGCCCCGGAACCGCAAAGCGGCCTTCGCCTTTCTCGGCCTCGTGGAATCGCTGCTGGAAGCCCTCGCGCCCAAGGGGCTGAAACTCACGATCAAGCCTGGACCCGGCGCGGAGACGGAGTTGGCGAAGCTGCTCAAGGAATCCCGCGGCGAAGCGGTGGGCTTTTGCTGGCACGGCGGCGTGAAGGATCTGGCCGCCATCGAGGACCGGCTTTTCTGCGCCGTGGGCTCGGAAACGGATGACCTCGATCCGCTCCGGGCCTTGGGCTACCGCTGGAACCTCGCGCTTCCGACGGCGGACCCGGCGGCCTTCGCCGCAAGCAAGGCCGTGATCGAAGCACGCTTCCCCGCCGTGCTTTTCCCATCGGAACTGCCGACCCGCGTGATGGGACGGCCCGTCGAGGCGGACCCCGCGGTGCGTTTCGCGCGACCGGAGCATCGGGAGAATGAACCGTGACCGCGCTCCTCGTCATCGCGGGCGAGGCCAGCGGCGACCTTCATGGCGCGGAGCTGCTGGAGGCCTTGAAGGCCCGGCGGCCGGACCTTCGCATCATCGGCATCGGCGGCGATCGCATGGCGCCGCACATGGACCGGATGCTCGCCCATGTGAAGGACATCGGCGTGGTCGGCTTCATCGAGGTGCTCAAGCATCTGCCCGCGTTGAACCGCCTCTTCAAGGCGATCCTCGCGGCGGCGGAGGAGGAGAAGGCCGAGGCCGCGCTCTTCATTGACTACCCCGGCCTGAACCTGCGTCTCGCGAAGGCGTTCCGGAAACGCCGCCCCGCCATGAAGCTCGCGCAGTATGTGTGTCCTCAAGTGTGGGCCTGGAAGAAGGGCCGCATCCCCGAACTCGGCACCACGCTGGACGCGCTCTACTGCCTCTTCGACTTCGAGCCTGCGCTCTTCGAGGGCTATCCCGTGGACGCCAAGTGGGTGGGAAATCCACTCGTGGAGACCGTGAAGCCGGAGGTGGATCGCGCGACCTTCTTCGCGGAGACGGGCCTCGATCCGTCGCGTCCCGTTGTCGCGTTGTTGCCGGGCAGTCGCGCGTCGGAAGTGTCGCGCCTTCTGCCGCCCATGGCCGGGCTCGTGCGCGACTGGATGAAGGCGAGGCCAGAGGTCCAATGGGTGCTGCCTGTGGCCCCCACGCTGGAGGAAGCCTTCATCGCGTCCTATCTTCCGGGTCTGCCCGTGAAGCTGGATCGCCGCAGCTACGCCGCCCGCGCCTACGCGGACGCGGCGCTCGTCGCCAGCGGCACGGCGACGCTGGAGACGGCGCTGCTCGGCACGCCCTTCGCCATCGTCTACAAGCTGAACGCGCTGACGGCCTTCGCGGCGAGGCGCCTCGTGAA
>CAYYJN010000005.1:0-80017 GCA_964472275.1 uncultured Solibacteraceae bacterium
ACTAGACGCGGCAATCCCCACCAGGACAGATAATCCTCACCGTACAGACTTCCGAGAACCTTCACCTGCGCCAAGGAAAGGGTGGTAGCCAACTCTTCCGAATGGAACTCGACATCCTGATATTCGGAATCTTGCTTGAATCCAAGTCGAATCGCCACTTCATGCTGCGATAGTCCCGCCTTCTCCCGGAGGCGTCGGAGGCGATCCGGGTCGCAATGAAGTTCCAGCGGTTCCGCCATCTCACACCGGCGTGACGCTGCGGCGCTTGGGGATCGCCATGGCGCGGCGGCGGGCGCGGCTCAGGCGGGTGATGAGTTCGTGGCGCAGGTCGCCGGGCTGGATGACGGCGTCCACATGGAGGTCGGCGGCGAGCTTCATGAGGTTGATGTCCTCGTTGTACTCGTCGCGGAGCTTCTGCACGAACTCGGCGCGGCGCTCCTCGGGCACTTCCGCGATCTTGTTGGCGAAGACGGCGTTCACGGCGGCCTCGGCGCCCATGACGGCGATGCTGGCCGTGGGCAACGCGAGCGTGGCGTCCGGGTCGAACCCTGGCCCGCTCATGGCGTAGAGGCCCGCGCCATAGGCCTTGCGGACGACGACGCAGACGCGCGGCGTCGTGCAGCTCGCCATCGCGCTGATCATCTTCGCGCCGTGGCGGATGATGCCCTGCTTCTCCACCGCCGAACCGATCATGAAGCCCGGCACATCGCTGAGGAAGACGAGGGGTATGCCGAAGGCGTCGCAGAGCGTCATGAAGCGCGTGGCCTTGTCCGCGCTATCCACGAAGAGCACGCCGCCCTTCACCCGCGGCTGGTTGGCGACGATGCCGACGGGCTTGCCATCCAGCCGCGCGAGGCCGGTGATGAGTTCGCCCGCGAAGAGCTTCTTGATTTCGAGGAAGGAGCCTTCGTCCACCAGCCCTTCGATGAAGTCCTTCATCTGGAAGGGGGAGTTGATGTCCTTGGGGACGATGTCGCCGAGCGCTTTCGCCTTCGCGGCAACAGCTTTGGCTTCGGCGACGGGCAGCGCATCCTCGCAATGGAGCGGGAAGTAGGCGAGGTAGGCCTTGCAGAGCGCGATCGCTTCCTGCTCGGTCTTGCAGAGGAAGTCGCCGCAGCCCGATACCGAACAGTGCATCTTCGCGCCGCCCAAGTCTTCGAGGCTGATCTTCTCGCCGATGACCATCTCGGCCATGCGCGGGCTTCCGAGGTACATGGAGGCGTTGCCCTCCACCATCATCACCACATCGCAGAAGGCGGGGATGTAAGCGCCGCCCGCCGCGGAAGGCCCGAAGAGCAGGCAGATCTGAGGCACGAGACCGCTGAGCGCGACTTCGTTGTGGAAGATGGTCCCGGCGTGGCGGCGGCCGGGGAACATATCAATCTGATCCGTGATGCGCGCCCCGGCGCTATCCACCAGGTAGAGCATGGGGATTCGGCTTCGCATCGCCACTTCCTGGATGCGGATGATCTTCTCCACCGTGCGGGCGCCCCAGCTTCCGGCCTTGATGGTGGAGTCGTTGGCCATGATCGCGACGGGGCGGCCATCCACCGTGGCCGTGCCCGTGACGACGCCATCCGCGGGAAGCGACGGATCGAGCGCGTTGGCGAAGAGGCCATCCTCGATGAAGCTCCCGGCATCCACCAGCAGCGCGATGCGCTCACGGGCGAAGAGCTTGCCGCTTTCCGCGTTCTTGGCGTGAGCCTTGTCGGTTCCGCCTTTCAGGACGCGGGCGGTCTCGGACGCGAGTTTTTCGGGGTTCATGGGCACCTCGGGACAACATCACAGACTACCGTGACCGCGCCTCTTCCCGTTCCGAATAGGCTGGGGGCATGGCAGACCGCGCTAGATCCCGGCATGCCGGGCGAAAGAATGGAACACAGAGGACTCAGAGGGCCACCGAGGGCACAGAGGAAAGCTCTTGGACGAACTTCAGGGTCCGTCTCCCATTCCCCATGCTCTGTGCCCCTCTGCGCTTCCTCTGCGCCCTCTGTGTTCCCGCTTGGATCGCCCATGCCTAGTCACGCCGAGCGATCCACGCCGCTGTTCACCAGGGCCTTCCTCTTGATGTGGGCCTTCACCTTTCTGACCTTTTTCGCCGCGTTCCAGCTCTTTCCCACGGCGCCGTTGCGGCTGGTGGAGCTGGGCGCGACGAAGGCGGAGAGCGGGCGCTACCTCACGGCCTTCACGGTGGGGTCGTCGCTCGGCGCGCTGGCCATGGGCCAGCTGGCGGATCGCATCGGCCTGCGGCGCATGATGGGCCTCACGGCGGCGCTCTTCACGCTCATCATGGCGGCCTACGCCTTCATCCATGTCCGGTGGATGCTCTACGCGCTCGCGCCCATCCACGGCGCGATCTGGTCGGGCCTCGTCACTTCGCAACCGGCGCTGCTCGGCGCGATCATCCCCGAGGACCGTCGAGCGGAGGGCATGAGCTGGTACGGCCTGGCGAGCCCCGGCGGCGTGGTGTTCGGCCCCACTTGCGGCCTGCTGCTCTACCGCTTCGCCGGGTGGGAGACGATGTGCTTGCTCCTCGTGCCCTGCTTCGCGCTGCTGACCTGGCTCTCGCGCCAACTCCCGCCGGACCCGCCCAAGCACGCGCGTTCCAAGCACCCCTTGCGCCTGCCGGAGCGGGAGGTCTTCTCGCTGAGCGCGATCCTCTTCTTCATCGCGCTCAGCTACGGGACGCTCACGAGCTACAGCGCGCAGGAAGCGCTGGGCGGCGGCTTCGCGTGGCCCGCGGCATTTCTCTCCTGCCTCGCCATCGGCATGGTGGGCATGCGCGCGCTAATGGCGATCCGCGGCTTCGGGCGGCGGCCCATCCGCCTGCTGCCCGCGATGGTGCTGCTGACGGCGGCGGGTCTCGCGATCCTCGCCTTCGCGCCCGGCGGCACGGCGCGGCACATCATCTCCGGGCTGATCTACGGCGCGGGCTATTCGATGATCTACACGCTGCTCAACGCCGAGGTGCTTGAAGTCGTGACGCCGGACCGGCGCGGCGCGGCCTTCGGCGCGTTCATGTTCGCCTTCGACACCGGCATCGGCCTCGGCTCCTTCGCCCTCGGCCTGCTCATCGGACATTTGGGCTTCCGCTGGGGCTGGGCCGCGGGCCTCAGCGCCGCGCTGCTGGCGGTGCCGGTGGGGATGAGGCTGGCGCGGAAACGGGCGAGACGATCCTGAGCACGGGCCGCCCGCCCTCGTTCTTGAGCGGGAAGTAGAGGAGGTGCGTGGCCGAATCGGCCACGACCACATGGGCGTTGGCGCCGACGCGCTGCTCGCCATCCTTCACGAGGGATCGGCCCTCTTCGTGGAAGAAGGCCGCGGGGCCGGATTCGGAGGCGACGACGAGGCGGCGCGGGCCGGGGTCGAAGGCCAGCACATCGGGATCCGCGCCGACGGAGAAGGACGCGACAACCTTGCGCGTCTCCAGGTCGAGCACGAGAAGCCGCGCGTTGCCTTCGCAGGCGATGAAGGCGAGGCGCCGCTCGGCGTCGAGGAAGAGGCCGTGGTTATGATCCGCGCCGGGAAGCGGGATGCGGAAGGCGATCTTGCGCGTGGCGGGATCCACGGCGACGAGGTCGTTGCGCGTCTGCACATTCGTGAACATGAGCTTCGAGACCGGGTCGTACTGCGTGTTGCCCGCCTCGCCGCCCAGATCCACGCTGCCGAGGGTGCGATGCGCCTTCGCGTCGAGGAGGTAGACGCGGCCACCCGCTTCATCCGACACGAACACCTGCGCGTGGATCGGGTCGTAGGCGAGGCCATCGGGGAACTGGCCCGCGTCCATGCGCGCGAGCACCTTCAGGCTCTTCGCGTCCAGCGCGGCCACCTGGCCTGAACCGGGCGTGGAGACGAAGACTTCGCCCAGCTCCGGCACGGCGAGGATGCCCGTGCAGCGGGGAAAGCCCTGGAGGTCCGCGATGACCTTCCGCGACGCGGCCTCCACGACGACGACGCTGCCCGCGCTCATGTGATTGAGGAAGAGGCGGTCCGTCGCCGGATCGAGGCAGCCGTAGTCGAAGCGCGACGCGGGCCCGGGAAGCGGGAGGTCGGCAACGGTCTTCACCACCGGCGGCCCAGCCGCGCGACAAGCCAGAGCCAGGAGCAGCGCCGCGACGCAGAGCCGCATCAGGCCCTCATCGCCGCGTAGGCCTTGCGGGCGCCTTCGAAGCGACGATCCACTTCTTCCCACTTAAGGTTGCGGAAGAAGGCGTCAATGTACTTCCCTGCCGCGGCGCCGTAGTCCATCTGGTAGGCGTGTTCGTACATGTCCATCACGAGCAGGGGCAGGCTCGACGCGAGGGTTTGGGCGTGGTCGCCGCTCCAGGCGATGCGCAGGCCGCCATCCGCCATCGAATAGTCGAGGATGGCCCAGCCGCTGCCGCCGCCGAGGCTGGAACCCACGGCGCGGAAGGCTTCCTCCCACGCGGCCGCGGAACCGAACTGGGCGCCGAGGGCCTGGGCGATGGCGCCCGTGGCTTTCCCATCCCCGCCGAGGTTGGCGAAGTAGGCCTCGTGCAGCGTGGCGGAATTGGCGTAGGCCAGCTCCTTCGCGCGCAGCCCGCCCACGAGGAAGCCCGGCGCGTCCTTGGCCAGACTCGCGATCTGGGCGCGCACGGCGTTGAGGTTCTTCACCGCGCCCGCGTAATTGTGGTCGTGGTGGGAGACGATCAGCTTCTCACTGAGGCCCGGCGTCTTCGCGGGATCGAAGGGCAGCGGCGCGACCGCGTGCGGCCCCGGAGGCCCGCCCAGGGGCGGAAGGCCGTTCGCGTCACTCCGAATAAGGGCGGGCGCTCCTTTCAACAGCGTCGCGGCTCCGCCAGCCGCGAGCAATCCGAGCGTTTCACGGCGAGTCAGGCCTTCCATGGCGTCCTCCCGGGCGATCCCATTCCAACCTAGGCCAGAAGCCCGAGACCGCCAGAATCCATTGGAACTAGAACTGGAACCCGGCCGAGATGAGCAGGCTCTTGAGCTGGGTGTCGCGCTCGATCTGGGTGCGCGGGCGGCCCATGATGCGCTTCCAATCCGTGGCGTATTCGATCTTGATGGGGAAGCCGAGCTTGAAGATGAGGCCGAGGCCGGGCGTGGTGCGGAAGGGCGGATAGGGCGCGCCGTTGTCCAGCACGCTGTAACCGGCGGGCGGGGGCACGGCCGGATCCCAGGATTGGGGGCTTCCCGGGTTGTAGCCCGCGGGCGGCGCGGCGGGGTTGGTGGGCGCGAGCACGAAACGCGGCCCGGCGCTGAGGCGGGAATAGACCTGGCCCGTGTCCACGAAGACTTCGCCCCACACGATGCCGAAAAGGGGGAAGCGGTATTCCAGGCTGAAGGCCGCGAGCGCTTGCCCACCCAAGGGGATCAGCGTCGTCTGGGCCGAGGTGTTGAAGGGCGGGTCGTTGTAGAGGATGTTGCCCGCGGGATCGCGCAGGGGCACCACTTCCACCGGCCCGAGGAAGTCCGGCTCCACGCCGCGCACGGAGAAGGGGCCGCCGGCGTAGAAGCGCTCGGAGAGCGGCAGGTCCTCGGCGCTGGCCGCGGTGGGGCGGGCGACGCCCACATGCGCCGTGGCGGCGAAGACGCCGCGCTCGCCCCGGTAGCCGAAGGACCAGTTCCATTGCTGGCGCACATCCAGCTTCACGAAGCTGGAATCCGGCGTGGTGCCGAAGAGCTGGTTGGCGAAATCAAGCCGCGCCGCGAAGTAGGAGCCGGTGGTCGGATCGTAGGGCTTGTCCCGGAGATCCCGCACGAGTTGCAGGTAGGGCGCGGAGATGACGGCCCTTAGCTTGTTGGTCTGGGCGATCTCCTGCAAGTCCACATCGCTGATGCCTTCCTTGTTCGGGCCGAAGTCCGTACGCTCGAAGCGGTATCCGGCCTCCATCGTTTGATGCTCGCCCACCTTCCAGGTGAAGGCGGTGGAGAGGCGGCGGCGGCGCGCGAAGTAGGTGGCGGTGGCTTCCTCGATGTAATCCGCGGCGGTGCGCCATTGAACCTTGGTGTCGAACCAGCGGTGGAGGAAGCCGGGCCAGGGATCGGTGTAGGCGATGGAGTAGTCGTCCAGGGAGCGGTTGATGTCGCCGGTGGGGAACCATTTCCGCAGCGTGGGATTCTTGAGCGTGTTGTCGCCGGCGCGGATGCCGAAATCCAGCGTGCGGCCCATGCCGCCCACATTGAGCCGCTGGGCGCCGAGCAGGAAGTGGTAGCCCTGGCTCTTGTCGTAGCCGAAGCCCTCGGTGAACACCCAGGGGCGGCGTTCCTCAAGCTGAAGGCCGAGGTCGCCGCGCGTGAAGGGCGAGCCTTCCTTCACCGAACCGTCGGTGTCTTCATCCAGGCTTTCGAAGTCCGCGCGACGGAAGGCGCCGAGATCGCCGAGGTCGCTTTGCGCTTGGGTGAGCCGCGTCGGATCCAGCGCGTCGCCCGGTTCAAGGGGCACATCGCGGAAAATGGCTTCGGCCCGCGTCGCGTCCGCGCCGCGCACGACGACGCGCTTCACCGTGTCGAGCGGCTGGGGCGGGATCGTGAACACCGCCACCTTGGCCTGGTCCGGCGCGCCGTCGAAGGAAAGGCTCACGCGCGGCTGGGCCGAACCCGCCGCGGCGAGGCGCAAGCGCAAATCCGAGACGACCTCGGCGAGATCCGGGTTCACCTGGGGAATCGCGCGGTCCGGCGTGAGCCGCATCACCGCCATGCCCTCCAGATCCGGGAGGCGCTCGATGAGTCCGAAGGTTCCGAGCGTGCCGCGGCGATCGCCTTCCACGCGGAGCGTCGCGCCCTGGACCTTCAGATCCGGATGATCCGCCAAGACGAAGCCGAGGCTGCGGCCGAGCGCCGCCGGGTCGAGGCCATGAACCAGCGGCACGCGCAATTCCACACCGCTGAGGAAGGAGCGCGCGCCTTCGTGGATCTGGACCAGCAGATCCTTGGCGGCGGGATCGCCCGGGCGGTCCTGCACGCGCACCCGCACAGAGGCGGAAGGGAATCCGTGCTGGGCGTAGTAGACGGTGAAGCGCGCCTCCATCACCTTCACGAGGTCGGGCGTGACGAAGGGCGCCAGCACCAGCCACCGGCTGGGCGGTTCGAGCAATTCCTTCAGGTCCGACGCGGGCACGGCCTCGTTGCCATCCAGCCGCACGGCCTTGACCTTGAAGCGCCGGCCCTTCTGGACGCGGTAGGTGAGGCGGATTTCCTCGGGCGATGGCGCGGCGCCCTTGAGCACCTCCATCCGGTGATCGCAGATCGCATCCGGATAGCCCTGAGCGGTGAAGTAGCGTTGGATGGCGCGGTCGCCTTCATCCAACTGATCCGGCGAATAGCGCTCGGAGCGCGTGAAGGGCAACAGGTCCACCAGGCGTTTTTCGCCGAAGAAGGCGCCGAGGAAACGCGCGCCTTCCGCCTTGAGCCGCACCACGGGGCCGGGATGCACCTCGATGCCGAGGGCGCCGCTGGCCTGATCGAAAGTGAGGTCGAAGGCGCCTTCGAAACGCTTGTCCTTCAGGAAGCGTTTGCGGATGCCGCGTTGGGCCGCCCGCAGCGCGGGCGCGGTCCATAGCGTCTTGCCCGCCTCCACGCCCGCGGCCTTGGACAGCTGCGCGACGGTGTAGGCGCCGGGCTCGCCTGAGAGGCGCACTTCCTTCACGAGGGCGGGCGGCCCGAGACGCAGCCTGAAGACGAGGCCCGCGTCTCCTTCGCGCGTCGCGGCCACCGTCGCCTGGGGATAGCCGCCCTCCCTCAGGCGGCCTTCCGCGCGGGCACGCAGGTCTTCGAGGCGCAGAGGTCCGACGCGGATGCCCTTGCGAACCTCGAAGAGGAAGTTGCTCCGCAGCGCTTTGGGCACCGGATCGCCGTCGAAGCGCCAGGTTCGGAGCGGCGCCCAGGCTTCCAATCGGAGAATGGCCGCTTCGCCATCGCCGCTGGGCTCCAGGCGGCCTTCGACGGTCTTGAAGCGATCGGTGAGGCGCAGCGCTTCCAGGGCCGTGGCGAATTCCGCCTGGCTCAACGGCGCGCCGATGCGGAGCCCCATCGCCTTCGCGGCGATGAGGTGGTCATCCTCGGTCCCGCCTTCGAATCGAAGCACCGTCAGCTTGGGCGAAGAGGACGCGGGGGCCGGGCTTGGCGCTTGCGCGGCGGCCAGCCCCGCCCCGCCCGCGAAGGCGAGGAGGGTGCTGGCCGCCGCGACGCGGAAGGTCAAAAACCGTTCAGGGCTTCGGCCTCGGTGTCCCGCACATCGAACACGGAGTGCAGGCTCGTCATCTTGATGAGGCCGAAGATCCGCGTGTTGAGGCCGCAGACGCGGAGTTCGCCGCCCTTGTTCTTGATGGAGGTGAAGCAGCCCACCAGCTCGCCGACGCCGCTGGAATCGAGGTAGTTCACCTTCTCGAAGTTGATGAGGATCTTCTTGGCGCCGTCGTTGAGCGCGGAGCGGACAGCCTCGCCCAGCTCCTGGTCGCCGTCGCCGAGGGTGATCTTCCCTTCGGGGCAAAGGATGGTCACATCCTGGTGGGTGCGGGTGGTCATCTTCATGGGCCGCCTCGTGAATGGGGGGCCAGTGTAGCAACGATCCCGGCCCTGGGGCTCCCGTCCCTTGGGAACTTTCCGGCCCCGGCGGGTCCGCCCCCTGGAGAGTAGACTGGAGCTTCGGCCCCGACCTGGGCTGAAGAGGAAGCCATGTCCGAGCTCCATCCCCTGTCGCCCCGCCGCAAGACCCGCCAGATCATGGTCGGGCAGGTCCCCGTGGGCGGCGGCGCGCCCATCCCCGTCCAGAGCATGACCAAGACCGACACGCGGGATGTGGAGGCGACGGTCGCCCAGATCTACAAGTACGCGGCCGCCGGATGCGAGATCGTCCGCGTCTCCGTGCCCACGAAGAAGGCCGGCGAAGTCTTCCACGAGATCACGGCCCGCTCGCCCATCCCCGTGGTGGCGGACATCCACTTCGACTACCGCATGGCGCTCGTCGCGGCGGATGGCGGCGCGGCCTGCCTGCGCATCAACCCCGGCAACATCGGCGGCCAGGACCGCGTGCGCGCCGTGGTGGAGAAGGCCGGCGAGAACAAGATCCCCATCCGCATCGGCGTCAACGCGGGCTCGCTGGAGAAGGAGTTCCTGGAGAAGTTCGGCGGCCACGCCACGCCGGAAGCGATGGTGGAATCCGCCCTCAAGCACCTGGAGCTGCTGGAGCGCGAAGGCTTCCACAACACCAAGATCAGCCTCAAGGCCAGCGATGTGCCCCGCACCGTCGCCGCCTACCGCCTGCTGTCCAAGCAGGTGGACTACCCGCTGCACCTCGGCATCACCGAGGCTGGCACGCCCTTCGGCGGCACGATCCGCTCGGCCATGGGCCTGGGCATCCTGCTGGCGGATGGCATCGGTGACACGCTGCGCGTCTCCCTCACGGGCGAAGGCGAAGAAGAAGCCAAGGTGGGCCACGAGATCCTGCGCGGCCTCGGCCTGCGCGAAGGCGGCATCCGCATGGTGAGCTGCCCCTCCTGCGGCCGCGTGCAGATTGACCTGCACAAGGTCGCCAACGCCATCGAGGCGGGCCTCAAGGAGATCAACCACACGGGCATCACCTACGCGGTCATGGGCTGCGTGGTGAACGGCCCCGGCGAGGCCCGCGAAGCCGATCTTGGCGTGGCGGGCGGCGCGGGCGAAGGCCTCATTTACCGCAAGGGCGTGCTCATCCGCAAAGTGAAGGAAGAGGATCTCGTGCCCGCCTTCCTGGAAGAGGCCGTGAAATACAAAGAGGAGTTGTCGAAGGCCGGGGCCTGATGCCTGGCCCGATGAAGGCTTGGCTCTTCGCGCATCCCTTCCTCGCGGGCGCCATCTACCTCGTCCTGGAAGCGCTGCTGCCGGTGCGCTACCAACCCACGGCCTGGGGCGCGCGGGGCATGATCCGGCTTTACCAGATGACGCTGTCGAGCCATCTGCCGAGCCAATGCAAGTTCTCGCCCACCTGCAGCCACTACGGGCTCGAAGCCGTGCGCCGCTACGGCACCCTGCGCGGCGGCCTGCTCACCAGTTGGCGCCTCATCCGCTGCTCACCGCTGACCCACGGCGGCGTGGACCCCGTGCCCGGTTCGCCGCTGCCGCCGGAACAGCAGGGCATGCCGTAAGGGGCCTCGGGCCTCGGGCCTCGGGAAAAGCTACTCGGTTCCCCACACGCTGAAGGCGCTCGTGTCGCCTTCGGTCTCGACGACTTTGTCGGAGCGTCGCAGGCGGAGGGTGTGCTGGACATTCTGCATGACGGTCATGAGCTGGTCCTGGATGCCGAGGCGGGCGAGATCGTCTTCGTGAAACCAGGCGACGCCATCGGCGTTCTTCCGCTTCGCCCAATCTTCGAGGATGGTGTCGGTCTGGCCCATGCGTTCCCCCGCGGCTTCCCCTGCTAGGTTTGAATAGCACGGGGGAGGCTGCGTGGCCAACTGGCGGGACAACTGGGCCTTCGGGATCGTCACCTTCATCTGGGGCATCGTCACCGTGCCCATGATCGTGATCCTGATCTTGCTGGGAGCCATCCTCCTCGGACCGCACCGCTCCTTCTGGTTCTTCGGGCCCTGGTGGCACCGGCAGTATTTCGCCATCTGCGGCATCACCCGGCGCATCACGGGCTGGGACGCGCTTCCGGACGCGATCCGGGAAGGCGAGCGGCCCGCAGTCTTCATGAGCAACCACCAAAGCCAGTTGGACCCGCCCTACCTGCTGGGGGCGATCCCGACCCACGCCGTCTACATCGCCAAGAAGGAGCTGAAATGGGTGCCCTTCATCGGCTGGGCCGCGGCGGCGGCGGGCGCGATCTTCATTGACCGCTCCAACCGCGAGCGCGCCGTGGCGAGCCTGCACGAGGCGGCGCTGAAGGTACGCGGCGGACGCAATGTGGTGATCTTTCCCGAAGGCACCCGCACGCGGACCGGCGAGCTTCTGCCCTTCAAGAAGGGCGGCTTCAATCTCGCCATGGACGCGGGCGTGCCCATCGTGCCCATCGCCATCCTCGGCGGTTTCCGCATCCTCCCCAAGGGCGCGCGGCGCGTGCGGCCCGGGCTCTACGAAGTCCGCTTCGGCGAGCCCGTGGACCCGAGCGCCTTCCCGGATCGGGACGCGCTCATGGCCGAAGTGCGCGGCAGGATCGAGGCGCTGCTGACCGCTTAGGCGAAGCGCGGATCCATCTTCGCGACTTGGGCTTTGCCGGGATGCAGTTGGTCCGCGAGGTGGAGGAGGTCCAGCGCTTCCGGCTTCCGGCCCCGGACGGCGAGCGCCTCGGCCATGAAGTAGAGGTTCACGCTCATCACCCGGCGCTCGTTGTGCTTGCGGGAGGCGAAGCCCTCCTGCCGCACGCGCGCGGCGTAGTCGCGGAAGAGGTCGGCCATGGCGTTCTGATCTCCTTGCAGATCGCGGCCCAGGCCTTCGAGGAGCACGGCGTTGGAACTGCCCGCGGGCCAGATGCCATCCAGGTCGTGGATGGTCGCCTGCGCCGTGGTCTTGTCGCCCATCTCCCAGCGCGTGAAGGCGAGGATGCTCCGCAGGACGGTGGAACCGGGAAGCTCCACGAGGCCGGCCTTGGTCTGGGCGTCCGCCTCTCCGACCCGGCCCAGCCAGACGAGATCATCCGCCGCCGTCACATGGGCGAACTCCGCGGTGGGCTTGAGCTGGATGGCGGTGAGCGCGTGATCGAGGGATTCTTTCAGATCCCCGTCGTTCTGCAGCAGCACCGCGAGCCGGTGATGGGCGTGCCAGTTGTCGGGATAGAGCTCCAGCGACTTCTCGAAGTAGCGGCGCGAAGCGGCGTGGTTGTCGGCGCCATCGAGCCCCGCGAAGGCGTCCGCCAGCACATCGTAGGCGCGGGAATCGCCCGGATCGAGGTGAAGCGCCTGGAGCGCGGCCTTGCAGGCGCCATCCAAATCTCCGGAACGGAGCAGCGTGGACGACAGCGCGCGGTAGGCCTGGCTCGTGGAGGGGTCGAGCTGGATGGCCTTCTCGGCCTCGGCCCTGGCCAGCTTGAAGAGGCCTTGGGATTCCTGGAAGCGGCCCTGGCTGAGGGCGGAGGTGGCGCCCAGTTCGGAGAGCGCCCAGGCCAGGCCCGCGTGGGCCGGGGCGTAATCCGGCTGGGTGGCGATGGCGCCTTCGAAGAGGTTGCGGGCCACCTTGAGCGACTGCTCGTTGCCTTCGGTGAGCACTTCATTGGCCTTGGTGTAGAGCTCGCGGGTGCGCGGATCCTTGGCGGGGAAGCGGATCTCGCCGAGACCGCCGAGGTTGAGCTGCTCCGGCGCCCGCTGCTGGAGCTCTTCCTCCAGCTCCGAAAGGGCCGCCACCGGCTTCTCCACGCTGAACTGACGGAGCGTCGCGCCGGTGCGCGCGTCAATGCTGCGGACCACCACGCGGATCGTGCCCCCGAACGATTGGTAGTTGCCGGAGATGAGCAGCGGCGCGCGCAGGGCCGTGCCCAGATCGCCGATGGATTTCGGCGGCGCGCCGGGCTTGTCGCCCAGTCGGGCCATGGTCTCTGCGACCTTGTAGCGATCCAGCACCACGAGGTTGGGCCGCTCCACCAGCGAGAAGGCGAGCGCGTCCGACAAGCTGCTGGAAAGCCAGGCTTGAGACGGATCGGGGTTCATCTGCTCCATCGGAAGAATGGCGACGACCTTGCGCCCGCCGATGAAGTCCTGCTCCGACGCCGCCATCGCCTCGCGCAGGCCCGCGCCCTGGAGGTGGTTCCGCCCGAGCCACCACCACGCGCCCCCGCCGCTCGCGAGGAGGACCGCGACGGCGGCGGCGTAGGGCCAGCGGCGTTTTCGCGTCGAAGGTTCGGGCGCGAGGATGGGCGCGGTGGAACTGGCGGTCTGGCCATCCAGCGTCCGGGCGAATTCCGCGAGATCGGGATAGCGGTCCTCGGGCTGCTTCGCCAGGAGCCGCATGACGCCGCCGGTGAACGCCATCGGCAGATCGCGGCGGCGGATCGCGAGCGGAGCGGGCTCATCCTTCGCCACCGCGAAGAGCGTCTCCACCAGATTGTCGCGGAGGAAGGGATGGCGCCCCACGGCCAGCTCGTAGAGCACCGTTCCAAGCGAGAACTGGTCCGACGCGCCCGCGAGCGCGAGGCCGTTGGCCTGCTCCGGGCTCATGTAGGCCGGCGTGCCCATGCTGAAGCCCGGCGCGGTCTCGGACACGAGCGTCATGTGGTGCGCCGTCTGATCCGGCGCCGCGGAGCCTGGGCCTTGGCGGCGCGCGATGCCGAAGTCGAGGATCTTGAGGACACCGTCCTCGGTGAGGACGAGGTTCTCGGGCTTGATGTCGCGGTGGACGATGCCCTTCTGGTGCGCGTGGGCGAGGGCGAGGCTCGCCTGCTTGGCGACGGAGAGCAGAAGGTCCGCGGGCGCGGCCTTGCCCGCGTAGGCCCGGAGCGGCTTGCCCTCCACCAGCTCCATGGCGATGAAGGGGATGCCCTCCACTTCACCTGCGTCGTAGATGTGCGCGATGTTCGGGTGGTTGAGCTGGCAGGCCAGCTTGGCTTCCGCGAGCAGGCTGCGGCGGCGCTGGGTGGTGCCTTCGCCCGGTTCGGCGTCGCCCGGCGCGCGGAGCACCTTGAGCGCCACCTCGCGCTCGAGCCGCAGATCCAGCGCGCGCCACACGGCCCCCATCGCCCCTTCGCCGAGGAGCTGGAGCAGGCGATAGGAGCCGAAGGTGGATTGGGGATCGAGGGGCAAAAGGGGCCTTGAGGAAGGCCTCAGTATACGGCCCAGACCTCCAAGGACGGAGCGGGCCAGCGGCCCGGAAGCGCCTCGTGGGTGGAAACCCAGGAAGCCGGGGCCGCCCCCGCCGGGATGCGCCAGCGCAAGGCCAGCACGGAAGGAAGGCGGCCCCCTTCGGGAGCCATGCCGCGATCCACTTCGGGCGTGACGCGGCGACCATCCTCCAGTTCGAGGACGAGCTGGTCCGGGAAGGTCTGGAGTCGCGCCAGCCACGCGGCGCGCTCGGCTTCAGCCACGCCGATCATGAGGGTCGCGGCCACGGAGCATCCATCAGTCTCACGGCGGGGCGAGAGCACGGCGAAGGAGGCCCGCGCTTCCGCCAATTCCTCGGAGTCGCAGGTCTCCGACGCCTTGCCTTCGGCCCACAGCGTTTCGCGCACCTGGTCCGCCACGCTTTCGGCGGTTTCGGGTTGGAGGAACATCCCCGGCGCGAGGTGGACCCGCATCGCCTCCTGCCGCTTCAGGAATGGCAGGCGCGCCTCATAGCGCGCCCGCTCCAAGACGGGATCCAGGACGAGGCCATCCATTAGGTCGCCCATCAGGCCACCTCCGCTTTCTTGAGCCCGTCCAGCGCCTCCTGGAAGCGTCCCGCGTGGAAGCGCTCCACCTTGGCGAGGGTCTCGAACCAGGCGGCGATGTCGGGGAAGCCCTCGTTCCGCGCCTCCGCGGCGAAGGCCGGATACATGTCCGTGTACTCGTAGGTTTCACCCGCCACCGCGGATTCCAGGTTCGCGCGGGTGGCGCCCAGGGGCATGCCCGTGGCGGGGTCGCCCGCGCGTTCGGCGAGAAGCATGAGGTGCTTGAGGGCGTGGCCGGTCTCGCCTTCCGCCGAATGCTTGAAGAGGGCGGCGATGTCCGACAGCCCTTCCTTCTCGGCGACCTGGCTCATGTAGAGGTAGCGGCGGTTGGCTTGGCTCTCGCCCGCGAAGGCGGCTTTCAGGTTCTGGTGGGTGCGGGATTCGGGGGAAGTCATGGGGACTCCTTGAAAGGGCCGTTCAGGCCTCGTCTTCCAAGTGCCAAGGCCATGCCATTCACAGATATTCAAACAAGTTAGCGATTACACATTTTCGATATTCCGAAACAGTTTCATTCTTCGAATTTTCGTTGTTCGATTTACCGAAATACCGATAATCGAAAGAGAGGCTCTCATGCGCGACGCCGTTCCGAATTCCGCATTCGACACCGCCCTTTCCGGCGCGAAGCTGGTGGAGGAGGCGGCCTCCCTGCTCACCTTCGGTGAGGCGCCGGACGAAATGGTGGCCCACGCCTTCGAGCGTCTGGGCGAACTCGTCCCCTTCGACATGGCCGCCGTGCTGCTCAAGGAAGGCGACCATCTCCGCGTGGCTCACGCGGTCGGCCCCATCACGCCGCCGGGGCTCGTGGGCGCGCGCATCGCCGTGAAGGGCAACGCGCGCCTCCAGAACGCGCTGAAGGCCCGCAGCAAGCC
The DNA here is from genome assembly GCA_964472275.1 of uncultured Solibacteraceae bacterium. Taxonomy (GTDB): domain Bacteria; phylum Acidobacteriota; class Holophagae; order Holophagales; family Holophagaceae; genus JAFDVN01. The sequence continues at coordinate 15,184 of CAYYJN010000005.1, forward strand.
CACGAGCTTCGAAGAGGACGATCCCGGCGAGGACACCTTCCACGGCCTCATGGACATGCCCCATGGCCACAGTTGCCTCGTGGCGCCGCTGCGCAGCCGGGGCGAGACCTTCGGCCTGATGACGCTGGACGCGATGGTCTGTCACCAATATCCGGAGAGCGTGCTCCACCACATCGGCATCTTCGCGAGCCTGCTGGCGCTGGCGCTCAAGCAGGCGGAGCATCTGACGCGGCTCGCCGAACGCGAACGGAACCTGGACGCCGAAGTGAGCTACTTCCGGGAAACCCAGCGCCAGGATCTGCTGAGCCTGCCGCTTCGCGCCGAAAGCCCCGAGATGCGCGCCATCGTCGAGCAGGTGCGCCAGGTCGCGCCGACGATGGCGACGGTGCTCATCACGGGCGAGACCGGCACGGGCAAGGAGAAGGTGGCCCAGACCCTCCACCATCTCTCGCCCCGCCGCGACAAGCCCTTCATCAAGGTGAACTGCTCGGCCCTGCCCGCGGCCCTCATCGAGAGCGAACTCTTCGGCCATGTGAAGGGCGCGTTCACCGGCGCGGCCAACGCCCGCAAGGGCCGGTTCGAGCTCGCGGACGGCGGCACGCTCTTCCTGGACGAGATCGGCGACCTGCCGATGGAGCTTCAACCCAAATTGCTGCGCGCGCTTCAGGAAAAGGAAGTGGATCCGCTCGGTTCCGAAAAGCCCCGCAAAGTGGATGTGCGGCTCCTCGCCGCGACGCATCTGGACCTGCGCCGGGCGGTGGACGAGGGGCGCTTCCGGGAAGACCTCTACTACCGCCTGTCCGTGTTCCCCATCCATCTGCCTCCGCTCCGCGAGCGGCCCAAGGACATCGAGGCGCTGGCGCGGCTCTTCCTGGAGCGCGTCGCCAAGGAGCATCGCCGCCCCGTGCCCACCCTCAGCGAGGCCGTGATGGATCGCCTGCGCGCCTACCGCTGGCCCGGCAACGCGCGCGAACTCCAGAATGTGCTGGAGCGGGCGGTGATCCTCTCGCCCGGTCGTGAGCTGCGCCTTCCCCCCGGCGCGCTGCCGGGGCACGCGGAACGCGGTTCCGAGCGCATCCCCACCTGGGAGGATCAGGATCGCCTCTACCTGGAGCGGCTGTTCCGCGCCACTTCCGGCAAGGTGTCCGGGGCGGATGGCGCCGCCGCCGTGGCGGGCCTGCCCGCCTCGACCCTGCTCAGCCGGGCCGAAAAGCTGGGGCTTCAGCCCAAGGATTTCCGCGGACGCTGATAGCCTTCTCGGAATCCCTTGGAGCTTCCATGACCGAGCCCGAACAGCCTTGGGTGCCGCCGCGCATCGAACTGGACCCCCATCCCGAGCCCGAACCGCGCTTCAATCCCTACCAGCCGCCGCTGGCGCCGCGTCTGGAGGCCGCGCCCGCGGGTTGGAATGCGTCGGATCAGGCCCTGGTGCCTTGGGAAGATGAAGCCACTCACCCCGGCGTCTTCGACCGCTGGTGGGCGACGATCCGACTCGCCTTCAGCGACCCCATGGGACTCAGCGACCGGGTGTCCACCACCGACGCGATCCTGCCCGCGTGGTTGTTCATGCTCATCGCCGGCATCCCCGCGACGATCCTCAGCCAGGTGTTCGGGGAGATGGTCCGCCAGTTCATGGCGTCCTTCCTCCACGCCCAGACCCACGCGAATCCGGCCGTGCAACTGGGCGCGGCGCTCGCCAGCCTGCTCATCGGCATCTTCATCGGCGGCGCCTTCGTCCACCTCTTCCTCTGGATGTGGGGCGGCGCGAAGGAAGGCCTCGGCCTCAACCAGACCATCCGCTTCACGGGCTACGCGTACGGCGCCTACTACCTCATCGGCTGGGTCCCGCTACTGAACATCCCGTTGGGCATCCTGTTCTGGGTGTTCTACTCCATGGGACTCGCGCGCACCCACCGCACGGACATCTGGCGCGGGTTCGCCGCGACGCTGACACCGTTGGTCGTCGCGTGCTGCGTGCTGATCGGCACGGCGGCCCTCCTCGGCACTTTGATGAGGCACTGACAATGGTGGACATCCCCTACCAAAACCCCTACGAAGCGCCCCAGGCTCCGGTGCTGGAGCAGCCCACGGACTTCAGTCATTTGCCGCCGATCCCGTGGGAGGATCCCGAGACCTACCCCGGCCTTTGGAAGCGCATCGGCGCGATGTTCTCGCTTCTCTTCTCCAATCCGCTTGAGCTGGCGGACCGGATCACGGTGACGGATGGGCTCGCGCCCGCGTGGCGCTTCAACCTGCTCATGGCCGTGCCTTATCTCGCGTTCATGGGCGTGATGTTCCTCTTCATGGGCGGCATGATGGCCGTTCTCCCCGGAGACCCCGCCATGCCGAAGGGGCTGATGGCCGGCATCTTCGGCGGTGAATTCCTCTTCTTCGCCATCCTGCTGGCCGTGGGCATGTTCCTCTACGGCGCGATCCTCCACGCGACGCTCTGGATGTGGGGCGGGACGCGGGAAGGGGCCGGACTCGGTCAAACGGTGCGAGCCTGCGGCTACCTCTGGGGCTTCGTGAATCTGGGAATGGTCGTGCCATGCCTGAACCTGTTCGTGATGCTCGGCGGAATCGTCTACCTGGGCATGGGCCTCGCGCGCATCCACCGCACGGACACCTGGCGGGGCATCTGCGCGGTGCTGACGCCCGTGTTCCTCTGCTGTATGGGCTACGGGCTCTTCCTCGCCTTCGCCTTCAAGATGACGGCTCTCAAGCACTGAGCCAATCGCGCACCGCCGCCCGCGCGGCTTCGAATTTCACGACGCGCTGGATGGCTCCGGCCGCGAGCGCGTCGCGCTCGTTCCAATGTTCAAGGGACGCAAAGAGCCGTGCCGCGCCCGCCGCGCCCAGCAGTTCCGGCAACCGCACCGTGCCGCCGAAGCCGGTGAGGATGCCGTGCTTGGCCGCCGGGTGCGCCATGCGCAGCCCTTCCGCAGCCCAGCGTTCCTGCCCGTGCAACGCGAGGTCGCAGCCGCCGCCCATGGCGACGCCGGAAAGGAGCGTGAGCGAGCGCCAGCCTGGCCAGAGCAGCGCGCGCATCACCCGCTGGCCGCGCCGCGCGAAGGCGTCGGCGCTTTCAGGCGTGAGCGCGGCCACTTCATGCAGATCCGCCCCAGCGCTGAAGTGACGGCCCACGCCGTCCATCCATCCGGACGCGCTGAGGGCCACGCGGCGGACGCCGTGGAAGCGCAGCTCCGTGAACAACGCGTCCAACGCGAGCAGCGTTCCAGAATGGAGGCGGTTCAACCCATCGCCCGAGGCGAGGCCGATCCACGCCCAGCCCGGGCCTTCCAGGAGATCCAGATTCGTCGCCCCGTCGAAGACGCGTCTCATGGCAGCCCCAGCTTGGCGAGCGCGGCTTCCACGGGCTCCGTGTCCGGGTCCCACACGGCGGCCTCTTTCAATTGATGGCGGAACCAAGTGGCCTGGCGCTTGGCGTAGGCTTGGGTCTCGATGACGATGCGATCCACGCCTTCGCCGTCCATGAGCGCTTCATAGCCCAGAGGGCGCAGCGTGCGCAGATCCACCTCGTGGCCTTCGCGGAGGAGCCGCGCCACTTCCTCGGGCCAGCCATCCCGCATCTGCGCGGCGATGCGCGCCTCCACCCGCGCGCGGCGCGCATCCCGCGTTGGCGCGACGACGAGCACGCGCCAGCCTTCCGGAAGGGCCGCGGCGCGACCTTCCCGCAACTCCGAAGGGCGGCGGCCGGTGGCGAGATGCAAGGCGAGCGCCCGCTGGACGCGGGACGCGTCGTTGGGATGAAGTTCACGGCCGCGCACCGGGTCCACCGCCGCGAGGTAGCGATGGAGGCGCGGCGCGCCGAGGCGATCTCCCAGAGTCCGGACCTTCGCCACGGTGGCGTTCTCGACGGAAGGCAGCTCGGAAAGCTGGCCCCAGATGCCGCGCAGGTAGAGGCCCGAACCCGTCACCAGCACAGGATTCCGCGCTTCGCCGAGCCAGCCGCGGACGAGCGCGCCGAAGGTCGCGGGATTGGGGCGCGCGGAGAGCGGCAGCGCGCCGTAGCCCACATGGGGCGCGCCCTTCTGTTCGGCGACCGATGGCTGGCCCGTGCCGATCTCCAACCCGCGGATGGCCTGGAAGGGATCGCCGTTCACCACAGTCCCGCCGATCACCTGCGCCACGGCCACGGCCAGCGCGGATTTGCCCGAGGCGGTGGGACCAAGGATCGCGATCATGACGGAGACAGCCTGCATGGGATCTCTATCTCACCAAACGGATTTTCGGACCCTTGCTTCCGAGCTTGGCCCAGATCTGGTCGGCGGTGAGCACTTCCGCTTGCTCAAGGAGGGCCGTGGCGAGGCACAGCCGGTCCCCGAGCGAAAGCCCTAGGATCTTGCCCGCCAACGCCAATTCCGCGGCTTGGAAGGCCTGCGCTTCCGTCACCGGAAGCACTTCCAGATTGGGCACCGCGAGCAGCCTCCGGGCTTTGCCGATGTCTTTCAGGACCGCATGGAGCTTGGCCGCCGCCTCCGATAGGTTCGCCGCGGAAATGAAGCAGTCTTCCTCGCGGAGCGCGGCGCGGACCTTGTCGTGCCCCGGCTCCTCTTGGATCAGCACCAACACGGCGCTGGCATCGAGGACCACCTTAGCCACGCGACGCCTCGGCGCGGCGGTCGCTCATGAGTTCCGCCGACAGCGAAGGCGCGTCCGCGAGGAGTTTCCGCGCCTCCTCCTGCAACTGGTCGAGCGCTTCATCCACCGGGATGAGCAGCAGGCCATGCTTGGTCAGCCGCGCGACCATCCGGGAGCCTTCCACCAGGTGGAGGGCTTGGCGCAACCGCGAAGGGATGACCACCCGCCCGCCCTGGGCGAGTTGCAGAGTCGCTTCGATCGTGGCGCCCATTGAAATCCTCCAATTATTAAGATAAGTCAGAATAGACAATTTGCCATATTTGTAGAAATGCCACATGAAACCTCCCGTGGGCTTGGCGGCATCCAATCCCTAGCCATGCGCCTTCTCCCCGCCCTCCTTCTGCTTTCGCTGCCCTTGGCAGCGCAGGGCTCGTTGACGCCCTACCTGCCGGGGCATGACCGGGACCTCTACCACCAGGCGAAGGAGGCTCAGGCGACGGTGGAGATCGTCGGCACCCTCAGCAAGGAGGAGCTGCGGCAGATCCGCTTCCAGGAATTCATGGCCTGGTTCCTCCCCGATCTGCACCGCTTCCTGGGCCGCTACGGAAGTGTGGCCACGCCGGTGCCCGAGGCGATCCGGCTCACGGAGCCGCCCGCGCAGGCGAGGGTTTACCCGTTGGGTCCGCCCGCGGCCTTCTGAGAAGTGTTCCTTCGTGGAATGCCAAGGCCCTGATCCGTTGGGCCTGGAAAGAGGGACACAGAGGCGCACCTTCGAGCGGCCAGCGGAAGCCATGGGTTGAGGGCGCGAGGCCTGGAGGTTCTCAAGGGCCTCCCGCCCTCGCGCCCTCAACCTTGCCGCGCAGCGGCAAGCCCGCCTGGCCCCCTCTGCGTTCTCTGTGCTTCCTCTGCGATCTCTGTGTTCCCGCGGTTGTCGCCGAGGAAAACAGACTCAATGAACCTAGGGCGCCATCAGCCGAGGCAACAACGCCGCCGCTTGATCCCGGGCCAATCGCGCGGCTTCGACGGCGTGGTGGGCGGCGTCGGTGGAGGCCTGCTCGGGCGTGAGCAGAGCCTCCAGTTGATCCCGCAATCGCGCGACGCCGCCTTCCGGATCGGGAAGGTGGCGATCCGCGGCGGCGTCCAGGATGGCGAGGAAGCAGCGGAGCGCGTCGCAGGCCGCCGTGACGATGGCCTGCGGGTTGCGGCCATCCACTTCCAACGCGAGGGCGGCGGCGAGGAAGCGCAGGCCCTCTTCAAATCGCCCTTGATGAAGCCCGCCCGCGCCGCTGCCGGAGTTCAAACGATTCAAGCCTCGAAAGGGGCGAGGCCGGGCGCGGCGACTTTGGCGGTCTCGGGTTCGACGGGATAGTCGCCGGTGAAGCAGGCATAGCAAAAGCCTTCGCCCTTGAGCTCGTCCTGCACGGCTTCCTGGAGATCATCCATCGTGAGGTAGCCCAGCGAATCCGCGTCCACGAAGGCGCGGATGGCTTCGGTGTCGCGGCTGCTGGCGATGAGCTGTTCGCGGCTCGGCGTGTCAATGCCGTAGAAACAACTGTGCGTCGTCGGCGGGCTGGAGATGCGCAGGTGGACCTCTTTGGCCCCGGCCTCGCGGACCATCTGCACGATCTTCTTGCTCGTGGTGCCGCGCACGATGCTGTCGTCCACGAGCACGACGCGCCTGCCCTTCACGAGACTGCGGATGGGGTTCAGCTTCACCTTCACGCCGAAGGAGCGGATAGCCTGCTTGGGCTCGATGAAGGTGCGGCCCACATAGTGGTTGCGGATCATGCCGAACTCGAAGGGGATGCCGCTCTCCTCCGCGTAGCCCAGCGCCGCGGCGACGCCGCTGTCGGGCACGGGCACGACCATGTCGGCCTCCACGCCGTGCCGCTTCGCCAGCAGGCGGCCCATGGCGCGGCGCGTCGCGGCGACCGTGCGGCCATAGACGAGGCTGTCGGGCCGCGCGAAGTAGACATGCTCGAAGACGCAAGGCTTGCCGCCCACCTTCGGACGCGGGAACTCAGTCGTGCATCCGCCCTTCCGGCAGATGACCAATTCGCCGGGCTCCACATCGCGGGTGTATTCGGCGCCGACGAGGTCGAAGGCGCAGGTCTCGGACGCGAAGACGATGCCCGCTCCCGAGCCGCTTCCCAGCGAGCCCATGGCCAGCGGGCGGAAACCGCGGGGATCGCGCGTCGCCATGAGCGCGTCCTCGGTGAGAATGAGCAGGCTGAAGGCGCCCTCGATCTGGCGGAGGGCATCCACCACCGCGCCTTCGATGGAATCCGCCTGGGAGCGGTTGATGAGCGCGAGGATCACTTCCGAATCGCTGGGGCTCGTGAAGGTGTGGCCTTCCTCGATGAGCTTGGCGCGCAGGCGCTCGGTGTTCGTCAGATTGCCGTTGTGGCAGAGCGCCACCTGGCCGAAGCGGCCGTGGATGAGGAAGGGATGGGCCGCGCTCGCCACATTGCCGCCCGTGGTGCTGTAGCGCGTGTGGCCGATGGCCGCGTCGCCGGGCAGCGAATCCAGCGTGGCTTCGTCGAAAATGTCCGCCACATAGCCCTGGTCCTTGTGGAGGTGCAGCTCGCCGTGATCGCGCGAACAGATGCCGGCGGCCTCCTGCCCCCGGTGCTGAAGCGCGTAAAGGCCCAGGTAGGTCTGGCGAGAAGCCTCCGACGCCGGACTGATGCCGAACACCCCGCATTCATCCCTGAACGGCATGACGCCCCCAAAAAGCCATTGTAAACGCCGGGAACCGGAACCCGTAGCAGAGACACTGGAAGTCCATCCACGGAGCCTTCTTGCGCCCTGCCCTCGCCGCCCTCCTCCTGCTCGCGCCCGCCCTCAAGGCGGACGGCCTCAGCGATCTCCGCGCCGCGCTCCAGAAGCTGCCCGCGACCCAGGGCGTCAACGCCGAGGCCCAGGTGAGCCTCTGGAGCCGGAACGGAAAGGGCAAGGCGGCGAAGATCACTCAGGGCCAAGCTCACCTCCGGGTCGAGGAAGGCGCTTCCGGATTGCGCCTCACCTGGGGCCGGTCCGAGCTGGATCGCATCCAGGCCGCCTCGGAGGCCAAGGACGAGGCTCCCAAGCGGGCCATGGGGAATCTCGATGCGGAGAAGGCCGGCGACCTCCTGGATGCCGCCAAGGGCCTTCTCCGCGCTCTGAAGAACGCCAATCTGCAAGAAGATCGGACCGACACCTGGCAAGGGCATCCCGTGCGGTTATTGGTCTTCTCGCTGGATGACATGAAGGACATGGACGAATCCGAGCGCAAGCACCTCAAGAGCTACACCCACACCGTGAGTGTCTGGATGAGCGCCGATGGCGTTCCCCTCGCGGTCAAATCCCAGACGGACCTCAAAGGCAGCTTCCTTCTCATCAGTTTTGAAAACCACACCCAGCTCACGCGGACCTTCACCCGCGTGGGCGACCGGCTCGTCGCCACGCATGAAGAGATCCTCGACTCCGGCGCGGGCGCGGGGGAGTCCGGTGAATCGAAGACCGTGACGGAACTGAAGCTTTAGCGGAGGACCGTCGCCGCGCCTTCGTCCGGAGTCGCGTGGTCCTGCTTCGCCCAAGCCTCCAGCGTGCCCAGCAGCGCCGTGCCGTCCTGGGGCGGCGCGGGGCTGGCGAGGCGGCCTGCGGCTTCGAGATGCAGTTCCACCCGCGCGAGGTCGCCGCCTTTCGGTTGGGCCGTCAGCTCCATCACCGCGAGGGTGCGCGGCGCGATTTCAGCGAGGGCGACGCTGCCCACGAGTCCCTTGGGCGTCCGCAGACCCCAGAAGGGAAGCGGACGACCGCCCACGGTGACGCGCACGCTGGTCCGCGTGGCCTGGGGCACCGGCGTGGAAAGGAAGAGCAGGCCCGGCGCCCGGGCGAGGATGATCGCCTCCGCCATCCGGTCTTCGCCCGCCACCGGGCGGATCACCCAGCCGCCGAGCCTGGGCTTCTGCACGCGGTTGAAGCTGCGGGTGGGCACGGTGGTGTCCACGGTGAAGCGGCCTTCCACCGGCGTCGCGCTGCCCCGGAACCAGAGCTTTAGGCGGTAGCGGAGGCCTTGAGCGGGAAGCGGGGACACCGCGATGAGAAGGAGCAGCAGCGCGCGCATCCTTCAAGAATGCCATGCTGGAGCGATGCCGCTCTGCTTCGACCTGGATGGAACCCTCGGCAGCTTCGGCGGCGGCTACCTGCTGCTGCGGGAAGCGCTGGCGGAGCTGTGGGGCTCGCCGGTGGACCGTGCGGAGTTGGAAGCCTGCGCCGGGAGCACGGATTGGGAGATCGTGGACGAGTTGCATCGGACCCGCTTTGGACGCGGCCTCGATGATGAGGGCTACCAAACCTTCGAAGCCGCCTGCCTCGCCAAATTCGAGGCGGCCTTCCACCCCGAAGGCCGCGCGCCCCTGCCCCACGCGGGCCTGCTCGAAGGGCTCGATCTGCTGCTGGCGCGCGGCCACGACCTCTGGCTCGTGAGCGGCAACACGCCGCGCGTGCTCGCCTTCAAGGCCGACGCGCTCCGCATTTCGCCCCGCGTCCGTCGCCTCGGCTCCCTGCCCCACCGGGATCGCGCGGGCCTCATTCGCCTCGCGATGGAGGCGGGCCCAGCGCCCCATCTCTACGCGGGCGACCGCCCCCACGACCGGGACGCGGCGCGCGAAGCGGGTGTGCCCTTCCTCGCCGTGGGCGACGCGGCCCCGGGCCTACATCCCATCCTCGCGCCCCACGCGGAAGCGGAGGCGGTGGTGGCCGCGGTGGAATCGCTGCTCGGCTAATTGCCTCGCCAGAAGAGCAGGACGAGGCCGAGGACCGCCACGGCCGCGACGATCCAAAGGCCCGTCATCCTCACGGGCGGGGCTTGACCTTGATCCAGCACTTGGCGCGAGGCTTCGGTGGGATTGCGCTCGGTGCCGTCGCCCGTCTCGTAGGCGTGGATGAGCCAGGCCCGCGCCTTCTTGTGGCCCAACTCCGCCGCGCGGCGGTACCAGGTCTCGGCTTCCTTGGCGTTCTGCAAGCGGCCTTCGCCCCAGCGGAGGATTTCGGCGAAGCGGTACATCCCTTCGGGATTTCCCGCCTCCGCCGCGCGTTCGAACCACAGCGACGCGTAGCCGCGCTCCAGAGGGAAGTCCTTGGAGCCGTGGTAGTAGGCGTCGCCCACCTTGACCATGGCTTCGGGGTCGCCTTCCTCCGCCGCCTTCAGCAGCCCGGCCTTCGTCCCGAGCATCGCGCCGAGATTGAAGCTGCCGGTGGACCGTTCGGGAGCGCCAGTCTGGGCCATCATCCACCTCTTCATGGGGAAATGTCGGCATGAGCATGGACTCGGCAAGGGGCAATGACAAGTCCTGATCGGAGAATCCAGAAATTTCGCCCCTAAGCCTGGGACGCCCGGAACCAAGCCTCCGATTCCGCCAGGTCGCGGCGGAGACCGTGGCCCTCGCGGAGCGCCTGGGCCAGGGCCGCCATAGCGCCCCGGTGCCCGCGCTCGGCGGCGCGACGGAACCACACGGCGGCGGAGAGCGCGTCCGGCATGGAGCCGGGCATGCCCGTGCGGTAATCCGAACCGAGTTGGAAAGCGGCTTCGGCGTCTCCCGCCTCCGCGGCGGCGACCAGACGGCGGAAGCGCCAGGTGTGGCGCTGGCGGCGGCCGAAGAGCAGGTAGTAGGTGAGGATGGCGATGACCGGCAGACCCAGCGTGAGGAACGAGGCGAGGACGAACACGACGAGCCCCGCCAGCACCAGCAGAAGGAGCACGGCCGTGAAGAACGGCTCGGCTCCGGGCTGACTGACGAGGGCTTCGAAGCCTTCCGTCATCACCCGGCCCGCCGCGACCTGGGCGCGCAGGACCGGGTCGCGGGATTCCAACGGCTTGAGCAGACCCGCGCGCACGGTGCGCGGCGCGAGCGTGGCGGCCCGTACGCGCCACCGGGACGCGCCGGCCTCGTCGCCTTCCTCGCCCAGTTGCTTCGCGAGCGCTTCCGCCGCGGGACGAAACCCCGCCTCGGCGGCGCGGAGCAGCCAGGCCTTCGCTTCCTCCGGATTCCGCTCCGGTCCCGGCCCCCAGCGGAGACAGGACGCGAGCCGCTCCATGGCCTCCACATGGCCCTGCTGCGCGGCGCGGCGCAGGTTGCGGGCGGGCTCCGCCGCGCCGAAGCAACCTTCCATCTCCAGGAGCGCGTGCTCGAAGGTCGCGTCGGCGCTTCCCAGGCGCATGGCGCGATCCAGGCACGCGAGCGCCACCTCGCCGTGATGGGCTTCCCGCGCCCAGCGCAGCCAGGCCGCGGCGGGATCTTTGACGAAACGCGAAGCCAGGCCCCGCCCTTGCAGTTCGATCCAGCCGAGCAGTCGCATGGAACTCCCGAGAATGCGACCATCCTGCCATGGCCTCTCCATTGATTTCCGCCACCGACCTCGCGGCGTTCAAGGGCGCCGCGCGCCTGCTGGACTGCCGCACGAAGGCGGACTACGAGGCCGGGCACTTGTCCGGCGCGGTCCACGCGGATCTGGAGCGGGATCTAAGCCGGGCCTCCGGCGAAGGCTTCGATCCCGCGAAGGGCGGTCGTCATCCGTTGCCCGACCTCCGCGCCTGGCGCGACACGCTCGGCCGCTGGGGCATCACGCCGGACACGGCCGTGGTCTGCTACGACGCCCAGGGCGGCGCCAACGCCGCGGCCCGCGCGTGGTGGATGCTGCGAGCTTCGGGCCACGAGCGTGTGCGCGTGCTGGATGGCGGCCTCCAGGCCGCGCTGGACGCGGGGATGAAGCTGACGAACGAAGTTCCGGCCATCGCGGCGGAGCCGCCCTACGCGATCTCATTTTGGCAGTGGACCACCGTGGACATCAGCGTGGTGGAGAAGCTCGCGCGGCACTCGGATTGGACCGTGCTCGATGTGCGCGCCGCGCCGCGCTACCGGGGCGAGACGGAGCCCATTGATCCCGTCGCGGGCCACATCCCCGGCGCGGTGAACCTGCCTTACGGCGAAAACCTGGACGCCCACGGCCGCTTCAAATCCTTCGAGGACCTGCGGTCGCTTTACGGGGCGCTCGATCCAAGCAAACTCGTCGTCCACTGCGGCAGCGGCGTGACGGCCTGCCACACGCTCCTGGCGCTCGATCAGGCGGGCCTCACGGGCGCGGCGCTCTTCGTCGGAAGCTGGGGCGAGTGGTGCCGCACGGGCCGGCAGGTCGCCACCGGACAGGAGCCGTGAACCCCTGGCGCGGACTCGGCGGGCTTCCCCGCGAGGTGTGGATCCTCTCTGGCGCCACGCTGCTCAACCGCGCGGGCATGATGGCGCTGCCCTTCCTCGCGCTTTACGCGACGCAAGGGATGGGCTTCAGCCCCGCGCGGGCGGGCGAGGCCATGCTGGCCTATGGCGCGGCCGCGCTGGTGGCGGCGCCGCTGGGCGGGCACTTGAGCGACCGCATCGGCTCCCTGCGCGTGATGCGGATCTCCCTCGCGCTTTCGGCGCTGCTGATGATCGTCATCCCCTTCGCCCGGAGCTGGCCCACCCTGCTCGCCCTCGTGGTGCTCTGGTCGCTGGCCGGTGAAAGTTTCCGGCCCGCCAGCATGGCCATCCTCACGGATCTGGCGCCGCTCGAACGGCGCAAGGCCGTCTACTCCCTCAACCGGCTCGCCATCAATCTGGGCATGAGCCTCGGTCCCGTGTTGGGAGGCCTGCTGGCGCGCCACTCCTTCCGGGCGTTGTTCTGGACCGATGGCGCGACCTCGCTGGGCGCGGCTCTGATCCTGATGCTGGCGGTGCGAAGCGATCCAGGGCGCCACGCGAGCGGGCATCCGCCGCGCCATCCCTTCGCCGCCCTCGCGGACCGCCGCCTCAGCCTCTTCCTGCTGGCGCTCATCCCCGTGATGGTGGTCTTCCTCCAGCACGAGGGCGCGCTGCCGGTCTTCCTCGTGAAGGATCTCGGCTTCACGCCCGCCTACTACGGCAGCCTCTTCACGCTGAACACGGCGCTCATCGTGCTGCTGGAGGTGCGCATCAACCTCACCACCGCACACTGGCCCGCGCGCCGGACCCTGATGCTCGGCGCGCTGCTCACGGCGGGAGGCTTCGGGGCGCTGGCCTTCCTCCACGGCCGCCTCGCCATTTGGGCGACGGTGGTGATCTGGACCTTCGGCGAGATGACGCTGATGCCCGCCATGAGCGACCATGTGGCGCACCTGGCCCCGCCCGAGCGGCGCGGCGAATACATGGGCCTCTTCTCCATGGCCGTGAGCGTCGCCTTCGCGCTTGGCCCCTGGTTCGGCCTGCTGTTCATGGGCCGCTACGGCGCCACCGCCCTGTGGATCTTCATGGGGCTCTTCGGCGCGCTTTCGGCGCTGGCCTTCTGGCGCGTCGTCGCGCGCGATGGCTCGCTTAACGGCCCAGCGCCCGCTTGAGGCCCGCGTCCAGCCGCGCTTCCTGCACACCGGACCAGGCGTCCAGCACCTTGCCTTCGCGGTCCAGGAGGAAGGTCGTGGGAATGCCTTGCACCTGACCCAACGGCGCGATTCCGCCCGCGCCATCGGGCACGAGGCCCGGCAGCGCCGCGAGCTCGCCATGCTGCTGAAGAAAGGGCGTGACGGCCTTGAAGCCATCGTCATCCACGGAAATCGGGATCACCGAGTAGTCATTCCCACCCGCCACCGCCAGTTTGGCGAGGCCGGGCAGACTCTTGCGGCAGGGCGGGCACCAGGTCGCCCACACATCCACCACCACCACCTTGCCGCGCTCCTCGGCCAGCGTGTGCCGCGTCCCGCCCGCGTCCAGGTAAGCCACGGCGGAGACATCCTGCCCTTTCGCGGCGAGGCCCGACTCGCCTTGCGCGACGCTGCCTTTGAGCAGCCACACGAGGCCAGCGAAGAGCAGCACCGCCAGGAGGGCCACGCCGCCCATGCCCGCGAGCAAAGTCTTCACCCAGGCGGGCAGGCCTTTGGACGGATTCACGGATTCATCGGACATGGCGGAACTCCTGGCCCTCCAGTGTCAGGCCAGCCGCGCCCCGGCTCAACGCCCGCCTATTCCAGGTATTCGGCGGCCTCCCAGGTCTCCGCTTCCGCGCGACGGCGACGGAAGGCCATGTCCCGGACTTCCACATCCGCCAAGCGGGTGGACTTGGAGAGCGCGTGGGCCTTCACCTCCGCCCGCCGCTCCAACCCCACGAACGCCAATTCCTGCCGACGCCGTTCCACGCCATCCCACGCCATAGGCCACCCCCGTGAGGGTCAAGGTAGGCTTCCGATCCCGGCCAACCAGATCGAAAAAACCGATAGTTCGCACCCTACGGTCCAAGAGAAGCGGGGATCGCGTTCCATACCTCTGGGGCAGATTCGATCGGCCACAAAAACTTGGGACACAGAGATCACAGAGCAAGCACAGAGGACACAGAGAAAAGAAGAACGACGATATCGCTTTCCTCTGTGACCTCCGTGACCCTCTGTGTTCCTGCTTTCCGCCTGATTTGCCGACACTTTGACGAAACCATCCTCCACTTCGCCAAGCGCCCAAAGCCCATTTCAGAGGTAAAGTTTCCTTTTGCCCGAGGAACCCATGCCTTACCGCCATCCGGATTTCGCCAAGCTGGGCCTGGGAAGCGCCCCTGAATGCCGCTTCGAACCCGCGCCCAAGGACGCGACGCTGCCGGACGGCTTCATGAGCACGACCAACTTCCCGACCTATGTGCGCGTGGGCGGCCAGTGGCGCATGCCCGAAATGCCGCGCATGGACTCGCACCTCGTGTGGGACGCGAAGGCCGAGCGCCTGCTCATCAAGGAGTTCCGCCTCGTGAAGCAGGGGGATCTCGTCGCCGTCGCCACGAAGGAGGACGGCAGCGAGGGCGTCCTCGTGTGGGACAAGGGGTTCGCGGAGGAGACGGACGCGACCCACGCGGAGGCCTTCGGCTTCATGAGCTCGGAAGTGAGCCGCGAAAAGCCCGTGAACTACGAGGCCATCTTCCAGCAGTTCATGGAGAACCGCGGGGCGAAGGGCCACATCCTCTGGGTGATCGGCCCCGCGCTCGTCCACGCCCGCGGCCGCGACGCGATGGAATGGCTCATCCACCACGGCTTCGCCCACAGCGTCTTCGCCGGCAACGCCGTCGGCGTCCACGATGTGGAGGCCGCGCTCTTCGGCTCCACCCTCGGCATGAAGAAGGACGGCACACCCGAAGTCGGCGGCCACGCCTACCACATGCGCGCCATCAACGAGGTGAAGAAGGCCGGGAGCATCAAGGCCCTCGTGGAGCAGGGCAAGGTGAGGGACGGCATCATGCACGCCTGCACCGTGACGGACACGCCCTATGTGCTCGCCGGTTCCATCCGCGATGACGGCCCGCTGCCCGAAACCATCCCCGACGCGCTGGAGGCTCAAGGCCGCATGCGCGAATACACGAGCAAAGCCACGATGGTCGTGATGGTGGCGACGGCGCTGCACAGCATCGCCGCCGGCAACATGCTGCCGACCTTCTGCACCAAGCCGGGCGGCGAGATGGCGGAGATCACCACCATCTGCGTGGACCAGACCGAATTCCTCGTCTCCAAGCTGAAGGACCGCGGCACGCATCAGGCCTTCGGCGTGGTGACAAACGCGCAGGACTTCATGCGGTTGATCCAGTTGGAGCTGATGGGTCGCATCTGACCCGCCCATCCCGGCCTCATCCCCGTTCGCCGATCCATCCCCTCCGTTCGCCGGAGGCGGGTGATCCTCGCGTTGCGATGCCCTAGTCTGGAGGCTGGCCCGGAGTCCGCCCATGAACCGCCAGCGCAAGACCCTGTTCGCGATCTTCGGGGCCGTGGTCCTCGTCATCATCCTGGCGGCGATCTTCGGGCGCTCGGGCGACGATTCCAGCAAGTTCTCCTGGGACACGGTGACGAGGGGCAAGATCCGCGAAGTCATCAGCGCCAGCGGCGAGATCCAGGCGAAGACGCGCATCAACATCGGCACGACGCTGGCGGGCGAGATCAAATCCATCCCCGTGAAGGACGGGCAGGATGTGAAGAAGGGCAATGTGCTCGTGACGCTCGATCGCGTGCGACTGGGCCAGGCGGTCGCCCAGGCGAAGGCCGCGCTGGAAGGCGCGACGCGCGATCAGGCGCGCCTCAAGGCCGCCATGGACACGGCCGAATCCACCTTCAAGCGCCAGGACGCGTTGCACGGCCAGGGCCTCATCAGCGACGAAGCCTGGCGCCAGGCCAAGCTGGCCAAGGAGAGCGCGGACTTGAGCTACCAGACCGCGCAGTCCCAGGTGGGGCAGATGCGCGGAAACCTCGGGCAGGTGCAGGACGGCCTCGACAAGAGCGAGCTGCGCGCGCCCATTGACGGCCGCGTGACGAGCCTCAAGGCCGAGATGGGCGAAATGGCCATCCCCGGCCAGAGCAACCTGCCCGGCGCGACGCTCATGATCGTCTCCGACATGCACGAGCTGATGGCCGAAGTGAAGGTGAACGAGAGCGAAGTCGTGCGCCTCAAGCCCGGCCAGGAAGCCCAGGTCGCGGTGGATTCCCTCCCCGGCCGCGTCTTCAACGGCAAGGTCTACGAAGTCGCCACCGGCAGCGAAGGCGGCACGGGCCAGGACGCGAACATGTACCTGGTGAAGGTGGCCCTCGACATGTCCGGCGCCGACATCGCCCTGCTCCGCCCCGGCATGAGCGCCCGCGCGGTCATCCTCGCCCGCGAGGCGGCGGGCGCCTTGCGTGTGCCGCTCCAGGCGGTGCTGGAGAAGGACCAGACGCCCGAGGAAGCCGAGAAGAAGGGCCTGCTCATCGCCCCCACCCGCAATGTGGTGATGGTGGTGAAGAACGGCCACGCCCAAGTGAAGGATGTGCAGCTCGGCATCGCCGACACGCAGTCCTATGAGGTGAGGGGCGGGCTCGAAGAAGGCGAGAAGGTGCTCACCGGCCCCTTGCGCAAGCTGCGCGACCTCAAGGACCACGACGCGGTGGAGTTGAAGGAGAAGTCGGATTCGCAGATCGAGGCCGAGGCCGAGAAGCGGAAAGGCCGGAGCGCCCAATGAACATCCATGAGCCCGTCTCGGCCGCCATCCGCGCGCTCAAGGCGAACAAGCTCCGGAGCGCGCTGACGACGCTCGGCATCGTCATCGGCGTGGCGGCGGTGATCGTCGTCGTGAGCCTGGTGCAGGGGCTCCAGAAGAGCGTGCTCAAGCAGATCGAGAAGGCCGGCAGCCAGACGCTCTTCGTGCGCCCGGTCTTCCCCACGGACATGCCCTTCGCCGAGTACCTGAAGATCAAGAACAAGGACCTCACACTGGAGGACATGCGCGCGCTCGGCCACGCCGTGCCCGTCATCACCCAGCTCACGCCGCTCTTCTTCACCGGCACGGAAGTGAAGGCCGAGGGCCACTCCGCCACCGTCAACATGGTGATGACCGACGACAGCTACCTGGACCTGAACAGCATCAATCTCACCGCTGGCCGCAACTTCGTGCCTTCGGATCTGCGCCTCCAGAACAAGGTCGCGATCATCGGCTCCAGCGTGGCGAACAAGCTGGGCATCACCGGCAATCCCATCGGACGCGTCATCCAGACGCCCGCGCTCTCGCTCCAGATCATCGGCGTGCTGGAGGAACAGGGCAGCTCGCTGGGCAACGACCCGGACAGCAACATCCTCGTGCCGCTGACGACGGGCCTCGCCACGCTTTCGGACACGAGCCGCCGCCAGCTCTTCTTCCAGGCGCGCATTGATCCCCGCGTCTCGGCGGACGATGGCGCGGACATGATCACGGAGGCGCTGCGGCGCATCAAGGGCCTGCGCGCGGGCGAGCCGGAGGGCTTCAAGGTCTTCAGCCCGAAGCAGATCACGAGCATCATCGGGGGCATCACGGCCGCCATCACGGCGGTCGCGGGCGGCATGGTGTCCATCGCCCTGCTCGTGGGCGGCATCGGCATCATGAACATCATGCTGGTGAGCGTGACGGAGCGGACCCGCGAGATCGGCGTCCGCAAGGCCGTGGGCGCGAAGCGGAAGGATGTGCTGCTCCAGTTCCTCGTGGAGGCGGCCTTCCTCTGCGTCGCGGGCGGCGCCATGGGCATCCTGCTCGGCTTCATCCTCGGCGCCGCGCTGGGCAAGGCGCTCTTCGGGGCCATGGGCATGGTGCCGCTATGGGCGGTCATCGCGGCCTTCGCCGTGCCCGCCGCCATCGGGCTCATCTTCGGCCTCTACCCAGCGGCGAAGGCGAGCAAGCTCGATCCCATCGAGGCCCTGCGCTACGAATGAGCGGCTCGCCCGTCCCTCGCTTCCGTCCACCCCACTCCCACGGCCGCCCGGCGGTGGTCGCGGCCCAACTCCGACTTTCCTCCTAAGCTGGTAGCACTTCCCCAGGAGTTTCCATGAACGACACGCTCTTCTCCGAAGCCGCGCCCCAGGCCAAGCCCAAGGCCCCCTCCCTGATGGAGCAGATCGAAGGCGTCTTCACCGCGCCCAAGGCGCTCTTCGACAAGCTCCACGCGGCCCCGAGCTGGGTGCCGGCGCTGATCCTCGCCGTCGTCCTCGGCTTGGCCGTGGCCATCGCCTGGGGCCTCAAGGTGGATGTGGACGCCATGCTGCGCCCCGCGATGGAGGCCAATCCGAAGCTCAGCCCGGACCAGGTGGACCAGATCATCCAGATGCAGTCGAAGTTCATCCTGCCCTTCGGCATCCTGGGCGTGCTCTTCGGCGTCCCGATCATCTCGGTCCTCGCGGGCCTCATCAATTGGGGTCTGGGCCGCGCTTTCACGGAGGAGGGAGCCGCCGCGCCCACCTTCCTCCAGGGCCTGTCCTCGGCGATCATTCCGAGCCTCGTCCGCATTCCGGATTCGCTCATCATCCTCGCCATGTGCGCGCTCAAGTCCGTGGGCGGCCACAAGCCCGATCAGGTGACGCCGCTTTCGCTGGGCTACTACCTGCACTCCGCGTCGCCGAAGCTGCAAGCGCTGTTCTACCAGCTCAACCCGTTCATCATCGCCAATTTCGTGTTGGCCTACCTGGCCATGCGCCACATCGTGAAGGCCAAGCCGTTGGGCGCGGCGATCTCGGTGGGCATCTGGATCGCCCTCGTCCTGCTCGGCGTCGCTTTCGCCAAATAGGACGCCCGTGAACGCGAGAAGGCCCGGGCGCTGCCCGGGCCTTCTCAATTCACCTTCGCTTCAGATCTGCCCGGCCTGGACCGGCTTCGGCGCGTCCACGCTGCCCTTAGCGCGGAGCGTGGCGGCCATCTCAGGGGTGATGCCCTTCGCCAGATCCTCGGCTTCAGCTTGGCGCAGCGCGTCCGAGTAGGAGGGCGGCGGGGTCGTCATCTCCGCCGAAGGACGGGGCGCACGGGCGTGCGCCTTGGACACCACCGCGGCGCCGAGGATCAGCGCGGCGACAAGGGCCGTCAGGATGACGATGGCCTTCGTCTTGGAGCGGGTGCCGGCCTGGGGGAAGGCGGGCGGGTTCGAGATCTGGGTCATGGATCCTGTCTCCTTCCGGATGCGCGATGGCCAGGTCCGCTTCCAATGAAACGAATCCTGGCCACCGCTTGAGAAACAAACCCATCCGGGCAAAGCGAGTATCCGATGCGACAAGCATGGTTTCAAGTAGCGTAAAGTAAGATTTGCTTGAATATGACGCTTCAATGACTGCGTCATCGCCGTGTCGCGGTTTCAACATTTGGGCACCACGAACGCGCCACGGATGACAGCCGATTCCGACACGCACATGACGATTTCTTGGGCTCTTCAACCAAGGGAGTGATCGCGGCATCTCAAGCTTTGACCCATCCTTGATGACGGAGGTCCGCCATGAAGACGCCTACCCGCTCCCGGCTAGCACCGATGCTCGCTCCGCTTGTCGGGGCCGCGCTGCTCCTGCCCCTCGCGGGGTGCCTGGGTTCCTCCTCGTCTGGTCTCAGCTACACCGACAGCGCCACCTCCGTGGCCGTGGCGGATCTGGACGGCAATGGCCGCATGGATGTGGCGACTTCCTTCGACCGCGCTTACAGCGATGGCACGGATGGCGGTTTCGTCTCCACGCGCCTGGGCCAGGGCGCGAGCGGAATCAATTTCGCCGCCCCCCTCCGCTCCAGCGGCGGCGCGGCTCCCGGACCCATCGTCCTGGCGAACCTCGATGGCAACGCCTATCCGGACCTGGTGATGTGCAACGGCGCCAGCACCACCGTGACCCTGCTCTATGGCAGCGCCACCACGCCCGGAACCTTCGGCTCCGAAATGGATCTCCAGCTCGGCGCCAACCGCTACGCCTACGCGGTGGCGGTGGCGGACTTCAACGGCGACGGCAAGCAGGACATCGCCGTCGCGGCCAGCGGCGGCAACGATGTGCTGCTCTTCCTCCAGAACGCGGGCGGCGGTTTCACGGGCGTGACGCCCACCTCCATCCCCGTGGGCGCGACGCCCTACTCCATCGCCGCGGGCGCGCTGTCCGGCGCCAACCAGGATCTGGCCGTGGGCCTCAGCGGCGGCCAGCTCGCGGTCCTAAAAGGCAACGGCGATGGCACCTTCCAAGCCCAGGTGAACTACGCCTGCGGCACCACGCCCGCCGCCATCAAGATCGCGGATCTGGATGGCGTCAACGGCGCGGACATCGCGGTGGTCGATTACGGCGCCACCAGTTCGGTGATCGTCTTCCTCAACAGCGGCGGCGGCGCCTTCGCGACGGGCGTGTCCTATCCCACGGGCGACGCCTACGCGCTGGATCTCGCCATCGGCGATCTGGGGAACGGCAAGCCGGACATCGCCGTGGCCAACTCCGGCGTTCCCGGCGACCCCGGCAGCGTCTCGGTGCTGCTCAACAACGGCAGCGGCGCCTTCGGGACGGCGACGCTCTACGGCGGGCTCCAGGGACCGACCTCGGTGGCCATCGCGGACATTGATGGCGACGGCAAGAACGACCTCATCACCGCCGACGGCGCCGGCGTCATCCGCCTCCAGAGCCCCACCACGCCCAGCCTGTTCCTGCCGCCGGTGCAGTTGTACTACTGAGGTAGGCTGGTCGCGGAGAGCGCGGAATCAACGCGGAAAACACGGAAGCAAGGACTTGGTCATTCCCGTTCTTGCTTTTTCCGCGTCTTCCGCGCTCGCACCGCGCCCTCCGCGACCAGCTTCCCCCTAGCCCTGGATCCAGACCGGCTCCAGCCCCAGCAGCTTCGTCACGGCGGCGCGGGCGCGGGGGCCGGGGTCCACGGTGAAGTCGTTGACCCACATCCGCACATAGTCGCTGACCATGTCGCGGTCCATGCCGCGGCCGAAGGACTGGCTGTAGTCCACGCTCTCCCAGTGGCGCGCGCGGGCCAGCTCGACGCTCTTCCGCATCACCGACGCGAAACGCGCCTTCACGGCCGGGTCGAGGCCTGAACGGATGGCGTTGCCGCCCATGGGCAGCGGCAGATCGTAGGCTTCCTTCCACCAGCGGCCTAGGTCCTCCACCAAGTGAAGCCCGGCGTCCTTGTACATGAGCTGACTTTCGTGGATGAGCAGGCCCGCGTCGTGCTTGCCCGCCGCCACGCGCTCCATGATCTGGTCGAAGGGGATCAGCTCATGAATCAGCTCGATGCCCTTCGCCGCGCACCATAGCTTGAAGCTGAGGAAGGCGCTCGTGCGTGCGCCGGGGATGGCAATGTTCTTCCCCTGCAACGAAGCGGTCGTGGCGGGATGCAGGCTCACGACCAGCGGCCCGCGGCCTTCCTGGATGCTGGAGCCCGCCGTGAGCAGGTCGTACTTCCCGATCAGCTCCGGGTAGGCGCCGAAGCTGATGGCCGTGATTTCGTAGCGCTCTTCCAGCGCCTCCGCGTTGAGCGTCTCGATGTCCTTGCGGATGAACTCGAACTCGAAGCCTTCCGGGTCCATCCAGCCCAGCGCAAGGGGCGCCATCATGTAGGCGTCGTCGCTGTCGGGGGAGTGGGCGATGGTGAGTTTCATGGGCGTCAGGCTTCCGGCGTCAGGCGTCAGGCCTGCTTATCCAGCCTACCGGCCCAAACCCGCGGCCCGAAGCCCGAAGCCTGAGGCCCGATTCAGTATCCGAACCCATCCTTGCGCACATGGGTGCGGGGCTTGGCTTCGGGATCCTGGAGGGCGCCCTCGATCACTTCGCCGATGAAGAGGTCGTGATCGCCGCCGGTGGAGAGCGTCTTGGTGTGCTTGAGGACGAGGTAGGCGTAGCCGTCCTTGAAGATGGGCGCTTTCTCGTGCGTCATCAGCGCGTGCGGATCTTCCGCCCAGGGATCCACGCCCGGCTCGAAGCCGCGGCCGTAGCGCTTCAGCGGCTCGTGATCGCCCTCTTTCAGCAGGTTCAGCGCGAAATGGCCACTGGCGTTGATGAGCGCCTCGATGGGCCGCCCGGCCTTGACACACACGGCCACGAGGGGCGGATCGAAGCTGATCTGCTGGAACCAGGACGCGAGAAAGCCCGTGCGGTCCTTACCGTGCTGCGCCGTCGCGATGGCGAGGCCGCTGGGAATCTTGCCGAGCGCGGGACCGGCGGTGGATTTGAGATCGGACATGGAGGCTCCAGAAGCATTCATCCGCAGATTACGCAGATTGCGCCGATTCAAGAAACGCGATTCTCACCAGCCATGCGCCGCTCCTCGACCAGCTTGCCGAGCGCCGGAATCATCACCGACAGCACACCCACCAGGAGGGTATAGGCCGATCCGTAGGACGCCTCGTGACGGGCGGATACGAATGGGCCGATCAGAGTGAGCGTCAACGCCCCAAGCGCGATCCCCCAAAGCGCCCAAACTGCCAGCCGCAATCCCTTCCCCCATTGGACGAAGATGCAGAAGAGTAGGACGCAAAGAGAGATGGCCAGGAGGCTGATCTTCGTTTGATGCAGGTACAGGTAGGACATTCAATGGCTCCAACAATTCATCTGCGTCATCTGCGCAATCTGCGGTTAAACCCTCAGTTCGCGCTCGGCTCGGGGTTCTTCTCGGCGAGCTTGGCTTTGACGCGCTCGATGGCTTTGGCGGCGACGGCGTAGCGGGGGTTTTCGTCGAGAGCGGCGCGGTAGTGCTTCAAGGCCTGATCCAGATCGCCCTTGCGCTCGAAGACGCGGCCGAGGTTGAACCGGGGGAAGCAGTAGCTTTCGTAGCGCTGCGCCTTGAGGGCCATCTTGAGCCAGGGAATGGCGTCGTCCAGCTCGCCCTGCTCCAGGTAGTAGGCGCCGATGTCGTTGTAGGGATTGCCGAACTCCGGGTCCAGATCAATGGCGCGGTGGCAGTCCTCGATGGCGGCGTCGAAGTCCTTGTCGAAGCTCTTGGCCCAGCCGCGGAAGGTGTAGGCCTCCGCCGTGGGCCAGATCTCGATGGAATCCGAGTAGAGCTCGATGGCCTTGTCCAGCTCACCCTTCATGTGGAGCTGGTAGGCCTTGCCCACCACTTCCATGGCCTCCTGGCGTTTGGCCTCCGGCGTGTCGGGGCGTTCCTGCTCGTCGCTCATGGGCATCAATATACGGCGTCGGGCGTCGGGCGTCAGGCGTCAGGTCTTTCTGCATGCGGGAGGGCATTGGGTCCGCCAATCGGCATGCGGGAGGCCCGTGGTCCGAGGCCCGAGGCCCCCTCACAGTCCTTGCAGCCTCAGCAGCGTGACCGCTTGCCAGAGGATGTAGCCGCCCATGGCCGCCACCAGCAGGCCGCCCAGGCGCAGGAGGCGATGCTTCCAGGCCTGGCTCAACTTGGTGGACATGAGGCCCAGGCCCAGGAGCAGCGGCATGTTGCCGAGGCCGAAGGCGGCCATGCCCGCGGCGCCCATCTTCCAGGTGCCGTAGTCCAGAGTCTTGAGCAGCATCATGTAGACGAGGCCACAGGGGATGAGGCCCCAGAGCATGCCGAGGAAGAGCGGGCCTCCGCCGCTTTTCAGGCCTTTGCCCAGCAGGCCCGACAGCGCCTTGGGCAAGCGGAATTCCATGAGCGCGTCCGCCCGTCGGCCCAGCAGCATGAAGAGGCCCAGCAGCAGCATGAGGAAGCCGATGGCGAGCTTCACCCACACCTGCCACGGCCACGCCTGGGCCGCGGCCAGCGCCGCGCCGTCGGGGCGGCAGCACTCGTGCATGTCCTGGATGGTCTGGATGCGGGCGAAGCCGCCCAGGTAGCCGATGGCCGCGCCGAGCACGGTGTAGGTGAGGATCCGCCCCGCCTGGAAGATCAGGTGCCGGGGCCAGAGCCGCCCGCCATTCCGAGCCTGGGACACGCCGAAGGCCGCGACGATGGGCCCGCACATGCCCGCGCAATGCCCGATGGAACCGAGCAGGCCCGCCACCCACATGATGAGCAGCCAGGGCGCGGCATGGGGCGTGTTCAGCCAGTGTTCGAGCATCCGAAAAGGCCCCTAAAAGGTGTAGTGCACGCCGACGGAGGCGAGGAATTTCGGCTCGATCTGAAGCCCGTTCACATGCTGGTAGATGGGCACCTGGACGAAGGCGTAGAGGTGGAATTGGTTCGAGACATGCACGGTGACGCCCGGGCTCAGGTAGGCCAGCGTCGCGCCGCTGTTGGCCGTGTCCGCCTCCGCGCCACTCTCGGGCTTCTCGGCGCGCACATTGAGCTGGATCGCGGGCGTCGCCTTCTCCCAGCCCGTGTAGCGGAAGCCCGCGTTCACATTAAGGCCGTTGCCGGGCCGGAAGGCCGCCTGATGCGCCACCGCGACTTGGTAGGAGGCCTGGGCGAAGTAGCCCCATTGCATCGTCGCGTCACCGAACTTATAGACGCCGATGAGGAGGTCCGTGCTCCCCGTGCCGAGCTGAAGGCCTCGGTCCACGGGTTCGCCCGCCTGGGGACCGGACCCGAAGGTGTCTTCGGTCCGCCCGGTGGGCAGCTTCACGCCGACCTGGACGCCGAAGGAGTGGTCCTCACTGAAGCCCTGGTAGCGACCGAGGAGGCGGATGTCGCCGATCCCCGCGCCGCGCGAAGAGGAAACGGTGGTGTCCCCTTCCGCGATGGTCTCGTGCGTGCGGACGAAGGTGGGCGCCATCAGCGTCAGGCCCCAGTTGGCGTTGGGGCTCCAGTCCAGCGTGAGCGTCGTGTTTCGGTTGATGGTCCGCTGCTGGATCTCCTGCGCGGCCGGAAAGCTGATCTTCGAAAGATCCACCACGCCCGTCCCTTGCCGGAGCTGGTCCTGGTTGAAGTAGTCGAAGCGGAGATCCAGCCGGAACCCCGCGCCGGAAGCGTAGCCTTGGGCCGACCAATCGGAATTCAGCGTGCAGCCACAGGCTCCGCACGCGAAGACTGGCGCGGCGGCGAGAAGGGCCAGGAGGCGGGGCAGGCGCATCCCATCATCTTAGACCCGCCTCCTCCCCGCGTCCCGCGCGGACCGGACCGGATGGACCGGAATTTGGCGACCGGCTGCTAAACTGACCTCCGCCCCGCGGGGCGATGGCGGGTTCCATTCGCGGCCTTGAGGCCCACCCGCCCTAGGAGAGCCGATGCCTGTCGCAACCAGCGTCCAAGTCCCCAGCTTCGTGCAGAACAAGAAGCTGATCGCCTGGGTGGAAGAAGTGGCCGCGCTCTGCCAGCCCGACCGCATCCACTGGTGCGATGGCAGCCAGGAGGAATACGACGCGCTCTGCGAACGGATGGTCCAGAGCGGCACCTTCAAGAAGCTGAACCCCGCCAAGCGGCCTGGTTCCTTCCTCGCGCTGTCCGACCCCGCCGATGTGGCGCGGGTGGAGGATCGCACCTTCATCTGCTCGCGCCTCAAGGAGGACGCCGGCCCGAACAACAACTGGGTCGCGCCGGATGAGATGAAGGAGAAGCTGCGCGGCCTCTTCAAGGGCTGCATGAAGGGCCGCACGCTCTATGTGATCCCCTTCAGCATGGGCCCGCTCGGCTCGAACATCGCCCACATCGGCGTGGAGCTTTCCGACTCGCCCTATGTGGCCGTCAACATGCGGATCATGACCCGCATGGGCAAGGCCGTGTGCGAGGTCCTGAAGGATGGCGACTTCGTGCCCGCCCTCCACAGCGTCGGCGCGCCCCTGGCCGAGGGCCAGAAGGATGTGTCCTGGCCCTGCAACGCCGCCAACAAGTACATCTGCCACTTCCCCGAGACTCGCGAGATCTGGTCCTTCGGCTCGGGCTACGGCGGCAACGCGCTGCTCGGCAAGAAGTGCTTCGCGCTCCGCATCGCCTCCACCATGGCCCGCGACGAAGGCTGGCTCGCCGAGCACATGCTCATCCTCGGCATGCAGGAGCCGGGCAAGGACGGCAAGAAGACCTATGTGGCCGCCGCCTTCCCGAGCGCCTGCGGTAAGACGAACTTCGCCATGCTCCAAATGCCGGAGCGCTTCAAGGACTACAAGGTCACGACCGTCGGCGACGACATCGCCTGGATCAAGCCGGGCAAGGATGGCCGCCTCTACGCCATCAACCCCGAGGCCGGCTTCTTCGGCGTGGCGCCGGGCACGAGCATGAAGTCCAACCCCAACGCCATGCTCACCATCACGAAGAACACCATCTTCACCAATGTGGCGCTCACCAGCGACGGCGATGTGTGGTGGGAGGGCATGACCGAGGAAGTGCCGGATGGCCTCACCAACTGGCAGGGGCAGCCCCACGACAAGGCCAGCGGCAAGCCCGCGGCGCACCCCAACGCGCGCTTCACCGCGCCCGCGGGCCAGTGCCCGACCATTGATCCCAAGTGGGAGGACCCCGAGGGCGTGCCCATCGGCGCCTTCATCTTCGGCGGCCGCCGCGCGACCACCGTGCCCCTCGTCGTCCAGGCCCACAACTGGAGCTTCGGCGTCTACTCCGCCGCCACCATCGGTTCCGAGATGACCGCCGCCGCGGCGGGCACCATCGGCCAGGTGCGCCGCGACCCCTTCGCCATGCTGCCCTTCTGCGGCTACCACATGGGCGACTACTTCAACCACTGGCTCCAGATGGGCCGCGAGATCCCCGATCCCCCGCGCATCTTCGTCGTCAACTGGTTCCGCAAGGGCGAGGACGGCAAGTTCATGTGGCCCGGCTACGGCGAGAACTTCCGCATCCTCAAGTGGATCGTGGACCGCGTCCACGGCCGCGTGAGCTGCGTGGAGACGCCCCTGGGCTGGGCGCCCAAGAAGGGCGATGTGGACCTGGAAGGCATCCAGGGCTTCAACGCCGCCGACTGGGACCGCGTGATGAAGGTGGACAAGGACGAGTGGCGCCGCGAACTGCTGCTCCACGAGGAGCTCTTCGAGCGCCTCTACGACCGCCTGCCCAAGGAATTCCCGCCCATGCGCCAGCTCCTGCTCTCCGCCCTCTGGCGCACCCGCGGCCTGGACACGCAGAGCTTCAACGCTTAAGGGGCCACGGGCCTCGGACCACGGGCCTCGGGAAAAGCATCCTGGTGGCCGTTCGTGGGAGTTCCCATGAGCAAGGCTATCGAGAACCTTCAAGCGGCACTCCAGAGGGGGGAAGTGAATCGCCCAAAAGTGGGTGGCTTCCCTCATTTGGCGGAAGCCCTTCGCCAAGCTGGGATCACCCGCAACCTCTGGTCGCTGCCCTCCTGCCAAAGCCTCTTCCTCACCCAGGAAGGCCCGGTGGTCATCCAGGGCACGCCTCTGGTCACCAGCTTCGCGGAAGTTCCAGTCTTCGACCAAACCGCGCTGATCGCCGCGTTGCGAACCGATCAAGCGGGGAAGAGCACCTTCCCGGAGTTCCTGCAGGCCACCTGGCGGGCGGGGGTCATCAGCTACGAGGTGGATTTCGCCGCGCGAACCGTCACCTATCGCGGCTGCAACGGCGAAACCTATGTCGAGGCCTACCCCGCCGTAGAAGTTGGGTAATCCCGAGGCCCGTGGTCCGAGGCCCGAGGCCCGTTTAAGCTCTATTCATGCCCACCGACGATCCCGGGACTTTCTGCCAGAACTGCCTCGCCTGGAATCCGGGCGATCGGGAGGTCTGCGCCAAGTGCGGCACGCGGCTGCTGATCCTCCACGGCGATCAGGCCTGGGAGGACGAGCCCGAGGAAGCGGACGCCGAGGATCTGGAAGAGCATTTCCTGGAGCGCATCACCGGCCTCGAAGAGACGGTGCGGCGCATGGAGACCTACCTGGAGACGGTCTCGGACCAGCTCGGCAAGCTGGAGCGCGCGGAGATCATGCTGCGCAACGGGCTCATGGCCCTCGTGCAGGAGATGGAGCAGCACCGCCAATTAGACGCCCGCGCCTTCAGCGAGCGCTGGGAAGGGCTCGTGGAGGAGAACCTCCACCTCATCGGCGCCCGCGAGCTGTTCACGCGCTACCGCGCGCGCATCCTCCCCATCGCGCGGCCCAAGTCCATGGCCCAGCTCCGCCGCGCCCTCAACGAGACCATGGCCTTCCTGGAAGAGGGCCAGCTCATGGAAGGCGCGGAACGGCTCGCCCAGGCCGTGCAGCAGGATCCGAAGAACTACGAGCTCTGCTACACCGCCGCCGCCTTGCTGGAAGGGGCCCAGCGCTTCGAGGACGCGGAAGCCCTCGCCCGCAAGGTGATCCAGCTCAGCCCTCGCCACTTCGAAGGCTGGATGCTGCTGGCGCGCCTGCTCTGGGAACTCCCCGATCAGGTGGATGAGGCCATCGAGGCGCTGGAGACCGCCGCCGACATCCATCCCGAAGACGCCGAGCCCCACCTCATGCTCGCCGAACTGCTCCAGGAGCAGGACGACCTCCAGGGCTCCCTGGACGCGGCACTGGCGGCCGTGAAGCGGCGACGGGACGGCGAGACGCTGCTTCGCCTGGGCCGTGTGCGTCTCGCGCGGGGCGAAGGCGCGGAAGCCGTGCCCATCCTCAAGGAAGCCTCCGCCTTCCAGCCCGGCGATCTCGACACGCGGGAATGCCTGGCGGAGGCCTACCTCGCCATGAACGAACGGCCCAAGGCCTTCGCGATCCTCCAGGAATTGCTCGATCAAAACCCCGGCGATCCCGAGCTGCTGTTGCTGCTGGACGCCGAGGACCAGCCCCAGCTCCGCTCCGCGCGGGAAGGCAAACCGTCCACCAAACATCTGCTGGACGAGGCCGAGCACAGTCTGGATGAAGGCCTTCTGGAAGAAGCGGATTCCCTCCTCAAGCGCGCGCGGCGCAAGGGCGCGAGCCAGCGGTTGGATTGGCTGGAACTGCGTGCCGCCTTCCGCCGAAACCCTGCCGCGGCGCTGCCCGCGGCCCTCGCCTTCGCCCAATCGGATCGCCATCCCCGCCTATGCTTCCTGGCCCTGCGCCTCGGCCTCGAATACCTGATGGACACGGGCCGCCAAGCCGA
Source organism: uncultured Solibacteraceae bacterium (assembly GCA_964472275.1). Classification (GTDB taxonomy): domain Bacteria; phylum Acidobacteriota; class Holophagae; order Holophagales; family Holophagaceae; genus JAFDVN01. Next base: position 43,975 of record CAYYJN010000005.1, read on the forward strand.
AGTCCAACCCGCCCTCGACGCCTTCCTCGCGCGCCATCCCAAGAGCACTGGCGCCTGGGAGGCCGCGCTCATGCGTCTGGCCAACCGGCTCGGCGCCGGACAGCCCACCGAGGCCGATCTGGCGGAGGCCCGTCGCCTCCACCAACAGCCCCTGCCCGGCTTCCAGGCCCGAGCCCGCACCCTGCTCGGCCAATACCTCCTCGCCATGGGCCGCCCGAACGAAGTGGTGGACCTCGTGGACCCCGTCCTCGAACGCGAACCGACCCTCCTCAACCATTTCCAGCTCGGCGCCGCTCTGGCCGCCACCGGCGAAGGACCGGACGCGGCCGACCTGCTCCGTCACGGCCTCGAAGCCGACCAAGGCGACCTCAGCGACACCCAGGCCAAGGAAGTCCGCAACCAGATGAAGGCGCTGCTCAAGGACTTGGAATCCACCTCGCGACCCTGACGCCGCTTCAATTAATAGTTGACATGACAGGTCAGGATTGCACAATGGAAGGGCTCGGGAGGCCGCTATGGCGTCGAGCCTGTCGCAACTCACAGGCCAGGAATACAAGTACGGCTTCCGGACGGAGATCGAGTCCGACTCGGCCCCTCCGGGGCTGTCCGAGGACATCATCCGCTTCATCAGCGCGAAGAAGGGCGAGCCGGACTGGATGCTCGCGTTCCGCCTGAAGGCCTACACGCACTGGCAGGGCATGGCCTTCCCCGAATGGGCGAAGGTGCAGTACGAGAAGCCCGACTTCCAGAAGATCGTCTACTACAGCGCGCCGAAGCCGAAGGCCAAGCTGGCCTCCATGGACGAAGTGGATCCGGAATTGATCCGCACCTTCGAGAAGCTGGGCGTGCCCATCAACGAGCAGAAGGCGCTCGCGGGCGTGGCGGTGGATGTGGTCTTCGACTCGGTGAGCGTGACGACCACCTACAAGACGAAGCTCCGCGAGGCGGGCGTCATCTTCTGCTCCATGTCCGAAGCCATCCGCGAGCATCCCGAACTCATCCAGAAATACCTCGGCAGCGTCGTGCCCTACTCGGACAACTTCTACGCGGCGCTCAACTCCGCCGTGTTCACGGATGGCTCCTTCGTCTTCATCCCGAAAGGGGTGAAGTGCCCCATGGAGCTGAACACCTACTTCCGCATCAACAACGAGGCGAGCGGCCAGTTCGAGCGCACGCTCATCGTGGCGGAAGAAGGCGCGAGCGTCTCCTACCTGGAAGGCTGCACCGCGCCCAAGTTCGACACCAACCAGCTGCACGCCGCCGTGGTGGAGCTCGTGGCGCTGGATGACGCGGACATCAAGTACTCCACCGTCCAGAACTGGTACGCCGGGGACAAGGACGGCCGTGGCGGCATCTTCAACTTCGTCACCAAGCGCGGCCTCTGCAAAGGCAAGCGCAGCAAGATCAGCTGGACTCAAGTGGAGACCGGATCGGCCATCACCTGGAAGTACCCGTCCTGCGTGCTGCTGGGCGACGACAGCATCGGCGAGTTCTACTCCGTCGCGCTCACCAACCACAAGCAGCAGGCGGACACCGGCACGAAGATGATCCACCTCGGCCGCGGCACGAAGAGCACGATCATCTCGAAGGGCATCAGCGCGGGCGAGAGTAGCAACGCCTACCGCGGCCTCGTGAAGGTCGGCCCAAAGGCGGAGGGCGCGCGCAACTTCAGCCAATGCGATTCCATGCTCATCGGCCAGGCCAGCGGCGCCCACACCTTCCCCTACATCGAGGTGCAGAACAACTCGGCGAAGGTGGAACACGAGGCGACGACGAGCAAGATCGGCGAGGAGCAGCTCTTCTACTTCCAGCAGCGGGGCATCCCCGCCGAGGACGCCGTGAGCATGATCATCAACGGCTTCTGCAAGGAAGTCTTCCGCGAGCTGCCAATGGAGTTCGCCGTCGAAGCCACCAAGCTGCTCTCCCTCAAGCTCGAAGGCAGCGTGGGATGAAGAACATTCATCCGCAGATTACGCCGATGACGCAGATTCAAAACCGATCTGCGCAATCGGCGTAATCTGTGGATAAATTTGGGAGTTTTCATGCTTTCCATCAAGAACCTGAGCGCGTCGGTGGGCGAGAAACCCGTCCTCAAGGGCATCAACCTGGAGGTGGGCGCGGGCGAGATCCACGCCATCATGGGCCCCAATGGCAGCGGCAAGAGCACGCTGGGCAAGGTCCTCGCGGGGCATCCGGCCTACGAGGTGACGGAGGGTTCCGTCACCTACCTCGGCCAGGATCTGTTCGCGATGGAAGCGGATGAACGCGCGCGGCTCGGGCTCTTCCTCGGCTTCCAGCACCCCATCGAGGTGCCCGGCGTCTCCAACGCCCAGTTCTTGCGCTTGGCCTACAACAAGCAGGCCGAAGCCCAAGGCCGCGACGAGCTGGACCCGCTGGAGTTCGACGACTTCATCAAGGCCAAGCTGAAGGTGGTCGCCATGAAGGAGGAGTACCTGGATCGCGGCCTCAACGAAGGCTTCTCCGGCGGCGAGCGCAAGCGCAACGAGATCCTTCAGATGGCCGTGCTCGATCCGAAGCTCGCCATCCTCGACGAGCTGGACTCGGGCCTGGATGTGGACGCGCTGCGCATCGTCGGCGAGGCCGTCAACGCGATGCGCCGCGCGGACCGGGCCATCCTCCTCGTCACCCACTACCAGCGCCTGCTGGACCACATCCCCGCGGACAAGGTGCACATCCTCAGCGGCGGACGCATCGTCGCATCCGGCGGACCGGAGCTGGCGCTCCGCGTGGAGAAGGAAGGCTACGACTGGCTCGCGGTGGGCGCATGAGCGTCGTCGCCGCTTCGAGCCTCGTCGCGGACCTGCTGGCCCTGCCGCGTCCCGAGGGCTGGGAGGCCCTTCGCGCGAACGCGGAAGCGCGCGCGGAGAAGCTCGGTCTGCCCACCTTGAAGCAGGAGGACTGGAAGTACCTGGACCTTTCGGCCCTCACCGACCTGGCCTTTGCGCCCGCAGCGCCCGCGGAGATGGACATCCGCGACCGCATCCTGCCCGAGGCTCGCGGCGGACGCCTCGTCTTCGTCAACGGCCGACCCGATCCGCACCACTCCTGCGTCTCGGGCCTGCCCGCGGGTGTGCGGCTGCTGCCGTTGTCCCAGGCCAGCGAAGCCGCGTCGGCGCTCGGAACGATCCTCGACCCGGAGACCATGGACGCCTTCGCGGCGCTGAACACGGCGCGCTTCACGGACGGTGCCTTCCTCTTCGTGCCGCGCGGGGTGAAGGTGGATTCGCCGCTGCATGTGCTCTTCCTCACGAAGACCGATCGCCCGGCCTTCACCCTGCCCCGCGTCCTCATCGTCCTGGAGCGCGGCGCGGAGCTGGAGCTCATCGAGGAACACGCGGGCGAGGGCGCTTACCTCAGCGCGCCCATCGTGGAAGTGAAGCTCGGCGAGAACGCTCACTTGCGCCACGAGCGCGTGCAGCGCCAGTCGGACGAAGCCTTCCACCTCGGCAGCCTCGCCGCGGAACTCGCGAAAGACGCCCGCTACTTCAGCCGCACCATCTCCTTCGGCGCGAAGCTCAGCCGCGAAACGCCCTCCGCCACCCTCGCCTCCGGCGCCGAATTGGCCCTGGACGGGCTCGCGCTTCTGGATGGCTCGCAAGTTTCCGACACCCACAGCACGATCCGCCACGCCGCGCCCAACGCCCAGAGCCGCCAGACCCACAAGGCCATCGTGGATGGTTCGGCCCGGGCGATCTTCAACGGCCGCATCCTCGTCGCGCCCTTCGCCTCCGGCACCGACGCGCAGCAGCAGAGCCGCAACCTCCTGCTCTCGGATCACGCCCGCGTGGACACGAAGCCGCAGCTCGAGATCGAGAACGACGATGTGAAGTGCGCCCACGGCGCGGCCATCGGCCAGCTGGATCCGGACGAGCTGTTCTACCTCCAGAGCCGCGGCATGGACCTCGCCACCGCGAAGAACCTGCTCACCTACGGCTTCGCCTCCGACCTGCTCGGGCGCATCCCCGTGGCGAGCCTGCGCCGCTCCCTGCGCCAGCAGGTGCTGGCCCGCACCCACGCGGCGCTTGGGGAGCTGGCATGACGACCACCGCCGCCTTCGATGTGGATCGCGTCCGCGCGGATTTCCCGCTGCTCAGCCGCGAGCTGAATGGCAGGAAGGTCGTCTACCTCGATTCCGCCGTCAGCGGCCAGATGCCCCTTCCCGTCATCGAACGCCTGCGGAATTACGAGAGCCTTGAACACACCAATGTGCACCGCGGCGTCTCCACCCTGAGCCAGCTCGCCACGGACGCCTTCGAAGGCGCGCGGACCAAAGTCCAGCGCTTCCTCAACGCGGCGAGCGACAAGGAGATCATCTGGACCCGCGGCGCGACGGAGGCGCTCAACCTCGTAGCGCAGAGCTGGGGCCGCGCGAATGTGAAGGCGGGCGACGAGATCCTCCTCAGCGCCATGGAGCACCACGCCAACATCGTGCCCTGGCAGATGCTGGCGGAGGAGAAGGGCGCGACGATCCGCGTCATCCCCATGACGGACGCGGGCGAGCTGGTCCTCGATGGCCTCGAATCCCTCGTCACCCCGAAGACCAAGGTGCTGGGTCTCACCCATGTGTCCAATGTGCTCGGCACCGTGAACCCGGTGAAGGCGATCATCGCCCGCGCGAAGGCCGTGAACCCGGATCTCGTCGCCGTCATTGACGGCGCCCAGGCCGTGCCGCATCTGAAGGCCGATGTGCGCGAGCTCGACGCGGACTTCTACGCCTTCAGCGGCCACAAACTCAGCGGACCCACGGGCATCGGCGTCCTCTACGGGCGCCTGGCGCTGCTCGAAGCGATGCCGCCCTGGCACGGCGGCGGCAACATGATCCGCTCCGTGTCCTGGGAGAAGACCACCTACATGGGCGCGCCGACGAAGTTCGAGGCGGGCACGCCGCCTATCGCCGCCGCCATCGGGCTCGGCGCGGCGATTGATTATGTGAGCGCCCTCGGCCTGGACCGCATCGCCGCCCACGAGCACGAGCTCCTGGTGGACGCGACCGCGAAGCTCTCGAAGATCCCCGGCCTGCGCGTCATCGGCACGGCCAAGGACAAGGCTTCCGTGCTCTCCTTCGTCGTGGACGGCATCCATCCCCACGACATGGGCACGATCCTGGATTCCGAAGGCATCGTCGTGCGCGCGGGCCACCACTGCGCGCAGCCCGTGATGACGCGCCTCGGCATCCCCGCCACGACGCGGGCCTCCTTCGCCTACTTCAACACGAGCGCCGAGGTGGACGCGCTGGAAGCGGCCGTCCGCAAGGCCGTCGAGATCTTCGGGTAGCCCATGGCCGACATGCGCGAGCTATACCAACAGGTGATCCTGGAGCACAACAAGAAGCCCAGGAACTTCGGGAAGCTGGAGCCCTGCACCCACCACGCCGACGGCCACAACCCGCTCTGCGGCGACCAGCTTCAACTGACGATGCGGGTCGAAGAAGGCCGCATCGCGGACATCAAGTTCGAGGGCAGCGGCTGCGCCATTGATGTGGCGTCCGCCTCCCTGATGACCGGCGCCGTGAAGGGCAAGACCACGGACGAAGCCGGGCGCATGGCCGATCAGTTCCGCGCCCTCGTCCGCGGCGAGCTGGACCCCGCCCAGCCCAACGACCTCGGCAAGCTCACCCTCTTCGAAGGCGTGAAGGACCTGCCGGTGCGCGTAAAGTGCGCCGTCCTCCCCTGGGCCACGCTCCGCAGCGCGCTCCAAGGCGAAGAAGTCGCGAGCACCGAATGAAAATCATTTATCCGCAGATTCCGCAGATTGCGCAGATTAAAAATCAATCGGCGAAATCGGCGTAATCTGTGGACAAGAAAGAAGTCTTATGCCCAAAATCGCCGAGATTGAATACACGCCGAACCCCAACGCGGTAAAGTTCCAGCTCAAGGAGCAGCGCGCTCCAAGGCGAAGAAGTCGCGAGCACCGAATGAAAATCATTTATCCGCAGATTCCGCAGATTGCTCAGATTAAAAATCAATCGGCGAAATCGGCGTAATCTGCGGACAAGAAAGAAGTCTTATGCCCAAAATCGCCGAGATCGAATACACGCCGAACCCCAACGCGGTGAAGTTCCAGCTCAAGGAGCCGGTGGCGCTGGGCTTCCCGAAGAGCTTCCCCAGCAAGGAGATCGCCGAGGCCGATGAATTGGCCAAGGGCCTCTTCGCGGTGGGTCATGTGGTGTCGGTGTTCATGCAGGAGAAGTGGCTCACGGTCACGAAGGACGACGGCGCCACTTGGCCCGAGCTGCTGCCCAAGCTGGCCGCGCCCATCCGCAGCGCGCCCTCCGCCACCGGCCACGCGCCCGATCAGGCTCCCAAGCGCGAATTCGGCTCACTCTTCGACCCCGATGACGAAGTGCTGAAGCAGGTCCAAAAGGTGTTGGACGAGGCCATCCTCCCCGCGCTGGCCGCGGATGGCGGCGGCCTGGAATTGGTGGGCCGCCATGAAAAGCAGGTGATGATCCGCTACCAGGGCGCCTGCGGCACCTGCCCCGCCAGCCTCACCGGCACGCTAGCGGCCATCGAAGGCCTCGTGCAGAAAGAGATTGACCCCGAACTGGTGGTGATTTCGGTATGAGCGCCCAACGCCACGCCGTGCTTGTGCATGGCATGGGACGCACACCGCTCTCGATGCTGCTCTTGGCCGCGCGACTCCGAAGCCGTGGCATCGAGAGCACGACCTTTGCCTATTTCGCGGGTCATGGTTCCTTTGATGCGATCGCAACGAGGCTCGGGCATCACATGGCCAAGCAGCCCGAAGGCTATATGGCCATCGGACACTCGCTGGGTGGGCTGCTCCTTCGAAAAGCCATCGCCGACCTACCGGAGGCGGCGAGGCCTGCCCATCTCTTCCTGCTCGGCACCCCCAATCAATCCTCGCGTCTGGCCCAAAGCCTGCGCCACCGCCCCATCTACCGCGCGCTCACCGGCGACGCCGGACAACTCCTCGCGGATGAAGCGCGGCTCAGCGCTCTGGGTGATCTGGACCTTCCCATCACCGTGATCGCAGGAACCGCGGGGCCCAGGTGGCAGAAAAGCCCCTTTGCCGATGAGCCCAACGACGGTGTCGTTTCACTCTCCGAAGCGCGGCTCGCGGGAGCAGAGCTGCGTGCCCTGCCCCTGCTGCATACCTTCCTCATGAACAGTGTCGAGGTGGCGAACCTTATCGCCGCCAAAACACGGTGATGCCCTAGGAAGACTTTCGGTTCAGACGAACTTCACGACAGGAACACAGAGGGCACAGAGAAAAGCATGGAGAGCACAGAGATTTTTTCTCTGTGCTCTCTGTGAATCCTCTGTGCTCTCTGTGTCCCTTGCTTTTCGTCCGTCTACCAGATCTTCACGCGGTCCTTGGGGGCGAGGTAGAGCTTCTCGCCTTCCTTGGGCTTGAAGGCGTCGTACCAGGCGTCCACATTTCGGACGGTCTCGGCGCGGAACTTCCCGGGGGCGTGGCCGTCGCCGATGACTTGAGCGCGCAGGGAGGCGTCGCGGGACTTGCCGCGCCACGCCTGGGCGAAGGCGAGGAAGAAGCGCTGATCGCCGGTGAAGCCCTGGATCACGGGCGCGGGCTTGCCGTGGAGCGACTTCTTGTAGGCGAGGTAGGCGATGGTGAGACCCGACACATCCGCGATGTTCTCGCCGAGGGTCTGCTGACCGTTCACATGGAGGCCCGGCAGCGGTTCGTAGGCGTTGAACTGCTCGACGAGGCGCTGGCCCGCCGCCTTGAAGTGGGCCTGATCTTCCGGCGTCCACCAGTTGGCGAGGCGGCCTTCCGCGTCGAACTCCGCGCCGGTGTTGTCGAAGCTGTGGCTGATCTCGTGGCCGATGATCGCGCCGATGGCGCCGTAGTTGCTCGCGGCGTCGGCCTTGGGATCGAAGAAGGGCGCTTCGAGGATCGCCGCGGGGAAGTTCAGCGCGTTCTGCAGCGGCAGGTTCACGGCGTTGACGGTCTGGGGCGTCATCCACCATTCGCCGCGGTCCACGGGCTTGCCGAGTTTGGCGAGCTGGTGGCGGTACTCGAAGAGGCTCGCGCGGCGCGCGTTGCCGAGCGCGTCGTCGGGGCGCACTTCGAGCGTGGCATAGTTCCGCCAGGTCTCGGGATAGCCCACGCCCACCCGCAGCGTGGTGATCTTCGCCTTCGCCTTTTCCTTGGTGGCGGGCGTCATCCAATCCAGCGTGTCCACGCGGTCGTTGAAGGCGGCCATGAGGTTGTGGACGAGATCCTGCACCTGGCGCTTGGACGAGGCCGGGAAGTAGCGCTCGACATAGAGGCGCCCCACCGCGTCTCCCAGCGCGCCGTTCACCGCCGAGATGGCGCGCTTGTCGCGCGCCCGCTGCTGCGGCACGCCCGAGAGATCGTGGCCGTAGAAGCCGAAAGCGAGGTCGGCGAAGGTCTTGGGCAGCAGCCCCGCGCTTTCGTTGAGCAGGTGGAAGGCGAGGTAGTCCTTCCAGGTGGAAAGCGGTTCGCTCGCCACCAGCGCGGAGAGGCCCGTGATGCCCGAGGGCTGCCACGCGGTGATGACCTTCTGCCCATCGAGCCCGGCGGCCTTGAAGAAGGCGGCCCAGTCGAGGCCCGGCGCCTTGGCCGCGAATTGATCCGCCGACCAGGGGTTGTTCGCCTTGTGCACATCCTGGCTATCCACGAGGCTTTCCTGGGCCTGCGCGATCTTCATCTCCAGGCCGAAGATCGCCTTCGCTTTCGCGTCCGCGTCGGGCGTGCCCGCGGCCTTCAGGATCGCGGCGATGTAGGCCTGGTATTTGTCGCGCAAGGAAGCCATCGCCGGATCCGCGCCCAGGTAGTACTCCCGGTCGGGCATGCCGAGGCCGCCCTGGAGCAGGTAGGCCATCTCATGGTCCGGATCCTCCAGGCCCTGGGTCACCCAGACGCCGAAGAGATGGGAGGTGTGGAAGTTCGTGTCGTTGAGCGGGTCCACATCTGCCCGCACCTGCGCGCCGAAAGCCCGGGACAGGTCGGCGGGCGACTGAATGGCGGCGATGGCGGCGAGATCGGCTTTCAGCGGGGCGAGGCCGCGCTTCTCGATGGCGGCCGTGTCCAGGTAGGCCGCGTAGTAGTCCGCGATCTTGCGGGCGTCGCCACCCTTGGCGGGGTGCGAGGCCCCGGCCTGGCGGATGATCTCCGCCGTGCGGGCCTCCGCCTTGTTGAAGAGCTGGAGGAAATTGCCCGTGCTGGAGCGGTCCGGCGGGATGACGGTCGTCTTCGCCCAACCGCCGTTGGCGTAGGCCTCGAAGTCATCGCCCGGCTTCACGGAAAGGTCCATGCCCGCCCGGGGCGCGGCGAGGGCCGCTTTGGGGACCGAAGCCTTGGTGGTCGCCTGGGCCGGGGCCACCTGAGCCGCCCCTTGAGCCACGAGGCCGAGCCCCGGAGCGATGAGGATTCCTGCGGTGAGCGCGTACCGGATCCGGCGCATAAGGCCTCCCTCAGGTTCCATGGAACCCGCTCCAGGACACGGCGGGAAGAGCTATCCGTTTAGGCAATTTCCTGGTCCTCCGGGAGTTCTGGCGGTATCCTGATCGTTCTGCCGGGCGCCCTTCATGGGTAGTGATCCGGGATTCCAGCCCTGCCCGGAAGGCGGGGCAACCAACGAGGTGGACTTCATGTCCAAATTGCTAGATCAGATCAAGGGCCACGGCGCCAAGCAGGTGGGCCGCATCACCGTGCTCGACCAGGGGCTCCTGGACGAGAGCGAGTCCGGGAACGAGTTCCTGGCCGCGCTGCAGGGCGAAACCCGCGCGCTCCGCGAGGAGCAGGTCGTCCGCGGCGTCGTCATGGAGATCCGCGGCAAGGATGTCATCGTGGACATCGGCTACAAGGGCTCGGGCACCATCAACCTGGACGAGTTCAACAACCCTGACGGCACCAACACCGTCGCGGTGGGCGACATCGTCGAGGTGCTCGTGGAGCACCTGGAGGACGCGCACGGCAATGTGCGCCTCTCCAAGGATCGCGCCGAGAAGATGAAGATCTGGGACGAGGTCGAGAAGGCCTTCCGTTCCAACATGACCGTGCACGGCACCGTGCTGGAGAAGGTCAAGGGCGGTCTCGCCGTGGACATCGGCATCCGCGCCTTCCTGCCCGGCTCGCAGGTGGACACCAAGCCCGTCCGCAATCTGGATCCCTTCATCGGCAAGTCCTTCGATATGAAGGTCATCAAGGTCAACCGCCGCCGCGGCAACATCGTCCTGTCCCGCAAGCTCTTCCTGGAGACGATCAACGCGTCCCTGAAGGAAGAGACGCTGGCCGGCCTCGAAGAGGGCAAGCTGGTCGAGGGCGCGGTGAAGAACATCACCGAGTACGGCGCCTTCATTGACCTGGGCGGCGTGGACGGCCTGCTGCACATCACCGACATGTCCTGGGGCCGCCTCACGCACCCCAGCGAGATGTTCCAGGTGGGCGACAAGGTCGAAGTGGCCGTCCTCAAGTACGACAAGGACACCGAGCGCGTCTCCCTGGGCTACAAGCAGAAGTTCCCAGATCCCTGGCTCTCCGTCGAGGAGCGCTACCCCGTGAACGCGCTGGTCAAGGGCAAGATCGTCTCGATCACCGACTACGGCGCCTTCGTGGAGCTGGAGCCCGGCGTCGAGGGCCTGGTGCATGTCTCGGAGATGAGCTGGAACAAGAAGGCGAAGTCCGCCAAGGGCCTGGTCAACCTGGGCGACCAGGTCGAGGCCCAGATCCTCCAGGTGGATTCCGAGAACCGCCGCATCTCCCTCGGCATGAAGCAGATCACCCCGAACCCCTGGATGGCGATCGCCGAGAAGTACCAGCCCGGCCAGATCGTCACTGGCACGGTGCGCAACATCACCGAGTTCGGCGCGTTCGTGGAGCTGGAAGAGGGCGTGGATGGCCTCATCCACATCTCCGACTTCAGCTGGACGAAGAAGGTCAAGCACCCCGGCGAGATCGTGAAGAAGGGCGACAGCGTCACCGCCAAGGTCCTCGCCATTGATCCGCTGGCCCAGCGCATGAGCCTCGGCGTCAAACACCTCGAGCCCAATGTGTGGGAACTCTTCTTCGAGAACCACAGCGTCGGCACCACCGTCACCGGCAAGATCGCCCGCCTAACCGACTTCGGCGCCTTCGTGGACCTGGGCGATGGCATCGAGGGTCTGGTGCACATCTCCGAGATCGCCCGTCACCGCGTGGACGACATCACCAAGGAGTTCCAGCCCGGCCAGGAGCTCACGATGAAGATCGTGAAGCTGGATCCCGTGGAGCGCCGCATCGGCCTCTCCGTGAAGCAGCTGCTCCAGGACCAGGAGCGCGGCGAAGTGGAAGGCGCCAAGGCCGCCAACCCCTTCCAAAAGGCCACGCTCGCCGACGCCTTCAAGAACGCGGAACGCGAGAACTAAACAAGTCCGAACACCCAAGAAGGCCCCGGGAAACCGGGGCCTTCTTCTTTTTCCCGCGGCCCGGGGTCCGAGGCCCGTAGCCCAGGCGCTTCAAGCCCGTTAGCATCCATACACACCCCATGCGCGAGGATGTCACCCGCACCACCATCCCCATGCCGCCGCCCTTGCCGGAGGCGGCCTGCCTCGTGCTGCTCTATGGCACGGGTGAATTGGGACGCCGCTATCCGTTGCGGAGCGAGCTGACCATCGGGCGCGGCGCCTCCAACGACCTGGTGCTGGACTTGGACGATGTCTCCCGCCAGCACGCCTGCTTCACGCCCGAAGGCGAGACCTGGGCCGTGGAGGATCTCGGCAGCACCAACGGCACGCAAGTGAACGGCGCGGAGATCAAGGCCCGCGCGCCCTTGCGGAACGGCGACCTCGTGAAGGTCGGGCGCGCCATCTTCAAGTACCTTTCCGGCGGCAACATCGAGGCGCTCTTCCACGAGGAGATCTACCAGCTCACCGTGTGCGACGGCCTCACCAAGATCCCCAACAAGCGCTTCCTGCTCGACTTCCTGGACCGGGAGCTGGCCCGCGCCGCGCGCTACGGGTCGCCGCTGACGACCGTGATGCTGGACATTGACCACTTCAAGAAGATGAACGACAGCTTCGGCCACTTGGCGGGGGACGAAGTGCTCGCGCGGCTCGCGGGCGCCATCGCGCCCTGCATGCGCCGGGAGCAGCTCTTCGCGCGGTACGGCGGTGAGGAATTCTGCCTCGTGCTCCCCGAGTTGGAGCCGGCCCAGGTGGAGGGCCTTTGCGAAGCCGTCCGCCTCGCGGTGGAGAAGGCCGTCTTCCGCTTCAACGAAGGCGAGGTGCGCGTGACGGTCAGCCTCGGCGCCGCCGCCTTCGAATCCGGCATGTCCCGCGCCGCGCTCATCGAAGCCGCCGACGCCCAGCTCTACCGCGCCAAGCACGAGGGACGGAATCGCGCGGCGTATGGGTGGAAGAGATAGGCTGGAGACTGGAGGCTGGAGGTTCAGAGCGCTGCGACCCAAAGGGCCGCGGCTTCTTGAGGCCCGGCGCCTTTGGCGCCGCGCGGTTTGACCTCCAGTCTCCAGTCTCCAGCCTGAACCCTGAACCCAAGTAGCCATCGCGTCCCCCGCCTCGCCTCTGCCAAGCTCGGGAGCGGAGGGGCCATGAGCACGACGGCCGCGCGGAACTGGAGCGAAGAGGCCAAGCAGGAACTGGCCAACAGCGTGACCCATGGGCTGGGCGCGGTGCTCGCCGTCGCCGGGCTCGTGGTGATGACAGTTTTCGCGGGCCTGCGCGGCGACGCGCGGCACATCGTCGGCGCGGCGATCTTCGGCGCGACCCTCGTGCTGCTCTACACCATGTCCACGCTCTACCACGCCTTCCGCGGCCCCCGCGTGAAGAAGGTCTTCAAGATCCTGGACCACTCCGCCATCTACCTGCTCATCGCCGGCACCTACACGCCCTTCACCCTCGCCGCCATCCGAGGCGCCTGGGGATGGAGCCTCTTCGGCGTCATCTGGGGCCTCGCCAGCCTGGGCGTGGCGCTGAAGGCGACGCTCTACGCGAAGTGGGTGCCCGCCGTCGTCGCGAAGCCCATTGACCATCTTCACGCGCCACCCGGCGGCCCCGCGCCGCCGAAGCGGATGAAGGCCATCTCCACCGCGATCTATCTGGCGATGGGCTGGCTCATCGTCATCGCCATCGTGCCGCTCTGGCGCGCGCTGCCCGAGGCGGGACTCGCGTGGCTCTTCGGCGGCGGCCTTTGCTACACGGCGGGCGCGGTCTTCTACTCCTGGCGTTCGCTGCGCTTCCACCACGCCATCTGGCACCTCTTCGTCGTGGCGGGCAGCCTCTGCCACTTCTTCGCGGTGTTGTGGCATGTGATCCCGGCCGCATGATTCCGTGGACGCTGCTCCCGGGCCTTGAAGGCATGGACCTGGAGGCGCTCGCCGCGCGGCCGGAACCGATCTGGATCCACGGCCCCGCCGGAAGCGGACGCAGCTCCTTCGCGGCGGAAGTGGCCAAGCGTCGCGGCGTTCCGGTGACGGATGGGCGCGAGCCCGGGCCCCGCGCCGTCGCCGCGTCCGCGGACGCGCCTCCCGGCGCCCGCTGGTTCGCCGTGCGCCTCGCGGGGCTGGATGAGCGTCCCGAGGCCCTCGCCCCGCTGCTGCGCGCGCTCGCGGTCGAGGAAGGGCTCGCGGGCGATCTCCCGGCCGCGCTTCTCCGCCTGCCCTGCCCCGGCAACCTGCGCGAGCTGCGCAACCGCGTGCTGCGCTTCAAGCTCCTCGGCCAGCTCCCCGAAGCGCCCGAGGCGGGAACGCCGCTCTTCGAAGCCGAAGATCTCGCCACCAACCTCCACGCGATGGAAGCCTTCCTCCTGCACCGCGCCCTGCGCCGCGCCTACGGCAACCGCGTCGAAGCCGCCAAGCGCCTCGGCGTCAGCCGCCGCCAACTCTACATTCTCATCAAGCGCCACGGCGACCCCGTCAAAGGCGAAGCGCCCAGCGGCGAGCTGCCCAAGCGGATGGCGAAGCGGATGGGGTGAACCAAACGGCTCTGGGCTTTTGCTCGCGCCGACCCATGGGATCCAACTCGCAGGGGTCGTGATCAGCGAAAGCCAAAGGCCCAAAGCCGAAAGCCCCAGCTCACTTCCTCCGGATCATCTCCGGGATGATGTGGATGCCGGTCGTCTCGTGGCGGTAGAAGGCCGCGGTGATCTCGGCGCCGAGGAGGAAGATGGCGCAGCTGTAGTAGAGGAAGATGAGGCCCGCGACGACCTTGATCAGGGAGCCGTACATGATGCCCCAGGTGGAGGTGTGGGCGAGGTAGACGCCGAAGCCCCACTGGGCGGCCCACCACAGGGTCGTGGAGACGAGCGCGCCGAGCAGCGCGTGGCGGAAGGAGACATGGCAGCGGGGCAGGTGCTGGAGCGTCATGGTCACCACCAGCACGCCGAGCACGGGCGCGAAGAAGCCGAGCATGGCGACGCGGGGGATGTTCAGCTGCACGCCCAGCACGCCGCCCACCATGAGGCCCAACGCGAGCACGAGGAAGAGCAGGCCGCCCAGCACGAGCGCCACGCGCCGCGCCCAGATGAGCTTCCGCGTCTGCCGGTGCTTCTTGAGGCGGAGGCCGAAGATGTGGGCGAGGCTCTTGTCGAGCTGGTTCACGCCCCAGAGGCTGCCGAAGAGCAGCACGCCCCAAGAGAGGCCCAGGCCGCCCACATGCTGGCTGTCGTGCATCACATCCCGCACGAAATCCACGGGCAGGAAGGGGAACAGCTCGAAGAGGCCCGTGAGCAGCGGCTTGCCGTAGGCCTTCGAGCCCATGAAGAGGCCGAGCACCTTGAAGAGCAGCGTCGTCAGCGGCACGAGGCTGATGAGCAGCCAGAAGGTGAGACTCGCGGCGTAGCTCAGGCAATCGTCGTGGTTGAACTTCCGGCCCACTTCGAGCGCGAAGCGGCCGATGCCGCCGAGCCGCGGAAAGGCCTTCTCGAAGGCGCGCCACCGCGCCCGGAAATCTTCCCGAACCTGCCCCCAGCGCGTGAGCACCTGCTCGACCACGGCGCGACCTTCGGACCTAGAAACGGATGGGATGGCGCGGCAGCAGGTACATGAGCCAGGCCAGCGCCAGGCCGATGCCGATGAGGGCGACCGCGTGAGTGAGGATGCTGCGCTTGGTGCGCTCCGGCTTCGTGGTGGGCTTGAGCAGCCCCAGGACCAGGGCGATGCCCAGTCCCATGACGAAGAAGTGGATCACATGGCTGCTCAGAAAGCGCATGGATTCAGGGTATCAGGCGGGAGGCTGGAGGCTGGAGGTATCTGAGCGGCCCGATGGGCCGCGCCATCAGCGCCTCCGGTCTCCAGCCTCCGACCTGCCTTACTGCGCCGTCGCCTGACCGCCGGGCGGGACCGGGGCCTGGGGGACGGACTGGGGCTCCGCGGGCCGTGGCTGGGGCATGCGGGTGAGGGCCAGGGGAATCACCTCATCCATGTGGGAGACGAGGTGGATGCTCAGGAGCTCGCGGACCTCCGCCGGGACATCCTCCAGGCTGCGGGCGTTCTCGGCGGGGACGAGCACGGCCTTGCGGCCGAGGCGGTGCGCCGCGAGCAATTTCTCTTTCAGGCCGCCGATGGGCAGCACCATGCCGCGCAGGGTGAGCTCGCCGGTCATGGCGAGGTCGGCGCGGGCCGGGATGCCGGTCAGCACGGAGATGAGCGCCGTGGCCATGGTGATGCCCGCGCTGGGGCCGTCCTTGGGGATGGCGCCTTCGGGCACATGGAGGTGGATGTCCTGCTTCTCCAGGAAGGCGGATGGGATGCCCAGGCGCTCCGCCCGCGCGCGCACGAAGGACAGCGCGATGTTGGCGCTCTCCTGCATGACCTCGCCAAGCTTGCCCGTGAGCTTGAGGTTGCCTTTGCCGGGCAGCACCGCCGCCTCGATGGTGAGCAGGTCGCCGCCGGTGGGCGTCCAGGCGAGGCCGTTCACGACGCCCGGAAGAGGCTGCTCATCCACATGGCTCTCGTGGAATTTCTCCGGTCCGAGCAGCTTCACGATGCGCGGCGCGGTGACGGCCGGATCGAAGACCGGCCCCGCCTGTTCCGCCAGCCGCGCGGGCTGCAGCGCGTGGCGGGCGAGCTTGCGGAGCACATTGGAGAGCTCCCGCTCCAACTGGCGGACGCCGGCCTCGCGGGTGTAGCCCGTGACGAGCTTCTCCACGGACCCGCGATCGAAGGTGATCGCCAGCTCCGTCATGCCATGGCGCTCAATGGCCTTTGGGATGAGGTGCTGCTCGGCGATGGCGAGCTTCTCCTTCAGCGTGTAGCTGGAGAGCTCGATGACTTCGAGGCGGTCGTCCAGCGGCTCCGGGATCTGGTGGCGCACATTGGCCGTGGCGAGGAAGAGCACCTGGCTCAGATCGAAGCCCACATCCAGGTAGTGATCCTGAAAGGCGGCGTTCTGCTCGGGGTCGAGCACTTCCAGCAGCGCGCTGCTCGGGTCGCCGCGCCAGTCGCTCGCCATCTTGTCAATCTCGTCCAGGAGGATGAGCGGATTGCGCACCTTCGCCTTCTTCATGGAGGCGATGACGCGGCCGGGCATGGAGCCGATGTAGGTGCGCCGGTGGCCGCGGATCTCGGCTTCGTCGCGCACGCCGCCCAGGCTGATGCGCACGAAGGGGCGGTTGAGCGCCCGCGCGATGCTGCGCGCCAGCGAAGTCTTGCCGACGCCGGGAGGGCCGACGAGGCAGAGGATGGGGCCGCGCAGGGCCTTGGCCTCGCCCGCTTCGCCGCCTTCACCGGAGCTGACGGCCTGATCCGACAACCGCTTCATCACGGCGAGGTGTTCGAGGATGCGGGCCTTCACCTTCTCCAGGCCCGCGTGATCCTCATCGAGGATCTTCTCGGCCGCGTCCAGATCCAGCTTCTCTTCGGCCTTCGCTTTCCAGGGCAGGGCCAAGAGCCAATCAATGTAGCTGCGGCTGACGGTGGCTTCGGCGCTCTGGGGCGGCATGGCCTCCAGGCGCTCCAGCTCTTCGAGCGCCTTGGCCTGAGCCTCCTCGCTCATGCCCGCGGCCTCGATCTGCTCGCGCAGGCGGCCCCACTCGTCCTTGTCCTCCTTCTTGCCGAGCTCCTGCTGGATCACCCGCATCTTCTCGTTGAGGACATATTGCTTGTGGTCCTGGTCCAGGCGCTTGCGGGTCTTCTCCTCGACCTCGCGCTCCACATCGGTGCGCGCCTTGTCCATCTCCAGCAGTTCCAGGAGCGCGTCCATGCGGGGGATGAGCTCCACCTGCTCCAGCACATGCTGCTTGCGGCGCACATCCGCCGGGACGAGCTGAACCACCGCGTCCACGGCCTTGCCCAAGGGAAGCTCTTTCACTTGGTCCATGGCGAGGAGGCGGCTGGCGTCGGGATTGCGGCCGAGGAAGGATTCCACCTCGCCGTGGAAACGCGAAAGCTCCTCCGTGCCGTCCGCCACGGGCTCGGGCAGCAGGTAGGCCTCGGCCTGGAGGATTTCGCCGTCATCCATGTAGCGGCGCAGGTGCACGCGGGCGACGCCTTTCACGCCCACCTTATACTGCTCGCGGGGCAGCGCGATGACGCTCTCGACCAGCGCGAGCGTGCCGATGTCGAAGAGGTCATCGCCCCCGGGGCTTTCCACCTTCGGGTCGCGCTGGGTGAGCATGAGCAGGTGATCGCCGGCCTTCACGGCCTGCTCGAGGGTGTGGACGGACGCTTTGCGGCCCACGACGAAGGGCACGCGGGCGCCGGGGAACAGGACCATGTCGCGGATCGGGATCGCGGGCAGGGTCAGGGTCTTGGGAACGAGGGTCAAGGGTTGCTCCGGCCGCAGGAAAGCGGCTCACCTAAATTGTAGGCTCCCCGCGCAAGACGAGCCCGAAGTGCGTAACGCACTTCGGGGACTGGAGACTGGAGGCTGGAGGCATTTGAGGCAGCCCTGCGGGCCGCGTCCTGACTTTGGCCGAAACCTACCAGTGCGACCGGATGGGCCGCGATCAGCTCCAGCTTCCAGCCTCCGGTCTCCAGCCCGCCATCACCCAGCCGCTGAGATCGGCGCGCTGGGGATGCCCAGCACATCCTCGACTTTCTTGCGGGTGAGGCGAAGGGCTTCCTTCTGGGTGCGCTCATCCGAAGGCAGGTCGAACATGGGGTCGAGGAGCACCTGCTCCAGCAGGCCGCGAAGGCCGCGGGCGCCGAGCTTGCGGGTGAGAGCCTGCTCGGCGAGGGCGTCCAGCGCGCCTTCGTCGAAGGTGAGCTCGATATCGTCCATGTCGAAGAGCTTCTGGAACTGCTTGGTGACGGCGTTCTTGGGCTGGGTGAGGATGGCAACGAGCGCCTCCCGGTCCAGCGGCTTGAGCGCGGCCATCACGGGCAGGCGGCCCACCAGCTCGGGGATGAGGCCGAACTTGATGATGTCCTCCGGCTCCGCGAGGCGGATGAGATTCTCCTTGTCGTCGCGGCTCGCGGGCTTGGCGCCGAAGCCGACGGCCTTGGCGCGGATGCGCTGCTTGATGATGTCCTCGACGCCGACGAAGGCGCCGCCGCAGATGAAGAGGATGTTGGCCGTGTCCACCTGGATGAATTCCTGGTGGGGATGCTTGCGCCCGCCCTGGGGCGGCACATTGGCGACGGTTCCCTCGATGAGCTTGAGCAGCGCCTGCTGCACGCCTTCGCCGCTCACATCGCGGGTGATCGAAGGGTTCTCGCTCTTGCGGCCGATCTTGTCAATCTCGTCAATGAAGACGATGCCCTTCTGGGCGCGCTCCAGATCGTAGTTCGCGGCCTGCAGCAGCTTGGTGAGGATGTTCTCCACATCCTCGCCCACATAGCCGGCCTCCGTGAGGGTCGTCGCGTCCGCGAGCGCGAAGGGCACATCCAGCACCTTGGCGAGGGTCTGGGCGAGGAGCGTCTTGCCTGTGCCCGTGGGCCCGAGGAGCAGGATGTTGCTCTTCTGCAGCTCGACTTCGTTGCCGCCCAGCCCCTTCTTGGGGACGAGGATGCGCTTGTAGTGGTTGTAGACGGCGACGCTGAGGCGCTTCTTCGCCTCTTCCTGGCCGATCACATAGTCATCCAGGTAGGCCTTGATCTCGCGCGGGCGGGCGAGCTTGGCCTCGTGCTTGCCGACGGCCTTGCTCTGCTTGCCCATGCGGAGCTGCATCTGCCCCGCTTCCACGCACTCGTTGCAGATGAAGGCGTCCGGCCCGGCGAGGAGCTGTTCGACCTCAGCGGGGCCTTTGCCGCAGAAGGAGCATTTCTGCTCGCGCTTGTATTTGTTGTTCATGGGGCCGCCTCCTAGGCGACATCGTGGACGGTCTTCAACACCAGGATCTCGAACCGGCGCACGCCGGCGGGGATCTTCACGCGCACTTCGCTGCCTTCCTCCTGGCCCACCAGCGCGATGCCGATGGGGCTGGAGATGCTGAGGAGGCCGGGATCCTCGCCCAGCTCCTCGGGCAGCACCAGCTTGTAGGTCTTCTCCTCATCGGAATCCAGGTCGAGGATCGTGAGAATGGACCCGTAGGCGGCGCGGTCCTTGGGCAGGCGGGAGATGTCCAGGGAGGCGATCTCCTGGATCCGCTTTTCGAGGGTGACCATCTTCACCTGGAACATGTCGCGCTTGGCGAGGGCCTGCTCGTACTCGGCGTTCTCGGAGAGGTCGCCCTGCCCGGCGGCGCGGGCGATCTCCTCGGGGATCTCGGTGAGGAGGGCGTTCTTGACGACCTTCAGGTCATTTTCCAGCTTGGCGAGAACATGCTTGGGCATGCGGACTTCCTGGAGCGGGGGGCTGCGGGCCCCTGGGGTGAAAGGTGAGAGGAACTAGGATTCTAGCCAGCCCTCCACCCATTGGGGGGGTGGGAGGTCTGGGGCGCCCGGGCCGGGCTGGGTCTTGAAGCGGCGGTGCATCCAGAACCACCAGCGCGGATCCTTGCGGATCTGGGCCTCGATGCGGGCGGTCATGGCCTGGGTGGCGGTCCAGGCGTCGCGCTCGGAATCCCCGGTCTGCGCGACCTGGAAAGGCGGCTCGAAACGGACGACGATGCGGCCTTCCGCGTCGGGCCAACTGAAGACCGGAAGGATCGGGAGGTGATAGCGCGTGGCGAAGGCGCCCGCCGTGGGAAAGGTGGAGGCCCACTGCCCCAGGCAGCGCACGAAGACGCCGCCGCCCAGCGCGTCCTGGTCCAGCATGAAACCGACGCCCCGCTTCTGGCGCAGGGCCTGGAGGGTGCCCCGGGCGCCGCCGTCTTTGAGGATCACGGTGTTGCCGAAGCGGACGCGGAGGGCGGCTGAAACCGGCTCCAGGAGCGGGTTGTCCAGCTCCCGGCCGATGACGGCGAGGGAGCGGCCCGCGAGGCTCTGGGCGAGGGCGACCGCCTCCCAGTTGCCGTAATGGCCCGTGAGCTGGATGAAGCCCTTGCCTTCCGCCGCGGCGGCGTCGAAATGCTCCAGGCCCTCGACCTTGATCCAGGCGCGGAGCTGCTCCGGCGTGGCCCGGCGCAATTTCAGAAGGCCGAGGAAGAGCGCCCCGTAGTGGCGGAAGCAGGCCCAGGCCACGGCGCGGACTTCCTTCTCCGAAAGCCCCAGATCCGCCGCCCGCAGGTTCTCCCGGGCGACGCGGCGATGGCGCGAATCCACCGCGTGAAAGGCCGCGCCGATCCCGCGCCCCAGCACCTGAAGCGTGCCCCAGGGCAAATGGCCCAACAGCCCGTCCGCCACCTTGAAGGCGGCGAATTCGGCCCGATGTCGAAGGGTGGGGCGGAAGGTGGGTTGGGGATCAGCCATAAAAGAAGGGCGCCCCGGATTCCCGAGGCGCGCTTTCCAAGTTTACCAGTCCGAGGTGGCGATGGGCCAACACCAATGAATGCGGCGCTTACATCCTGTCCCGGCTCAGGGGCATCGTCATGCAGCGGGGGCCGCCCCGGGCGCGGCTCAGTTCGCTGCTTTCGATCTGGACGAGGTACTTGGAGCCGTCCAGCAGGTTGATGGAGGGGTCCTTGAGCAGCTCCGCCGCTTCCAGGACGCGGTAGCCGGCCTTGGCCAGTTCTTCGGCCGTGGCGCGGTTGCGCTTGTAGCTCGTGATGACGCCGGGAGCGAGGGCGAAGGCGTTGGCGCCGTCCGTCCACTGCTCCCGCTGCTGCATGATGTAGTCGCCGCCGCCGCAGAAGACGGGCTTGAGATCAATCCCCACTTCCTTCAGCGAGTGCAGCAGGTTCGCGCCGTGGGTGAAGCGCAGCTCCTCGTGGCGCAGGTCCACCTTCACCACATTGAGCAGCTCGTTGGAGCCATCGGTGAAGTAGGGCGGGTAGACGAGGCACTCGTCCTCGTGGATGCGCGTGAAGACCGTGTCCAGGTGCATGACCGAGCGCTTCTTCGGCATGAGCACCATGAAGAGGTGCTCGAAGGTGCCTTCGCCTCTGCGGTAATCCTGGCGAAGGCTTTCGGCGAGGATGTTCAGCGCGTCCGTCGTCGTGCGTTCCGAGACGCCCACCGCGATGGCCTTGTCGCTGAGCACGAGGACATCGCCGCCCTCCAGGCTCACGGGCATGCGGATGTCCCCGCGGATGAGCGGCGTCACCTGGTCGAACCAGAGGTCGTTGTCCGTGAGATGCCGGAAGCGCGGGTGGTGGCGGAACACATAGCTGAGGATGAGCGGCTCCCGCTGCCGCGCCCAGGTGGCCATGGAGTTCACGCAGTAGCCGTCGCCCACCACGGCGGCGGGGTCGCGCATGAAGAGCAGGTTCGGGATGGGGTTGAGCTGGTAATCGAATTCGCGCTGCCAGTGGGTCTGCTGCTGCATGTCCTCCCAAGGCAGACCCGTGATGACCGCCGCGCCCGCCTGCGCGCTCGTCATGGCACGGAGCAGCGAGCAGGTTTCCTCCGGAAGGTTCACGAGCTTCTTCAAGTCCTCGATGAAGCGGAGCTTCACGCCTTCATCCGCCAGGGACTCGATGAAGAGGTGCTGGATGTCGAGCACCTCGTCCGCGACGCGCGCCAGCACTTTGCGGAACTGGGCGTGCTCCTCCCGGGCCTGCGGCCCGTAGAGGATGTCGTCGAAGAGGAGCTTCTCCATCATCGCGGGGACCATCAGGTCCGTTTCAGGTCCGGGATCATGGACGACCACCTGCCTCAGGCGGCCGGTCTCCGAGAAGACCGAGAGCTGGATGGGCTGCATGGGACACACACGCGGCCCGGGCCATCGCGCCGATATCGCACCAGCTGAAGGGCTCCTCGATGGAGAAGCCAGGCGAAGCCCGGAAGCCCGTCCAGTTTAGCCGGGGCCTCAGGCCTCGGGCTACGGACCTCGGGAAAAGCGCCTTGCCATCCCATGCTCCGGGATCCATGGCCCGCGGCCCGAGGCCCGGGGCCCGAGGTCCATCCCGCTCCAAGCCTTGTCCGGCGCGCCCCTGAGCGGTATCCTGATCGTTCTGGCATTCGCCGGATGCCCACCCAAAAAGGAGCCTTTCGATGACCGCGTTCGTCACCCAGCCCGCCCCCGATTTCAAGGCCGATGCCCTCGTGGACGGCCAGTTCAAGCAGGTCTCCCTGTCCGACTACAAGGGCAAGAAGGTCGTGCTCTTCTTCTACCCCCTCGACTTCACCTTCGTCTGCCCCACCGAGATCCTCGCCTTCTCCGACGCCATCGCGCAGTTCAAGAGCCGCGACACGGAAGTGATCGGCGTGAGCGTGGATTCCAAGTTCAGCCACCACGCCTGGGCTCAGGTGGACCGCAAGGAAGGCGGCATCAAGGGCATCTCCTTCCCGCTCGTCGCTGACCTCAACAAGACCATCGCCGCCGACTACGGCGTGCTGCTGCCCGCCGGCATCGCCCTGCGCGGTCTCTTCATCATCAACAAGGACGGCGTGCTGAAGCACATCACCGTCAACCACAACGACCTCGGCCGCAGCGTGGACGAAGTGCTGCGCCTCCTCGACGCCGTGGACTTCAGCGAGACCCACGGCGAAGTCTGCCCCGCCAACTGGCAGAAGGGCGAAAAGGCGATGAAACCCACGGCCGCTGGCCTCAAGGAGTGGGCTGCGAATAAGTAAGCAGCCTCAGCAACAGCACCACTCAAGCGGGCGCCAAACGGCGCCCGCGGTGTTTGTAAGGCGGCCGTGGGTGGAATCGCCTTGTGGCCATGACCATCCGACCGAAGCGCAGCGAAGGGAGGATAGGACGGAATCGGCGAAGCCGATTGCCGCCCGAAGGGCGAGGGACGAAGTCCCGAGTCAGGCCCACGGCCGCTGGCCTCAAGGAGTGGGCGGCCGCCAAGTAAGCAGCCACACGCATTGCACACCACAAGCGGGCGCCGAAGGGCGCCCGCACTGTTTATAAAACTGTGCTGCACGCCGATGAATGCTGAGCGATTCATTGATTCCATCAGCGTTCATCAGCGTGCATCACCGTTGAAATCGCCCTTTGCCTTTCAATGGCACCCGCAACCCCCATCAAAGTCCTCGCGTTTCGCCGCCTTCCGCATCTCCCACCCTTCTTTCGCGATGAAGAGCGCGAGGACCAGCGCCGCCACGCCATCCATCCACCAAAGGCGGGGCGCCACGAAGAACACGAGGCTTCCCACCAACAAGATGGCCGAGAGCTGGATGCAGGCCAGCGAGCAGGAAGCGTCGCTCGCCACGGCGCGGCTGTCCAGGGCCTTGGCGGCGGCGAGTTTGGCGCGCCAGAGGTAGATCATGAAGCCGAGGCTCGCCAGCGACACGATCACGCCGGGCAGCGTGGTGGTGGGGTGACCCTTCGCTTTCAGTTGCAGGAGTGAACCTCCGATCGTGCCAGCGGCCAGCATCAGCAACAACCAGCCGATGGCCTTCGTCACCTTGCGCTCCCGGGCGATCAGATCGTCGCCGCAACCATCGGCCTTGAGTCGCCAGAGAATCAGCAGCGCGGAAAAGACCTCGATGAAGCTGTCCGCGCCAAAGCCGAAGAGCGCCATGGAATCATCGCTCCACCCGAACCCCATGGAGACGAGGCCTTCCACGAGGTTGTAGGTGATGGTGAGGATCGCGAGCGCCCTGGCGTAGCGAAGCCAGGTTTGGCGCGGCGCATCGGACGAAGGCTGCATGCGTGACTCCTCAGCTTCCAAGTCTCAGGTAGATGATCGCCCCCAGCGGATGCCGCGTCCCGTATCGCGCGGTCGCAAGGTCGCTTGGAACCGAATTCACGGTCACGCGCGTGCCGAGGCCGAGGCGGAAGGGGCCGAGGTCCGTGAGCGTGCGCTGGTAGCCCAGGCTCAGCGCGCCGACCTTGAAGACGCGGTCGTGCAGCGCGGGGTCTTCGATGGCGAGGTCATGGCCGGTCTTCTGGCCCCACTCGAGACGGCCAAAGTAGACATTCGCGCCGAAGTCCCAAGTGGCTTCTCCGAAGGCCGCCGCGGTCGCCGCGTCGTCGGGGTGATGGTCGCGTCCGCCACCGAGGGTCCAAAGCAGCTTGCCGCTCCCCACCTCGCCCGCGTAACTGGCCGAGGCGGTGGCGCGGGTCTCGGACACGCCCGGCTCCAACGCTTCCGGACTCGCCAGACGGCCGTAGGAAACCTGGAAGCTCCAGTTCTCGGTCGGATTGAAGCTGAGGCGTCCGGAGGTGGAATCGAGGGAACCCAGATCGAAGTTCGTGCGGATCTCGTCCGGCTCGCGGCCGTTGAAGCGCGAGACTTCGAGCTTCCACGCTTCCGTGAACAGCGCGCCCGTCACGACGCCGAAGCTCACATGGGTCGAATCAATCCAGTGATGGCCGAGCGCCGCCATGGGATCGAAGGCCGCGCTGCCCCGGTGCGGGAAGGCCACAGGCCCGAGCGCCGGTTCTCCAGAGGGCGCCACATACAATTCGCTGGCGAGATGATCCGTGATCGCGTGGGTCCACGCGGCGGAGACCTCCATGAAGAGGTCGTGGGGATGCTGGGAGTCGTGGAGCGGCTCGCCCTTGTAGGTTTCGCCGCTCTGCAGGAGCAACGGGTAACCTCGGCGCGGCACGGTGAAGGGTTCGGGACTGAGCATCACCTCGAAGGTGAGGCGGTCGCGGCTCCAATCGCGCTGGGCCATGCCCATGGCCCAACCGATGCCGAAGGCCGCGTCGCCCGCGGGCTGCGCCTGCCAATCCTGCACGGCGAAGAAGGTGCCATGGCCCATGAACATCCAATCGCCCGCCATTTGGTGCAAGCCGCCGTGGCCGACGGCGTCCGGTTGCCACGCCGTGCCCGAAGGCTCGCGGGACATGGGCAGATCCATGGCGGAGGCATCCTGGGCCGAAAGCGGCGAGAGCGCGGCGAGGGTGGCGAAGGCGAGGGATTTGAGAAACAGCTCAGGCTTCATGAGGAAGCTCCTTTCGTTTCCAGAGGTAGTAGACGGCGGGGTAGACGAGCAGTTCAAGCAGGAAGGATGTCGTGAGCCCGCCCACCATGGGCGCGGCGATGCGCTTCATGAGGTCCGCGCCGGTTCCTGAGGACCACATGATGGGCAGCAGGCCAAGGAAGGCTGCGCACACGGTCATCGCCTTGGGGCGCACGCGCTTCACGGCGCCATGGACGACGGCTTCGCGCAAGTCCGCCCAAGTGGCGAGGCGCCCTTCCCGCTTGGCCTGCTCATGGGACAGGTCGAGGAAGAGCAGCATGAACACGCCCGTCTCCGCGTCCAGCCCCATCAAGGCGATGAGACCCACCCACACCGCCGCGGAGGCGTGATAGCCCAAGCCCCAAAGGAGCCACAGCGCGCCGATGGCGGAGAAGGGCACGGCCAGCATCACGAGGCCGGCCTTGAAGGCCGACTTCGTGTTCAGGTAGAGCAACCCGAAGATGAGCAACAGCGCCAGCGGCACGACGAGCTTGAGCCTTCCCTGCACCCGCAGCATGTTCTCGTACTGGCCGCTCCAGGCGAGCGCGTAACCCTGAGGCAGGCTCAGCCCCTTGTCCATGGCGGCTTTGGCGTGGGCGACGAAGCTCCCCACATCCACCTTCGAGGTGTCGAAGTCCACGAAGACATAGGCGGTGAGCTGACCGTTCTCATCGCGGATCATGGAGGGGCCTTGCTCGATCCTCAGATCCGCCAGCTCGGAAAGCGGCACCTGTCCACCTCCCGGCAGGCTGACCGGCACGCGCCCAAGGGCCGCTGGGTCCTGACGCTGATCCGCCCGAAAGCGCACGGAGATCGCGTAGCGGGCCCGGCCTTCCACGGTGTAGCCCTGGGGCTCTCCACCGATGCCGCCGAGGATGAGCGCGTTCAGGTCGTTCACCGATAATCCGTAGCGCGCGAGCGCGTTCCGCCTGGGCGCGATGTCCAGGTACCATCCCCCCGCGACGCGTTCCGCGAAGGCGCTCCGCGTGTCCGGGAGCTTCCGCAGGATCGCTTCCGCTTCCACCGCGAGGTTCTGGACTTCTTTCAAATCCGGCCCACTAACTTTCAACCCCACCGGCGTGCGGATGCCCGTGGAGAGCATGTCCAGGCGGTTCTTGATGGGCATGGTCCAGGCGTTGGTGAAGCCCGGGATCTGGAGCGCGCGATCCATGCGCTGAATGAGTTGTTCGGAGCTTTCGCGGTCGGGCCACGCCGTGCCCAGGACTCCCTTCACCCAGCGCGGCGCCCAGGACGAATACCAGCGCGCCCGCTCGGGCCATTCGGCCTTGGGCTTCAACAGCACCACCGTCTCCATCATGGAGAGCGGCGCGGGGTCCGTGGGCGTGTCCGCGCGGCCGGCCTTGCCATAGACGCGGGCCACTTCGGGGAATCGCATGAGGATCTTGTCCTGGAGCTGGAGGCTCTTCTCCGCCTGCTCGGCGCTGAGGCCGGGGAAGGTCGTGGGCATGTAGAGGATGGAGCCTTCATCCAAGGGCGGCATGAACTCGGAGCCCAATTTGAAGTAGAGCGGCAGCGAGACGGCCACGAGCAGCAGCGACACGGCGATCGTCGCCTTGGCATGGCGCAGCACGAAACGGCAGGGGCGCTCATACAACCGGTGGAGCAGCCTACTGATGGGGTGGCGGTCCTCGGAGCGGTACTTGCCGACGAGCAGCGCGCTCGCTGCCTTCGCCATCCAGCGCGGCTTGAAATCGAAGGGGTCGAGGCGCGTGAAGAGCATGCGCAACGCCGGATCCAGCGTGAGCGCCAGCCCGGCGGCGATGGCGAGCGCAAGCGTGTTGGACCAGGCCAGGGGCTTGAAGAGGCGGCCTTCCTGATCCACCAGCGTGAACACGGGCAGGAAGGCCGCGGCGATGAGCAGCAGAGAAAAGAAGACCGAAGGGCCGACTTCTTCCAGCGCCTCCAGGCGCACCGCGTGGAAATCCCCTTCGCGCCCGCCGCTGTCCCAGAGATGGAGCTTGTTGTACGCGTTCTCCACTTCCACGATGGCGCCATCCACCAGCACGCCGATGGAGATGGCGATGCCCGCCATGGAGAGGAGGTTCACACCGATGCCAAGCAGGTAGAGCGGAATGAAGCTGATGGCCACCGCGACCGGCAGCGTCGCGATGGGCACGGAGGCGCTGGGCGCGTGCCAGAGGAAGAGCAGGATCACGAGCGAGACGATGATGATTTCTTCGATGAGTTTGGATTTCACCGTGCCGATGGCTTGGCCGATGAGTTCCGAACGGTCGTAGGTCGTGACGACCTTCACGCCCTTCGGAAGCCCGGGTTCCAACTGCTTGAGCTTCGCCTTCACCGCCTGGATGACGGCAAGCGCGTTCTCGCCCTGTCGCATGACGACGATGCCGCCCACCGCGTCCCCCTGCCCATCCAGGTCCGCCATGCCTCGGCGGAGGCCGGGGCCGAGCGTGACGCGGGCGACCTGGCCCAGCCGCACGGGCGTTCCATCCTTCGCCTTGAGCACCGCGCCCTGAAGATCGGCGATGGATTGGGCGTAGCCCAGCCCGCGCACCATGTACTCCCGGCCGCTCAGATCGAGGATGCGTCCCCCCGATTCGTCATTGTTGTTCCGCGCCGCGTCCAGCAAGGCTTGGAGCGGCACGCCGTAGGCGGCCAGCGCGGAGGCGTCCACCGCGATCTGGTATTCCTTCACCTGCCCGCCGATGGAGGCGATCTCCGCCACGCCCGGCACGCTCTGGAGCCCGTAGCGCAGGTACCAGTCCTGGGCGCTGCGGAGTTCATCGCTCGTGTGCCGCCCCGTCGGGTCCACCAGCGCGTACTGGTAGACCCACCCCACACTCGTCGCGTCAGGCCCCAGCGCCGTCTGCACGCCCGCGGGAAGCCGCGACTGGATCTTGCTGAGGTATTCCAGCACCCTGGAGCGCGCCCAATAGAGATCCGTGCCGTCCTCGAAGATCACATAGACAAAGCTGGTGCCGTAGTCGGAGAAGCCGCGCACGGCCTTCACCTTCGGCGCGCCCAGCAGGCTCGTGACGATGGGGTAGGTGAGCTGGTCCTCGATGATGTCGGGGCTGCGGTCCCACTTGGAATAGACGATGACTTGCGTGTCGGACAGGTCCGGCAGCGCGTCCAAGGGCACGCGCCGCATCGCCCAGGCGGCGAGCACCAACGCCACCACGGTGCAGGTGAGCACCAGCAGGCGGTTCGTGGCGGAGAAGCGGATGATCCGGCGGATCATTTCGCGCCTGCCGACATCGTTCCTGTCAGCGCCGCGCGACGACGGGATTCGGAATCCAACAGGAAGGCCGCCTTGTCCGCCACGCGTTCGCCTGCCTCCAACCCGGACTTCACCTCCACCCAATCCGCGTCCTGGCCGCCGATCGTGATGGTGCGCGGTACGAAATGCCCATCGCCTTCATCCACGAAGACCACCTTCGATCCCCCATCGTCCATCACCGCCGCGAAGGGCACCCGCAGGCCCGCGCCCCCACCCGCGAAGGCCGCGGCGCCATAGGTGCCGGGTCGCAGCTCGCCTCCTGGATTGGCGAAGGCGAGGCGCACCTTGGCGGTTCGGGTCGCGGGATCCACCACCGGATCCACGAAGGCCACGCGGCCGACGAAAGCTCGTCCCGGCAGCGAGGGCGCGGTGAAGGTGGCCTTCGCGCCGAGCTTCAGTTTCGGAAGATCCGAAGCATAGCCATCCGCCAGCACCCAGACTTCCGACAGATCAGTCACCTCGAACGGCGTGTCGCCGGATTGGAGCCGCGCACCCTGGACGATGTTCTTCGCCGTCACCGCGCCGCTGACGGGCGAGGTGAAAGTGAGGTCGCGCCTCGGTTCACCACCCTGCTCCAGGCGCTGGATCTCCGCCTCGGGCACATCCCAGAGCCGCAGGCGCTTCGCCGCAGCTTCCACGAGGCCCGCGCCATCCGCGCCGAGGGCGCCCTTGGATTTCACCGCCAACGCGAGATCCTGCTGGGCGCTGTAGAGTTCGGGGCTGTAGAGCGCGAAGAGCGGCTGACCCTTCTTCACGCGCATTCCCATGAAATCCACGAAGAGCTTGTCCACGAAGCCGCCGGTCTTGGTGGCGATCTTGAAAACGCGCGTCTCATCCGCCGCCACGGTGGCGGGCGTGGACCAGGCCGCGCCCACCGGGCCTCGTTCCACCTCGGCGGTGCGCACGCCGATGAGGCGCTGGTAGGCGGGATCTATCGTGATGTCCGCGAGGCCCGGCACCGGCGCCGCGCCGCCCAATTCATCTTCGTAGACCGCCACATAGGCCATGCCCATGGGATCGTCCATGGGCACCGGCGAATGGACGGATGGATCCATCGGGTTGCGGTAGAAGGCGATCTTCCGCTCGCCGGTCGCGGTGGGGGCCGCGGGATTGAAGGCCACCAGCTCCATGCCGCAGATCGGGCATTCGCCGGGCGCGTCGCGCACCACTTCGGGATGCATCGGACAGTGGTACTTCACCGCGGGGGCGACGGTCGTTTCTGGATGCCGCGTCAGCATCCAGGTGGTGCCAGAGCCGAGGACGAGTCCCGCGACGAGCGTGAGGGCGAGAGGCAGACGGGACGCGCTCATTCGGCGCCTCCTTTCATGGCGGTGTCGGGTTCATCCAACGCGGCGCGCTCCAGTTCGATGGCGTCGAAGCGGGCCTGGGCCAGGGCATCGAGGTAATCGCCGCGATCCTTCAAGCGATCCGACAACGCTTCCAGCGTTTCGCGGAAGGTGGCGGAACCGGTCGCGAATTGCGCGAGGGCCGCGCGGTAGGCGGCGTCGCTTTGCGCCAGCAGTCCATCCTGATAGAGCTTCGCCACTTCGAGATCGGCCTTCAGCCGCGCGGCGCGGGCCTGGGTGAGCGCCTGGAGCCGCTGCTCCAGATCATGGATGCGATAGCCTTCGCCTTCGGCCTCGGCGCGGGATTGGGCCACGGCCTGCCGCTGCTTGCGGCCCGCCCAGATTGGAAGGGAGAAGCCGACATTCAGGCTCCACATGCCGGGCATGGAGCCTTGGGGCATGTAGGCCGCGCCCACGGTGAAGTCGGGATGGGTGTCCAGCTTCGCGAGATCCACCTGCTGCTGGAAATGCACGAGGTGATGGCGGGCCTCGCTCAACTCGGGACTCTCCGCCAACGCCCGCTCCGCTTCGCCCCCATCCGGCGCGGGCGGCAGCGGCAAGGTCGCCAGATCCGCGCCTTCGATGGGCGCCATCGGCGCGCGGCCCGCAAGGCGATCCAACTCCGCCACCTGCCCTGTCACGCGGCCCTCCAGTTCCGCCTGCCGCTGGGCGAGGCGCGCGCGTTCGAGCTTCGCTCGCAGCAGATCGCCCATGGACCCGGCGCCCGCCTCCACCCGCGCCTGGGACGCCTGGACCACCTGATCCCACAGCGTGCTTTGAGTCTCCAGCAACGCGCGCTGACCCCGCAGGCGCAGCAGATCGTAGTAGGCGCGTTTCACCGCGGCCACGAGATCGCGGCGCACGCGCTCCTGGCCCGCCTCCGCCGCGGAGACGCCCGCCTGCGCGATCTGCTCCCGCAATTTCCGCTTGCCCGGATAAGGGAAGGTCTGGCTCACGCCCACCAACGCGAAGGCGAAGCTGGACTTGCCGTAGGTGAGACCGCTGAAGCCGTCGTTCTGATAGCCCACGGAGATCATCGGATCCGGCAGCGCGCCAGCCTGGGGCACCTTGGCCCGCTCGGCGTCGAGCGCGGCGCGGGCTTCCTTCAGCTTGGGATTGGACGCGAGTGCGTCCTGGATGAGCGAGGCGAGATGGGGGTCGTCAGGTTGGGTCTTTGGGGGGACCTGGCCATGGAGCGCGCCTGCCAGCAGGAGCGCCGGGGCCAGGCGCATCGGCATGCGCATGGGAACTCCGGATGAAAGGTGGGAACGCGGAAAAGCGCTCCAGCCTCAGATCCGGAAGATGCTCAACTTCGCTTGGCCACCGCCTCGATCCGGAGGGCCATCCTGATGCACGGCCAGCCGAAGGGATGGGAAGGAAAGCTCCAACTCGCCCGTCGAGAAGAAGGCTGGAACCGGCGAGGGCTCTCCCGCGCGACGCGCGATGGCTTCGGCTTCGCCGGGTCGCGCGAGCGGCGCATGCGTCGCGGCGCAGGCGGGCACGGGCGAAGGCGCCGGGCAGGCGGGCGGGCAGCTCGGCGCGCCACCACAGGGGCAGCAGTCCATCCCCGCCATGGTCCCCGCGCGCGCGGCCTGCGCGCCTCCTACCTGGAAGGGCAGGAAGAGGAGCAGGAAGGCGAGGCTCGCCAGCATCAGGCGCCGCATGGGATCAGTCTACTCGCTTGAGCCGTAGGGCGTTGAGGACGACGGTCACGGAACTCAGGCCCATGGCCGCGCCCGCGAGCATCGGGCCGCCGAAGCGCTCCAACTGGCCGAAGGCCGCGAGGGGCACGAGGACGAGGTTGTAGCCGAAGGCCCAGCCGAGATTCTGCGCGATGACGCGGCGGGTCTTGACGGCGAGGCTCATGCCCTTCCGCAGCGGATCGAAGCCGCCGCGCAGCAGGTTCAGCGGCGCGCTGGCCTGGGCGGCTTCGAGGCCCGGCAGCGAGAGGCCCGCATCGGCTTGAGCGAACGCCGGGGCGTCGTTCACACCATCGCCGAGGAAGCCCACCACGCGGCCTTCGGCCTGCAGTTCTTGGATGCGGCGCTGCTTGCCCTCCGGACTAAGGCCGCCGGTGGCCTCGTCGAGGCCGAGATCCTTCGCCACCACCGCGACGGAGGCCGCGCGATCGCCGCTGAGGAGGTGCAGGCTCAGACCCTTGGCGCGCAACTCCGCGAGCAGCGCGGGCGTTTCGGCGCGCACCGCGTCCGCGAGTCGGAAGACGGCGAGGAGATGATCGCCTTCCGCGAGGCCCACGGCGGTGCCTTCATCAGGAAGCGATCCGAAATCCAGTCCGAGGAAAGCCGCGCTGCCGAGACGGAGCGAGCGGCCCTCCACCACGCCGCTGACGCCGCCGCCCGCGTGGGCGCGAAAGCCTTCGACGGGCGGCAACGCGAGACCTTCCGCCGCGCGCAGCATGCCTTTGGCGAGCGGATGCTCGGAGCCTTGCTCCAATGCGGCCGCGAGGCGCAACGCATCCGTCTCGCCGCGCGTCTCCACCAATGAAGGGCGGCCTTCGGTGAGGGTGCCCGTCTTGTCGAAGACGAGATCGGTCAGTTCCGACAGGCGCTGGAAAGCGGCCGCATCCCGCACCAGCAGCCCATTCCGCGCCGCCGTGCCCAGCGCCGTGCTGAGGGCGACGGGGGTGGCGAGGCCGAGGGCGCATGGGCAGGCGATGACGAGGGTGGTGACGGCCGGACGCCACGCCTCGGCCAGCGAGCCCGTGTGAACCCACCACGCCGTGAGCGTGATCGCGGCGATGACGAGAATGGCCGGAACGAAGACGGCGCTCACGCGGTCCGCCAGATCCTGCATGGGCGCGCGGGAGCGCTGGGCTTCGGCCACCTGGTCCGCGAGCCGCGCGAGCCAGCTCGCCTTGCCCGCGGCGCGCACCTCGACCTCCAACACGCCGCCATGGACGAGGGCGCCCGCGATGACCGCATCGCCCGGGCTTTTGGGCACGGGCAGCGGCTCGCCGGTGAGAAGCGCCTCCTCCACTTCGGCCTGTCCGGACACCACGACGCCATCCGCCGGTATGGCGGAGCCGGGCTTCACGCGCACGCGGTCGCCCGGGCGAAGGTCGGAGGCCGCGACTTCCACCTCGATGCCGTCCTCCAAACGCAGGGCCTTGGCCGGGGCCAGCTTCAGCAGCGCCGAAAGGCTCGACGCCGCGCGTCCCTTCATGCGGGCCTCCAGCCCTTTGCCGAGGAGCAGGAAGGCGACCAGCGCCGCCGCGGTCTCGAAGGTGAGGTGATGCGCGCCTTGAAGCGCCTCCACCACCGCGAAGAGCCACGCCGCGCCCGCGCCCAGCGCCACGAGGGTGTCCATGCTCGATTCCAGATGGACGGCCTGCCGCGCGGCGCGGAGGAAGAAGCCCGAACCCGCGCCAAAGGCAACGAGGCCGGAGAGCGCGGCTTGCGCGCGCCAATCCAGGTGGGGCGCGCCGGGAATCATGCCCAGCAGCAGGGGCGCGGTGAGCGCCCACGCCGCGACCGCGCGCCAACCCAACCGCGCGGCTTCGTCCACCTTTTGGGTTTCGTCCAGGACCAGCGCGTAGCCTTGGGCCTTCAGCGCCTCCGCCATGGCCGCGGGCTCGACGCCGTCATAGGTGACCGTGGCCTCGTTCAACGCCAGGTTCACGGACGCGTCCGCGACGCCGGGCACCTTCTTCAGTGTCTTTTCCACGCGCCGCACGCAGGACGCGCAAGTCATGCCTTCGACGGGAAAGGTTTTGATCTCCATCGCGTCACCTGTATTTGAGCAGTTCCATCAGTTCATCCACCATGCGGGCCTCATCCCCGCGTCCGGCGGCCGTCGCCACATGGTGCGTGAGATGGCTCTTGAGCACGAGCGCGCCGACGCGGTCCAGCGCGCCTTCGACGGCCTTCAACTGCTTGAGCACATCCACGCAGTAGACGGAGTCGTCATCCAGCATGCGGAGGATGCCCTCCACATGCCCGCGCACCGACGCGAGGCGCTTCTTCGCATCGGCGCGGACGGCCGGATCAAGGTGCAGGCCGTGATGGGCGTGGCCCTTCACGGGGTCACCTCGGCCTGGTAGCCCTCTTCTTCCACCGCGGCGACGAGGGCCTTCGGGTCGGCGGACCCTTCGACCTTGGCGGTCCCGCTACGGAGATCCACCTCGGCGCCCTTCACGCCCGGCACGGCCTTCAAGGCGCCCGTCACAGAGCGCACGCAGTGGCCACAAGTCATTCCAGTGATTTTCAGGTTGGTCATCGCATCCTCCACTATCCCTCCCCTGGTGGGGTGGATGCCTACTTTCGGTCCGGAAAGACCGCCCGTCAAGCCCCCATGCGATCATTCAGGGCGAGGCGTAATCTTGGACACAGTGGACATCCTCATC
Source organism: uncultured Solibacteraceae bacterium (assembly GCA_964472275.1). GTDB lineage: Bacteria > Acidobacteriota > Holophagae > Holophagales > Holophagaceae > JAFDVN01. The sequence goes on from CAYYJN010000005.1 coordinate 78,198, forward strand.
ATCGGCGGCGGCATCGCCGGGCTCGCGACGGCCGCGGCCCTGGCGGGCAAGGGTCGGAGCGTGGCCCTGCTGGACCGGGAGCTGGTGCCCGGCTTCTACGCCTCGGGCCACAACGCGGGCATGGCGCGCGCGCTCACCGGGCGCATCGAGCATTCCCGCCTCGCGGTGGAGGGCCGCGCGCGGCTCGCGGACGAGGGCCTGTTGGACGCCACGGGCGGCCTGCTCCTCGCCATGGACCCCGCGACGCTCGATCCTCTGGAGGCGGAAGCGCGGGAGTTGGGCGTGGAGGCGACGCGCGGTGCAGGCAGCGGCGAACCGGGCCTGCACGCGGCCGCGCATTTGCGGATGCCTGGCGATGGCGTCATCAACATCCATGGCCTGCTGGGCGCCTGCGCCCGCCGCGCGCGGGAGAGCGGCGCGGCCCTGCACTATGGCGAAGAGGTGCGGGCGATCCACGCGGACGAAAAGGGCTTCCGTGTGGAAACGGCGCGGCGCGCTTTCATCGCCACGACGCTCGTGAACGCGGCGGGCGCGTGGGCAGGCGAAGTCGGTCGCCAAGCGGGCGGACTCGATCTGGCCCTTCAGCCTCGCCGTCGCCACCTGGCCTGGAGCGACCAGCCCTTCGAGCCGCGGCCCTGGGCCTGGTGGGTGGACCGCCCCTTCTACGCCCGGCGCGAAAGCGGCGGCACCCTGCTCTGCCCCTGCGACGAAGGCGAGGTGCCGCTGCCGAGCCAAGGCCTCCAGCCCGCCACGGATGCGGGCGCGCTGGAATCCCTCGCCGCCACCACGGCGGAGCTGGCGCCGCAACTCGAAGACGCGCCCCTCGTCCGCGCCTGGAGCGGCCTCCGCACCTTCAGCCCCGACCGCCGCTTCGTCATCGGCTTCGATCCCATCAACCCGCGCCTCTTCTGGGTCGCCGCCCTCGGCGGCCACGGCATGACCACGGGCCTCGCCGTTGGCGACCTCGCCGCGAAATTGCTGTTAGAGCGTGGCGAACATGAGCTGTCGCCCGCGAGGTTCACCTAATGAAAACCACTTACACGGAGGACGCGGAGGAGCGGAGATCACAGAGCTTTTCTTTCTCAGCGCCCTCCGCTCCTCCGCGTCCTCCGTGTAAGTAGTTGATCCTTAGAACCTGAACTTTACATGCGCCGCGAGCGTGCGGGGTGCGATGACATGGGTGCCGCCGTAGGTGCTCAGGAAGTTGTAGATGGCCTTTTCGTCGAAGGCGTTGAGCAGGTCGGCGCCCACTTCGAGCGAGCGGGTGTCCGAGAACTTGAAGGTCTTGGCGCTGTTGAAGTCCCAAACGGTGCGGGGCTTCACGCGGTAGATCGTGTTTCCCATGCCATCGCTGGCGGGCTCGATGTAGCCGAGGCCGAAGCCGTAGTCGGGATCGTTGGGCGAGATGCCCGTGGGATCGCCCGCGACGAGGCCGGAGTCGTAGCGCGCTTGGGTCTGCACGAACCAGGAATCCTGCTCGTAGCGCAGGCCCCACTGACCGTTCAACTTCTCGTCGTGGTCAATGAGGTAGCGCGTGCCCGGCGCGGCGGGCGCGTCGAGCAGCAGGCCGCCGACGGTCGGCGTCTCGAAGATGGCGCGGGTGTGGCCCAGGGACAGGTAGGTGGAGAAGCCATGGACGGGCACCAGATCGAAGCGCAAGTCCCAGCCCCGGAAGAGGCCGCGCGCGGCGGCGATGGGGAAGACGAGGCCCGTGTTGAAGAACTGCTCGTTGTCGGCGGCGTTGGTGGAGCGCTTCTCCCAGTAGTCCACGCTAGCGCGGCCGATCTGGCCGATCTGCTGCTCGGCCCCGTAGGTGAAGC
>CAYYJN010000006.1:0-75483 GCA_964472275.1 uncultured Solibacteraceae bacterium
AAGGCCCACATCTTCCACGCCATCCAGAACCTCACCCGCCATGTCGGCGCGGCCCACCAAGGAGGCCGGCCATGAACGAAGAGACGATGATCCCCCTGCCTGAAGCCTGCGCCCGCGCCATGGCCGCGCTGGAGCACGATCCGCTCGAGCCCGGCGCCCAGGCCGAAGCCCATCTCCGCGGCTGCGCGGCCTGCGCCGAGGCCCGGGTCCTGCTCCTCGCCCAAGAGGACGCGGCCCTGCCCCTCGCCCCGGCGGGCTATTTCGAGGCCCTGCCCGGCCGCGTGCTTCGCAAGCTGCCCGCCACCAAGGGTCGGCGCCGCCTGCCCGCCTGGATCTGGGCCGCCGCCGCCGCGTTGCTCGTGGCCGGGGGCCTGGGCGGTTACCTCGCGGGCCGCACCACCGCCGTGCCCACCGTGGCGCCCATGGCCCAGCAGCTCCAGCCCGCGGATCCCAGCGCCCCCGACCGAGCCCTGCCCTTCCATGACCGGGATGAGGACATGGCCGAAGTGGGCGGCCTGAGCCAGACTGAGATGAAGGATCTCGTCTCCACGCTTGATCGGGACGCCTCCGCCCCGAAGGAAAGGCGCAAATGATCCAGGCCCTCCTGCTCACCGCCCTGCTGACCCAGCAGCCCGTTCCTCCGGGCGCGCCACCGCCGGGCCAGCAGAGCGAAGAACGCCCCGATCCCGGTCCGCTCATGCGCTTCCGCGCCAAGCGCCTGGAGGATGGCCTCGGCCTCAATCCGACCCAGGCGGACGCCATCGCCCGCCGCTGGAATCGCTTCGACCTGGAACATTTCCAGAATCAGCGGCAGATCACCCAGTTGCGCCTGCGCTTCAACGACATCCTCATGGGGCCTGAGCCCGAGGATCGCAAGAGCGCCCTCATCAAGCCGCTGCTGGACCAGTTCATGGAACTGCGGGATCAGCAGATGGAGGCCAAACGCCACTTCGAGGACGACATCCGCCAGGGCCTCAGCCCCGCCCAACAGGCGCGCCTGATCCTCCTCGTGGATGACCTCAACAAGAAGGTGATGGACGCCTTGCGCGAGCGCCGCCAAATGCGGCGAGGATTCTAGGCAGGCGTTCAGGCTGGAGACTGGAGGCTTTTGGCGGCGCGGATTGAACCTCCAGCCTCCAGTCTCCAGCCTGATCCTTACCCCTCGATCACCACCGGCACCACCATGGGCCGGGTGCCGGTGGTCTTGCGGACGGCCTTGCGGATGGCTTGGCGCAGCAGATCGCGGAGCGCTTCCGAATCCTTGCGGAGATCGGCCGGAACCGCGTCCAGCGCGGCGCGGATGGCGGCCTTGAGGACTTCCGCGTAGGCCTCGTCATCGCTGCGGACGACGAAGCCGCGGGAGACCACCGTGGGTTCCGACGCGAGTCCGCCGCGGCCATCCAGCCGCACCGTGGCGAAGATGACGCCGTCCTCTTGAAGGATGAGCCGGTCCCGCACCACCTGCGCGTCCACCGCGTGGTCCACGCCCTCATCCACCAGCAGGCGGCCCACGGGCACGGCGCCTTCGATGCGGATGCCCTTCTCCGACACGAGCAGGCACTCGCCGCCATCCAGCAGCGTCACCTGATCCTCGCGCCAGCCTTCCTCACGGGCCAGCCGCGCGTGCGCCTGGAGGTTGCGGTAGGCGCCGTGCACGGGCACGAAATGGGATGGCTTCACCGCGCGCATCAGCTCGCGCATGTCGTCGCGATGGCCGTGGCCCGTGGCGTGGATGGGTCCGAAGGCGGAGATGTCCGTCTCCACGCCCAGGCGCGCGGCCGCGTCCAGCATGCGCGCGATGGGCACCTCGTTGCCGGGGATGGGCCGCGAACTGAGCACGAGCCGGTCGCCTTGGGCGAGCTTCAAGCCCTTCATCTCGCCGCGCATCATGCGGGCCAGCGCGCTCATGGGCTCGCCCTGGCTGCCGGTGCAGATGATGAGCAACTGCGAGGACGGAAAGGACGCGGCCTCGGAAGGCTCGATGAGGATGTCTTCCGGGATCTCGATGATACGCAAGCGCCGGGCGAGAGTTAGCGCCCGCTCCAGGCTGCGGCCGAGCGCGACGACTTTCCGTCCCCGCTTCGCGGCCAGCTCCAGCAGGATCTGAATGCGGTGGATGTTGGAGCTGAAGGTGGCGACGATGAGCTTGCCTTCCGTCGCGTCAAAGGCGTCCGCCAACCCTTCGCGGCAGATGGCTTCGGAAGGCGCGCGGCCGGAGCGGAAGGAATTGGTGGAGTCGGCGAGCAGCAGGCGGTTCCCGGCCTCGCGCAATTCCTTCAACCGCGACAGGCCCGTGAGGCGGCCATCCACGGGCGTGGGATCGAGCTTGAAATCGCCGCTGTGCACCACCACGCCCTGGGGCGTGTGGATGGCGAGGCAGCAGGCGTGGGGAATGCTGTGGGTGATGGGGATCCATTCCACCGCGAGATCCTTGCCGAAGGCCACGCGACCGAAATCCTCCACCACATGGAGCAGTTCCAGGTCGAGGCCGTGCTCCTTGAGCTTGCCTTCCACGAGGCCGAGCGTGAACGCCGTGCCGTGGACCGGCACCGGCCAGCGCGAGAGGAAGTAGGGCAGCGCGCCGATGTGGTCCTCATGCCCGTGGGTGAGCGCCACGCCGCGGATGCGATCCGCGAAGGGCTCCAGGTACGCGAAGTCCGGCACGACGCGGTCAATGCCCGGCTGGTCCTCGGAAGGAAACAGCAGGCCGCAGTCCACCAGGAGCAAGTCCTCCCGCGTGTGCACCGCGAGGGCGTTCATGCCGAATTCGCCGAGCCCGCCGATGGGCACCAGGCGCAGGTCGCCGCTCAGGGGCGGTTCCATCCAGGTTTCAAAGTCCATGGGGCCAGTGTCGCACCATCTGGAGCCATTGCTCCGGGCTTAGCGCTTCGGGGCGCAGAGATGGATCCAGGCCCACCGCCGCGACGCCTTCCGCGCCGAGCGTGTTGGACAGCGTCTTCCGCCGATGCGCGAAGGCCTTGTGAAGCAGCGCCAGGAGACGGGCGCGCGTCGCCAGATCCGGCGCGTCGTCCCTCGGATCGAACTGGAGCACCACCGAATCCACTTTGGGCGAAGGGCGGAAGGAACCGGGCCCCAGGACCGCAAGGCGCGTGAGCTTCGCGCACAGCTGCGCCAGCACGGAGAGCGGGCCGTAGTCCTTCGCGCCGGGCTTGCCCATGAGCTTCTGGCCCACCTCCTTCTGGAACATGAGCACCATGCGCGCCCACGGGATCGGCTCGGTGAGGAAGCGCCCGAGGATGGGCGTCGCGGCGTTGTAGGGGAGGTTGCCGACGATGCTCCAGGCGGGACCATCGGGAAAGGGCGCCTTCACCGCGTCGCCGTGCAGAAGGTGGAAATGCGCGTGAGGGTGCCGTGCCTCCAGCAACGCGATGGCCTCCGGGTCCAGGTCCACCGCCCACAAGGGGCGGCCATCCGCCAACAGGCGTTCCGTGAGCACCCCAGGGCCAGGGCCGATCTCCAGCAAGCGTTCGGCCGAAGCATCCAGCGCCGCGCCCACGATGGTCCGAATCGCCCCCTCGTTGACGAGGAAGTTCTGTCCAAAGGCCTTCTTCGCTTTCAAGAGGCGGTGCGGAGCGTTCATTCGTTTAAGGTAGCAACGAAAAGGGGCCCTTTCGGGCCCCTGGGTTTTCAAAGGTTTGATTCGTTCAGCGAACCACGCGCCAGGTGCGGGGACGCGGCAGGCGCTGACCGGGGTTGCCGGTGTAGCTCTGGAGCGCCAGGCCCGTCTTCTGGCTTCCGCCAGGGGTCAGGACGGTGCCGCCCTGAGCGACGGTGTAGGTGTTCTGCGGCGAGAAGTTCGTCGCCACGCCGATCCAGTTGCCCACCACGCCGTTGCTGCACTGAGGCGCGTTGTTGGGCGCGTCCGTGAAGGTGAAGCCGGCGGGCGGGAAGATCGCGTTGCAGATGCGGGAGCTGATCGTGTTGCCCTGGCCGCCCGTGCAGGGGTCGGAAGAGGTCGGATTGAAGTACGAGAAGAACAGCGTGTTGGCGAGCACGATCGGATCGTAGATGCCCTTGTTGACGAAGGCGCCGCCGGTGGCCGGGTAGGAAATCTGATAGCCGTATTTCCCGTTGTTGAGGAAGTAGGTGCTGGAGCCTTCCGTCACATCGGTGGACACGGCGCTGGCCAGGTTCAGCAGATCCCCCGGAACGATGCCCGTGGTGTCCTTGCCGATCGAGGAATCGGCGCTGTCCTGGCGATCGAAGACGACCATGAGCTGGTTCTGGGTTGGCTTCAAATTCGTCGAGTCATAGGAGCGATCCAGCGGATTGTTCCGGTCGCCGGTGTTGAGGGCGATGCCGACGGTGAAGGGGCTCACCTTGGGCACCGAGGTCCGCAGGATGGGCGAATTGCCCAGGAGGAACGGCGCCGGCAGCGTGCTGAAGTCCCCATCGTTGCTGATGGTGGTGCCGACGGGCGCGGACTTGATGGCCTGCTGGCTGTAGACCAGCCGGATCGCGACCGGGTCGCCCACGGCCGCCCCGCCGCCCTTGGTCCAGTGGTCCAGGACATTGGTGTCCACGCGGAAGCTGCTGAAGCCGGTGTTCACGGTGTCCGGAGCCATCGAGCCGACGGCCCAGAGGTTGCCTCCGAAGTCATTGAAGTAGGCGCGGGAGACGAAGCCCGAATTCAGATCAATGGAGAAGGGCACCACACCGGAAGCCACGGGCCCGATGAGCCAGGGCTGGGCGGGCCGCCAGAAGGGCGTGGTCGTGAGGTCCCATGCCATGAGGTACTGGCCGGTGTTGATGTCCATGGCCAGGGCCGAGCGACCAAGCGGGGTGGCCTTGCCCGCGGTGAGGAACTGCCCATCCACATCCGGTGTGCTATAGCCGCCGCCAAGGAACACGGCGTCGCGGATGGTCTGCGTGGCCGCGCCGCCGTCATAGAACACCCGGCCGACGAAGGGCTGGGAAGTGGAGAAGCCCATGCTGCCCACGACCTTCTGGACAGTGAGGAGCGGGGCGCTTGCGGTGGCGGAACCGGTGGGGATGTTCGTGGACTCGTCGGGGACGAGGGCCCACCCACCCGCGCTCTGGGCAGGACCCAGCTTCGGCACAAAGGGGTTGCTCACATCCAGCGCGTAGTAACTGCGACCGCCCTTCCGAAGACCAAAGAGAAGGAGCGCTCGCTCGCCCGCGTCCACCTTGCCGTTGCCAGAGATGGCGCCAGCGGCGGGAGCGTCCAGGACATAGGTGAAGGGCGTGCCATCCACCATGAAGCGGTGCGAGTTGGTGGAATCCGTCAAATAGCCTAGGTTCGCCAAGAAGTCCGTGGGAATGAATGCCCACAGCTCATCCGCCACCGCGTGAGTGATGTTGACGGTGAGCGTGCCACCGGTCTTGGAATTGGGGTCGGGGATCGTCACCGGCACCGGCCAGGACACCTCGCCGAAGGCGTGCATGTAGCCCTGGTTGTCACCCACATAAACCACCCGGAACCGCGCGCCAGGATTGGAAGCGGCGGAACCCAACGCCCCAGGCAAGGAATAACCCCAGGTGGAAAGCGAGGCCATGTTGTATTCAATGCTGGCTGGCGCGCTATCAATGATGTCGCCCATGATGCTGGAGCGATTGGGATAAGGGATCGGCTGGGTGACATTCGCCCCTTGAATGAAATCAATCAGCTGATTGCGCTGGGCATCCGTCAGCGTCGCCGCGCCCACATAGGGCTTGATCACGGCGTAGGCCGAAGAGTTCTCGGTGGAGTCCTGGAACCGGACCAAGCCGGGGTTAGGCGCGACGGCCGTCCCAGGGATGCGAGTCCAGATGGTGCGGGCGTTCCACTTCTTCTGGTCCGACCCACCACTGATGAAGATCTTGGAGGCTGCCCACTGAGCTGTCGTCACATCGGGATTGGCGACGGGGTTGCCGCTGCCGTCCACGATCCGGGTGACATCGCCCGCGGTGTAGGTCGGGAACATCATCAAGTCGCCGCTCCACACCGGACCGCCCTTGTCGGGGGGCACGAAGGTGCCCAGGTAAATCTGGTTGCCCAGGTTCAGGCCCACGGGCGGCGTGGTCGGCGTGGCCGCGGTGTTGATGCTGGAAATGGAATTGATCGCGCGGAACGCGGCGCCGAGGCCATCCACCAGGGTCTGAGGATCACGGGCGTCGAAGAAGTACGCGGAATTCGTCGTCTTGCCTGAATTCGGATCAGACGGGTTAGAGAAAGTGAAGGGCGTAGAGACATTCAGATCCCAGGTGGTCTGGGCAGGATCGCCGAATACCGCCGCCTGGAAGAGGCGGCCCTTGCCCGAATTCGGATCGGTGAGGTCACCGCCAAGGCTGAGACCCACTGTCATGATCTGGATCGGATGGGGCGTGGAGAATTTGCCGGTGCCGTTGACCTTGTCCAATCCAGTGCCACGGCCCTGGATCCAGAAAGGCGCGATGGCATCGGGCGTGGTGCCCGACGAACCAGAATAGGTTCCGGAAGGATAGGTGACCGAGGCCGGATCCCGAACCACATTGGTGAGGTTGGGGTCGCCACCATGGGCCGCGACGGCCGCGAGAGTCTGGATGTTCCAATAGCTCCCGTCGGGGTTCAACTGAGTGGTGTCAGAGCCAATGACGCCGTTGCCGTCCGTCGCGTTTCCGGTATGACCATCCGCACTCAAGTAGGGAGACGCGTCGAAAGGGGTTCCGCCGTTGGTGCCATTGGTATCGCCATTGGGCTGACCATCGGTGAAGATGACGAGGAAATGCTTCATGCAGTCCAGAGGCTTGTTCGGGCCAGTCTCGATATTGTTGAAGATGCTGTTGGGATCGTTGAATTGCGCGATCGCATTTCCGGTCGCATAAGTCAGCGGCGTGCCGTTATTGGGAAAGAGGGCGGCCAGGCGCTGAAGACCGGTGGTGGAGTTCTTGTTGAGCAAGATCCAGCCCCGATCATTTCCATTGACCCGGCTCGTGTTCACATTGGCGCCGTTGATCGTGTTGCGGCTATCCGTGTAGACATAGTTCCCCTTGCTGTCCTCGCTGCCTTGATTCAAGAAGCGATAGGCCCAAAACACTTTGTCCTGGTAATTGACCCAGGTCATCATCGCTGCCTGCTTCACGGCCTGGCAGCGGGTCAGAGCTGGAACATTATTGGCAAAGGCGGTCCGAGGGCTTGGCCCATTCACGGTCCCATTGGGAAGCGTCGCCACCGTGGGGTAGTTCGCCACCGCATCCGGCACAAAGTAGTTTCCGGCGGCATCCTTGCCCATGAAGAGCCAGCCCACATAGTTGCCATGGTAGCCCACGACCTGGACATTGGCCGAGGTGGCAGAGCCCGTGACCGCGTTGCTGCCCGTGTTGGTGTATGTGGTGTCAATGGTGAACGCCAACCCCGTATGGGTGGTCCCGGACTTCACAGGCAAATCCTGGGCGACCTTCGGAGACAGGGGATAGCCTGTACTGTTGGCGTCGAGAACGGTCCACGCAAGCGGAATATCAATGGTTCGGACCTTGCCGTTATCTGGGTCAGTCGCCTTAAAGCGGGCGTGGGACGCGGCGCGGATCCAGTTGCGGATATCTGAGGCCTTGGGGACCGCGCTGTCGCCAGGAAGGCCGGATGAGACGGTGGTGTTCACATTGGTCTGAGTGACAGCAGTGCCATCCGGCCGGATCAAGCCGAGGAAGGTGACCGTGAGGTTGCCTTTGGTTGGGCCTCCCGGATTGGCGGGATCATAAACGGAGACGGTCAGGCTTGCCTTGGGGGTGTAGACGCCGCCGCTTGGGCCCGTGAGGGTGAAGGTCATGCGCCGGTTATAGGTCGGATCGTTGTCCTGGCTGTCCTGGTTATTGAACAGCGGGCTGTACATGAGCGCCTGCGTGGAACCGGAGAAGTCGAAGAGGGTGACGACTTCAGGCTTCAGGGTCGAGGCGTTCGTCTGCTGGTACAGGTCCAGGAAGTCGGTCTTGGTGACCTGGAGGCGCGGGTCCAGCTGGGCCATGGCCGGGAGAGCCAGGCCCAGGCCGAGCGCGAGCGTGAGAAGACGGCGGGACATGAACATGGGAACCCCCTGGACCTGGGATGGTCAGTTGGTGGAGTGGGACACGGGCGTGGTGATCCACGCGTCCCGGGAATGCTGGAAGGTTGAGGAACCGGCGTAGGTGACCGAGGCGTTGGAGCGCACCGACCAGATGAGGGGCGACACCAGCATCGTGTTCACATTCTGGCTGATGCCCGTCGTGGGGAGGCGCCCCATCTGGGTGAGGTCAATGTTGAACTTGGCCGTCTTGTTGGAAGACGGCGTGGTGATCATCTCGCCGGTCGCGGCGATGTTGGCGGATTTGCCCAACTGGTCCGGATTGCTGGTGAGGTAGTTCATCTGCGCCGCGAGCGCCTTGCTCCCGTTGCTGGCGGTGCCCAGCGCCTGGTTGGGCGAGTACATCCAGAACACCGCCCAATTGATGCCGCTGTCGGCCTCGTTGAAGAGCTCGGCGCCCTGGCGGCTGGAGCTGGTGATCCGCAATTCGCGGAGCGAGTCCCGGGACATGCCGAAGGCGGCCACCATCAGCAGCACGAGCAGCATGAGCACCACGATGATCGTGATGGCGCCTTCTTCGCTCTTGCGGGTCTGGGATTTCCGTGGGGTCATCATCGTTCCTCCTCCAGCCGCCATCAGAGGCTCAAGCCGAAATGGCGGGGCACCAGCACCAGGGTTTCCTGATGGGTGTTGTAGGTGAGGGTGGGGGTCGAGGTGGTCTGGTTGAATTCGGTGCGGGCCGTGGCGGTGCGGGTGGTGAGGTCCACGCGCACGGCGACCGGGATGTTGCGGAACCAGACCAGGTCCCGCGCGGCGGTGGTCGCGTTCTGGACGGGAATGCTGGTAAAGCCCGTCACGCCGTAGTTGTAATTGGTGAGCTGGTAATTGAGGGTGCCCGCCGCCGCCGAACCGCCAGCGCCGAGAATGCCGGCGTTGAAATCGGTGCCGGCGTAGCCGTAGCCCGCCCAGATCTTGTCCGGCGTCTTGCTCATGTCGCCCGGGTTCATGCTCATGTAGAACTTCAGGCCCACCACATTCTCGGCGACGATGGTCGCGGAATAATTGGCCGTGGCGGGCGCGCCGCCGGAGAGGTAGGAAACGAATCCGGCCGGGTTGTAGTTCTCCTGCTCGCGCACGAGGCAGGGGATCGCCTTGGCGGGGTTGTTCGGGTCGAGCAACTGGGGCTGGATGCTGTAGCGCACCTGCTGACCCACCTGCACGAAGAGCACCTTCGCGCCGTCCAGATGGCCATAGGGATCGAGCAGCGTGTTGCCCGTGCTGCCGCCACCCGCCGCCTGGAGCGTGTTGGAAGGCGTGATCACGACCTGATTGCCCGCGCCCGCGGCGACATTGGCGATGCCCCGGCCCGACAGGTTGTCCTTGAAGACGAGGGCCATGCCCTTCTGAACCTGAGAGGCCTGCGGCGCGCTACCGCAATCCACCGTGAAGGTGGTGACGCCGGGCACGGTGGCGACGGCTCCAGACTGGACCGCCGTGGCGACGAGGCTGTTGGTTCCGGCGATGGCGCCTTTCAAGGTGCCTTCGAAGGAGAGGGCTTCGTCCGAATACATGAGGAGCTGGTCGGAGGTGACGACCAGATCGCTGCCATCCGCGTTGCCCTTCGCGATGGTCACGGGGACATTGGGAGCGATGGCGAAAAGCGGATTGGCCCCGCTGATGGGAATGCTTTGGGGGGCTCCCGCCGCGATGTCCGTGGGCAGGAGGAACATGCCCGCGGTGTTGAGGTCGTCATAGAGGATGTCCAGCGAGAGGCGGTTCCGGCGGGCGCTCGACATCTTTTCGCCCGCGGTGTAGAAGGTGCCGAGGCTGGCCTGGAAGACCTTCGCCATGCCCGCCATGAGCAGCGCGGTGAACACCATGGCCACCAGCAGCTCGACGAGGCTGAAGCCTGCGTTCCGGGAGGGGAAGATGCGACGGTTAGCCATGGTTGAGGGTCCGGGTGAGGGTGACGGTGCGGGTCACGAGCGGGCCGCCCTGGGTGGAGGCCTCCTGGAAGGTGACGATGGTGGTGACCACGGCGAGGGTTCCCGTCGCGCCCGTGTAGGTGCCCGCGTTGGCGGAGGTGGTGGTGGCGGTGAAGTAGGCGGTCTTATCCACCGCGTTGGCCGCGTTGGCGTCCGGGTGCGCGCCTTTGTAGGTGAACTGCTCCACCACTGGCGCGGCGCCGAAGTAGTTGTTGGGATAAGTGACGGTGCCGCCGTAGGTCTGCGTCTGGAGCGTCTGGCGGGACTGGGTCTCGACGGCATCGAGCACATGGTTCGCCACCAGCACGGCCGTGTTGTAGCCGCGGGAACGGGTGTTGGACTTGAGGGCGACGGTCTCCAGGGCGGCGAGGCCGAGCAGGCCAACCGCCATGATGAAGGCTGCCACCAGCAGCTCCACCAGGGAGAAGCCGGATTGGCGGAGACGCCGGGAAGGACGCGGAAGGTTCATCACAGGCGCCTCCAGGTGGTCGCGTTGGTGCCCTTGTAGAACTTCATGATGCTGGTGCCGCCGTTGGTGACGAGCACGATGCCCATGGGCGCGCCGGGAAAGGGCTGCCCGGCCTTCAGGCCCACCACGGCCACGAAGAAGCCGTTGCTGAAGCGCTGGGTGTAGCCGTTCACATTGATGGTGCCGTTCACGGCGCCGGTGAACAGGTTGTTGCCCAGGGCGCTGAGGTAGGGCTCCGTCGTCCAAGGCGAGATCGTCTTCAGGTTCGGCGCGGCTCCGAGGGCCGTGGTCATCCACGCGGCATTGTTCGCGTCCACCACGCCCGCCTCCATGTGGTCCCGGCGCTGGGCGCCGACGCCCGTGAAGGTGGATTTGAAGGCGCCATCGCCCGTGCCATCGGTCTTCACATAATCCAGGAAGAGCGGCGTGGCGCCGGTCCAGGTGCCGTTGGTCGTGAGCGTCACATTGCCCAGGGTGGTCTTGGCGTTCTCCTGGGCGGCGTAGAGGGTGCCTTCCACTTCGCTCATGACGGAGCGGACGGCTTCCTCCTGGCGGCCTTGGGTGAAATAGAACGCGCCCGCCGTGGCCAGGATGCCGACGATGGCCAGCACGACCAGCAGCTCGATGAGCGAAAAGCCCGTACTCCGGGATCTCATGCGCATGAGGACCTCGACGAAAAGGGTGGAAGGGACGAGAAGGTGCAACCAGAAATTTTATGAGCTTGATGCTGCTTCATTTATACGCCCGAGGAGAACCTTGTCACAGGATTCTCAAGATGAATGACTAAATTTTAGTCATACCGTGAAACCGTAGGGATCCCGATCCAGACTCAGGCTCCCGCCCGGCGGAGGCGGCGCCACCCGCAGCGCTTCGCCGATGGCTTCCCGATTCGGAGATTTCACCAGGAGCTGGAAGCGCCAGCGGTCCTTGAGCCTGGCCACCGGGGCTTCCAGTGGGCCAAGGACGCGAAGGCCCGACACGCGGGCCAACCGCGCCTTGATGGCGGCGAGGGCTTCTTTGGCCTGACCGGGCTCCTCCGCCTCGGCGCGATAAAGCGCCAGGGCCGCGAAGGGCGGATAGGCGAGGGCTTCGCGATAGGGCAGCTCCGCCGCGGCGAAGCCTTCGAAATCCTGGGCCACCGCGTGCTGGATGGCCGGATGGTCCGGCGCGTAGGTCTGGAGGATGACCCGTCCCGGGCGTTCGCCACGGCCCGCGCGGCCAGCCACCTGAGTGAGCAATTGGAAGGTGCGTTCGGCGGCGCGGAAGTCGGGGATCTTGAGGCCCTGGTCCGCGCCAAGGATGCCGACGAGCGTGAGCTTCGGGAAGGTGTGGCCCTTGGCGAGCATCTGGGTGCCGACGAGCAGATCCACCTCGCCGTGCTCCGCCGCGAGCAGCGCGGCCTCCAGCGCGCCGCGCCGCGAAGTCGTGTCCCGGTCCAGGCGGAGGATGCGCGCGGACGGGAAGAGCCGCGTGAGTTCTTCCTCCACCCGCTCGGTGCCTTCGCCCACACCGCGCAAGTGGACTTCGCCGCAGAAGGGGCAGGCTTCGGGCGGAGCCGCTTCGTGCCCGCAGAGATGGCATTTGAGCCGATGCGCGGCGCGATGGAAGGTGAGGCTCACCGAGCAATGGGGGCAATCGAGGCTCTGGCCGCAGGCGCGGCACATCCAGAAAGATTCGTAGCCGCGCCGATTCAGCAGCAACATCGCCTGCTCGCCTTTGGCCAACGCGGCTTGGATGCCCGCCATCAATTGCGGCGAGAAGAGCACCTTCTTCCGCGCGGCTTTGTAAGCTTCGCGAAGGTCCACGACTTCCACCGTCGGCATGGTCACGCCCGCCGGCCGTTCCGTGAGGCGGTGCAGCGCGTAGCGTCCCGTTTGAGCCGCGTGCCAGCTTTCCAGCGAAGGCGTCGCCGATCCGAGCACCACGGGGCAGCCTTCGATCTGCGCCCGTTTGATGGCGAGATCCCGGGCCTGGATGCGGGGATGTTCCTCGGACTTATAGGAACCTTCGTGCTCTTCATCCACGATGACGAGGCCGATGCCGCGGAGCGGCGCCAGCACCGCGTTGCGGACGCCGACGAAAAGGTCAGCCCCATCCTGGAGCAGCCGCACCACATCCGCCTGCTTCTCAGTGGCGTTGAGGCCGGCGTGGCCCACGGCGACGCGGCCGGGAAAGCGCGCCTCCAGCCGCGCCAGCAGCCGTGGCGTGAGGCCGATCTCGGGCACGAGCCACAGCACGCGTTGGCCCTTCGCGAGCGCGCGGCCCGCCAGATCCAGGTAGACCTCGGTCTTGCCCGAGCCGGTCACGCCATGGAGCAGATGCGCGTGGAAGGACCCCAACGCGATGGCGTCCGCGACGGCGCGCTGTTCGGCGTTGAGCGTCACGGCCCGGTCCACCCCCGCTTCGCGCTTCTGGGAGAGCGGCTCCAGGCGTTTGAGTCGCTCGATGAGGCCATGGCGTTCCAGCGTGCCCAGCACCCCGCCGCTCACCCGCGCGGCGCGCAGCAGCTCCGCCTCCAGCAACGCACCGCCCGCGTCCTCCAACGCCAGCAGCACGCGAGCCTGTTGCTCCGTGACGCGGGACGGATGCGGCTGCGCCGTGCGCCGCACTTCGGTCAGGCCCGCGCCGCGGAGGTCCTCCCTGTGCAGCAGCGTGGGCAGCGCGATCTCCCCCGCGTGCCAGGCGTCGCCAACACCGACGAGCTCCGCCCACGCGCCCGCGTCGCGCAGCGCGGAAAGGCGGCGCCCATCCGGGATCTCAGCGTCCCACCGCGGCTTCAGGGCCTGGGGCAGCGCCAGGGGAAGCAGGCTCGCCTCCGCCACGCCGTAGTAGCGCGAGGCGAAGGCCAGGAGCTCCCGCAGCTTCGGTGGCAGAAGCGGGAAGGGATCGAGGGCTTCCTCGATGGGCTTGAGCTTCGCCGCAGGTGGCGCGGGGTCCGGGCCCAACACCAGCCCGACCGCCGATGAAGCCCGCACTTTCACCTTCACCCGCACTCCCGGCGGCAGCCCTTCCGGCGCGAGATAGGTCAGCGGCGGAAGCGGCCGGTTGAGGGCGATGCGGGTGGGGATGAGCGTCATTGCGGTCCGGTTTTGGGGACGGTCATCCGCGCCCACTGCGCGGCGGACTGCTCATCCCCGCAGCGGCGGGCCAACTCGGACGCCCATCGCGGCAGACCCGCGGAGGGCCGCCATTCCATCGCCTCCCGCACCACCCGGTCAGCCTCGTAGCCCTGCCCCTGGCGGAGGTAGGCCTCGACCAGGGGAGAAAGGAGCCGATCCCAGTCACCTTCTAGGGTATCCATTGGCTTCCCATCCCGCCCCAGCATGAAGAATCTCCTGGGATGCTCCCTCTGGTCGTTCCACCAGGGCTGGACCAAGTCCACGATGTCTCTCCAATGGTTCGCGCGTTTGGCCCCGTAGATGTATCCGCTAAGGCTGAATTCATCTGGAATCACCTTGGAGTTGGGCAGGGGAAGCGGAGTGAGCGAATCAAGGAGCGGACGAAGGGGGCGACCGCCGGCGACTTCCTGGAGGCGGACCCAAAGACTCCAAAGGTCGTAGTCATCCGGACGAGCTCGGAGACCATCCTCGATTTGCGGGAGGCATCGCGAGGCTTCTTGCTGCATGGTGGGCGATAGTCCAGCGCCCGCCATCCGGAGCATCAACGACCAAACTCCAGTCAGGTCCTTCAGAGACTGGGCTCGCTCTCCCGTGCCCATCAATCTCGCTACCGGCCCCCAGATGCGCTCGTCTTCGCCTTCTGGCAGCGGTTTCGAAAGAGATGGAGGATCGGGAAATTGGGGTAAGCCTCCACCGTCCACCGGTGGCTTCTTGTAGGTCAGGTAGGGCTTCATCAAGGTTCTCGCCAGGAAAACCCGCTTGCCCAGTAGCGCGCTCAGCGCGTCCATCCGATCAGGGTGACTTCCCAGAAAGGCGGTGAGGACCTGGATAGGCCCCTGAATGCCTCGGCGCTCAACCAATGATTTGAGGAACTCCGCAGATGGAAGCGTCGTCCCGGAATCGAGAACGCTCCCGTCCTTATCCACCAGCGCCCAGCGGGTTTCACCACTCCACCGCTCTCTCGCGCACAGTTCTTTGCCGAGCATTGAGGCCTGGGGAATCACCCATTGGCCGATGCCCGTCTCCAGAAGGAATGGATCCGAGTCGAGCGTTTTTTTCAATTCGCCCGTCCAGTCCTGTGAAACGCCGGACAGCAGAACCCATTGGGCCCACCCATCCTGTTTCACCTTGGCAACCCACTCCACCAGGGTGTTTGGTGTGGAAGCTCCTTCCGAATCTGGGCGGGCAACCATGGCTGCTTGGGCCGCCAGCGGCACGGCGAGGGCGGGAAGGATCAGGGCGGCGGCGCGGCGCATTCGGCTCTCGGAAAAGGCCAGCATACAATTGAACGATGCTGGTCCTTGGCGTGGAAAGCTCCTGCGACGACTGCTCCGCGGCGGTGGTGGAGGAGACGGCGCGCGGACCGGTGTTGAAATCGCTGGTGCGGCGCAGCCAGGACGCGCTGCACGGACCTTTCGGCGGCGTGGTGCCGGAGCTGGCGGCGCGGGAGCACTTGCTCCAGGTGCGCGGGACGATCCAGGAGGCGTTGGACAAAGCGGGCGTGAAGCCTGCGGACCTCGATCGCGTGGCCGTCACGCGCGGGCCTGGCCTCGTGGGCAGTCTGCTTTGTGGCTTCAGCGCGGGCAAGGCGCTGGCGTGGCGGGAGGGCAAACCCTGGGTGGGCGTCCATCACCTCCTCGGCCATCTCAACGCCGCGCGCTTCGACAACCCGGATCTGCCCTTCCCCGCGCTCGCGCTGCTGGTGAGCGGCGGCCACACGCACCTCTACCTCGCCCGGAACTGGACGAGCCTGGAGCTCCTCCGCAAGACCCGGGACGACGCCGCGGGCGAGGCCTACGACAAGGCCGCGCGGGTGCTGGGCCTGGGCTATCCCGGCGGTCCGCCGGTGGATGATTGCGCGCGCAAGGCGCCGAAGGCGGCCGAGCCCTTCACGGCGCCGCGCTTCCGCGACGGCCTGCCGGCCTGGAGCTTTTCCGGCATCAAGACCGCGCTCAAACTCCGCGTGGAGCGCGATCCGCGCCTCGCCACCGCCGGAGCGGAGGACGCGGAAGTGCAGGCCCTTTGCCGCAGTCTGCAGGAGGCCATCGCCGCCTGGCTGTTGAAGCCCATTCCCGACATCGCCCGGGAGCACGGCGCGAAAAGCCTCATCCTGAGCGGCGGCGTGGCCTGCAATTCTGAGCTGCGATCGCGAGCGACGGCGCTCGCCGAACGCGAAGGCCTCGCCCTCGCCATTCCCGAACCGAAACTCTGCACGGACAACGGCGCCATGATCGCCGCCGCCGGCGCGTTACTGCCCGTGGAAGGCGGCTTCGCCCTCAACGCCGATTCCGACCTCCGTCTGGGAGCTTGAATGGATGTCACCCGCGACGATGTGCTCCGCTGCGCCAAGCTCGCGAGGCTCAGCCTTCGCGAAGACGAGATCGAACCCATGCGCCGCGCCATGGCTCAGCTCCTGACCCGCGCCGAAAAGCTGAACGATCTGCCGCTCGACGGCGTGGAGCCGCTGCTCCACGCGCTGCCGCTCGTCCTGCCCCGCAGGGAAGATGTGCCCGGCGAATGCCTCAGCCAGGAAGCGGCGCTCGCCAACGCGCCCGAACAGCGCGAAGGGCACTTCGTCGTTCCGAAAGTGCTCTAACGGGATCCAAGCCCTTGGGCTACAGGCTTCGGGCTACACGGTTCAACCGACTTGACTCCAAACGGATCGTCAGCCTACGACTCGAATCCAAGTCGTAGGCTGACGATCAACGCCGGATGGGTCGGCAGAAACCGCGTAGCCCGTAGCCCGAAGCCCGAAGTCTCGATTTACCAATCCGATCCGCCGGAATCGCCGCCGCCGGAATCACCCCAGTCGGAGCCGCCGGAGGAATCGGACTCGCCCCAGTCCTGGCTCTGGCCGGAGTCGGATGAGCCTGACGAATCCCATCCGCCGCCGTTGTTGGATGAGCGGTTGCCGCCGCTGAGCATTTCGCCGATGAGCATGCCGGTGAGCATGCCGCCCAGATTCGGCCCCGGATTCATGGGCGCATAACCCTGCTGCTGGGCCAGCATTGCAGGGTCCGGATCGAGACCCAGGCGGCGGCGCGTGGCGGCCGGGAGTTCATCGTCCTTCAGCTCCTGGATACCGGCTTGAGCGCCGCAGTAGCCGCAGGTCCACTTCACCGTGCGGGTGCCGTCGTAGTTGGCCTTCATCCCATCGCCGGAGGCGCCGCAGGCGGGGCACTTGGCGTAGGGCGAGACGAAGGCGTGGTCGCCAGCGATGTGCCCGCTGGTCATGCCGCGCTTGGCCGCGCCCATCTGCTCGGGACGGTCGCCTTTGCCCCGCATGGCGAAGTAGATGACCGCGATGACGATGAGGATGACGATGAAGGCGGCCATGGTCGGACTCCTGCGCTAGGACCCCTAGGATGTCAGAATCCAGCCATGACCTCCCACTTCGATCGTCCTGGGCCATGGCGGGTGCTGGGGCTCATGTCCGGCACCTCCGCCGATGGCGTGGACGCGGCGCTCATCGAAGTGGACCCAGGCGGCTTCGATGGCGGCGCGCCCTTCCTTCGCCTGCTGGGTCACGCGCACACGCCCTATCCGGCCGACCTCCGCGAGGCGGTCCTCGCGGCGGCGGGCAATCGCCTGGACCCGGCGGCTCTGTGCATCCTTCAGCGAAAGCTCGGCGACCATCACGCGGAGGCCGCGGCCGCGCTCTGCGCGGACCTTGGGCTCGCCGCCGACCTGGCGAGTCTCCATGGCCAGACCGTTCAGCATCAGCCCGGCGATGGCGCCACGCTCCAACTCGCCGACCCCTTCGTACTGGTGGAGCGGCTGCGCTGCCCCGTGGTCTTCGACCTGCGCCGCCGCGACATGGCCCTGGGCGGCCAGGGCGCGCCGCTGGTGCCGAAGGCCGAGCTATGGCTGCACGGCGCGGACCGGCCTTTCCTCGCGCTGAATCTGGGCGGCATCGCCAATGCGACGATCTGGGACGGGCACCAACTCCACGCCTGGGATCTAGGGCCGGGCATGAGCCTGCTCGATCTCGCGGCGAAGCGTTGGCTTGGCATGGACTACGATCCCGATGGCCGCCACGCCTCCGGCGCGGTGGATGAAAGCAAGATCGCAACCTGGCTCCAGCATCCCTACTTCCATCTCGCGCCGCCCAAGTCCACCGGCCGCGAGATGTTCGGCGAAGCGTGGCTGGAGGCGGAAGCGCCCGCGCTGGAGCGCCTGCCCATCGCGGATCGGCTCGCCACCCTCACTGCCTTCAGCGCCGCGGCCATCGCCCACGAACTGCACCGCGTCCGCCTTCCCCTTTCCGGCGGCCTCCTCAGCGGCGGCGGAGCCATGCACGAACGCCTGCGCCGTGAACTCGCGAGCCGCTCGCCCGCCCTCGCCTGGCGCGTGGACAAGAGCCTGCCGCCCGGAAGCCGCGAAGCCGTGAGCTGGGCCCTCCTCGGCGCCGCCAGCGCCGCCGGATTCCCCGCCAACTTCCCCCCCGTCACCGGCGCGACGAAAGAAGCCATCCTGGGAGCGTGGGTGTTCCCGTGAAAGCGCGGATTGGCTTCGCCGCACTTTGCTTGCTGCTTTCCTGCCGTCCGCATCCTCGTCCCCACACGGTGGTGATGGCGTGGGAGGCCTTTCCGCTGAGTTTGGATCCGCGGATGGGCAACGATCAGGCGAGCGAGCGGCTGCTGGCGCTCACGCACCAGGGGCTGCTGCGGCGGGACGCGGAGCTGCGCCTGGTGCCGGATGGATGCCTCGCGTGGCGGTGGGTCACGCCCTACTCGGAACTCGCCTTCGACTTTCCCGCGCCAGGACATGAGTCGGCCTCATGGTTCCGCTTTCCGGACGGCCGCTTCCTGCGCGCGGAGGACGCGCTCTGGAGCGTGAAGGCGCTCATGGACGAACGCGTGCGCGGCGCGAAGGCCTCGGTCTTCCAGGCCGAGATCGCCTCCGCGTGGGTGGAGAACTCCGTTCTGCACCTGAAGCTAAAGGCGCCGGATCCGGGCTTTCCTTCCAACCTCCTTCGCGGCGGCCTGGGGCTCGTGCCGGAGGGCGCGACCGGGGATGACCCGCCGGGGACGGGGCCGTACCGCCTCATCGCCCGCGTGCCGGAGCAGGAGCTGCTGCTCCAAGCCCGGCGCGAGCATCCGGATTTCAACGGTCGAGGCGAGCCTCAGGATCTGGATCTGCGGCTCATGCCCGACGCCACGGCGCGGTTGCTGGCGCTGCGCCATGGCAGCGTCCAGCTTTCCCTCAGCAACCTTCCGCCCGATCTCGCGGCCGCGGCGGGCGCGGGGGTGACGATCCGCACCGTGCGCGGCGCGTCGGAGGAGTATGTGGCCTTCCGTTGCGCCGACCCCGCCCTCAAGGACGCGCGGGTGCGAAAGGCCCTGAGTCTCGCGTTGGATCGGGAGCTGATGGTCCGAACGCTTCGGAACGGCTGGGCTCGACCCGCCTGGCGCTTCTTCCCGCCCGGCGACGGCGAGGCGACGCCGCTTCCCGACATCGCCACCCGACGCGCGGAAGCCACCCGTCTCCTGGATGACGCGGGGGTCACGGGACGACCCCGACTCACGCTCACGCTGCTCACGACGCCGGAGATCGAAGCCCGCGCCAAGGCTCTCGCCATCCAGGACCAGTGGCGGAAAATCGGCGTGGACCTGCGCCTGGAGACGAAAGAGTTCGGCGCGCTCTTTTCGGATGTGGTCGCCGGGCGATTCCAGGTGGTGAGCCTGCGCTGGACCGGCGTGACGGATCCGGCGATCCTCCGCCGCATCTTCCATTCGGCGTCCTTGCCGCCGAACGGCTTCAATCGCGGCCGCTACGCCGATCCGGAAACCGACCGCTTGCTGGACGCGGCGGACCGCGCCGAGCCCTCCGCGCGGCAAGCTCTGCTGGATCAGGCTCAGGACCGCATCGCGGACCAGGCGCCCTACGCGATGCTCTGGTGGCCGGACCAGATCATCGCCTCGGCCCCCGGCGTGCAGGTGGACCTCAACGGCGCGGGCGACTTCTCGGCGGTGTGGCGCGATAATCGGGCGCCATGAGGCACGCGCGCTGGCTCGACCATCTGCCGCTCTGGGCGGTCTACGGGGCGGTGGCGCGCACGGGCATCTTCGAGCCCTGGGAGCTGGTCTTCATGGCGCTCCCGCTGGTGGCGGCCCTGGTCGTGGAACGCCTGCGCGCGGATCTCTCCCGCTGGCGGCTGCCGCTGGAACTGCTGGTGATCGCGTGGCTGGCCTTCGACCTGCTGGCGCACCACGGTTTCTTCGGCCAGTTGGTGCGCCTGCTCTTCCTGCTCAGCGGCCTGAGGCTCGCGCTGCCGCGCCAGGCGGCCCAGCGGCGGCAACTGCTGCTCATGGGCTTCCTGCTCTTCCTCACCACCGCCATCAGCAACGCGGACTTCGAATTCTTCGCGTGGACGCTCGCCTGGATGCTCGCCGCCACGCTGGCCTTGCTCCAACTGGCCTGGGAGCCGCCCGCGTCGCTGCGCCACGGCCCCGCGCCAAGGCCGCCCTTCCGCCTCGTGCCCGCATGGGCTGCGGGGGCGCTCCTGTTGGCCGGCGCCTTCTTCCTGCTGCTGCCGCGCCTCAACGCCGGGTGGCGGCCCTTCCCCTCCTTCGGCGCCGCCCTCGGCAAGCTGCAGGCTGGACTCAGCGATGAAGTGGATCTCGGCCAGCGCGGCGCCATCAGCGCCAATCACGAGGTGGTGATGCGCGTGGTGCCGCCCACCGGCCTGGACGCAAACGCCCGCGACGCACTCGCGCGGCGGCTCGCCTACCTCCGCGGCATGACGCTGGAGCGCGTCCAGGGACAGCGCTGGGAGACGGACGACTACACGCCGACGCCCTTCGTCCACCTGGGTACGCAGGCGGATGGCGTGGGCGGCGAGTCGGGAACGCCCCTGGAACTCTTCATCAGTCCCACGCCGCGCGGCCTCGTGCCGCTCCCCTACGGCACGCTCTACGCCGGGTCGCCCTTCGGTCAGCGCTTGCGCCGCGGCGAGGGCGGAAGTTGGCGCCTACCCTTTCCCGTCACCCGTGGCGTGCCCGTGCCGGTCACTCAGGTCGTCCCAGGCCGCGGACCCGACGACGCGCTCCCCCTCGACGATGACCGCCCCCCCATCGGCCGCCGCCTCGCGCTGCTGCTCGATCTCCAGCCCGCCCACGAGGCCGCGCGGAAGGCGAGCCTCGCCTGGGCGCCGGGCGTGATGAGCGCGCCCGCGCTCGCGGCGGCGTTGGAGGCGAAACTCCGCACCTTCCGCTACACCCTCGACAACCCGTGCGGCACGGCGGCGAATCCGCTGGAGGACTTCCTGGACCGCGCCCAGGCGGGCCACTGCGAATACTTCGCCTCCGCGCTCGCGCTCATGCTGCGCGCCAGGGGCGTGCCCGCGCGGGTGGTGAACGGCTACCGCCTCGGCGCGTGGGTGCCCGAAGGCGGCTACTGGCTCATCACGCAGGATGAAGCCCATTCCTGGGTCGAGTATTGGGATGACGCGGCCAAGGTCTGGCGCGTGGGCGATGGCACGCCGCCCTTCGCCGCCGCGACGGATGAAAGCTGGTCCGAGACCTGGACGCGGCTCGCCGACGCCGTCTCCTTCAAGTGGGACCGTTATGTGGTGCGCTTCTCAGGCGATGACCAGGCCGCGGGGATCTCTTCCATCCAAGGTCTGGCGCAGGGCCTCTCCAAAGGCTGGTCCTGGTCCTGGAAGCGGCCCTCGCCGTTGACCCTCGGGCTCCTCGTGTTCGTGGCCGCAGCCTGGGCGGCGTGGCGCTTCCGTCCCAAGCCGAAGGACGGCGGGCTCACCGAGCCGAAGGGGCTGAAGGCCCTCACGCCCTTGCTGCGCAAGGTGCGCAAGCTCGCGCCGCCCGAACCCGGCGAAACCGCCCGGGCCTGGCTCCTCCGCCTCGCCAAACTCCGTCCCGACCGGGAAGGCCCGCTGAAAGGGCTCGCCGAGGCCGTGGACCGCGCCCTCTACGGCGGCGGAGACGATGCGTTGCGCCCCCTCGTGAAAGCCGAAGCGCGAGCCTGGAAATAGAAACAGGCTGGAGGCTGGAGACCGGAGGCTGGAGGTGTTGGAGCGGCCTTCGGCCGCGCCTTAAAAACGAACGGCGCCCATGGGGCGCCGCACGAAAGAGACCTCCAGTCTCCAGCCTGAAACCTCAATCCATCTTGCTGGTGTCCAGGGTGCCATCCAGGAACTGGGTGAACTCCTTGGGCGGGAGGTAGCTGGCGAGGGAACGGACGGTGTTGCCGTTCTCGTCGAGGATGTAGAGGCTCGGGAAGCCCTTCACGGCGAACTGCTTTTCGAGCGCCTTGTCCTCGGTGGGGGTACCGTCCTTGAGCTGGGTGCGGACGGAAAGCGGCACGAAATTCCGCAGCGCGGCCTGGGCTTCCGGCGTGGGGAAGGTCTCGTTGCGCATCTTCGTGCACCAGCCGCACCAGTCGGTGTAGATGTCCATGAAGATCTGCTTGTGCTCCTTCTTGGCGCGGGCCTTGGCGGCTTCCAGGTTGTGCTCCCAGGAGATGGGGCCTTGAGCGAAAGCCGGAAGGGCGGCGAAAACGAGAGCGGCGGGGATGAGGCGCTTCATGCGTGGCTCCTGAGGGCGAGCTATTCGCCCGAAATGAACTTGACGAGACCGGCGGTGTCGAGCGCGCCGGTGTGGCGGCGGATCACCTTCCCATCCTCATCGAGGAGGACGAGGGTGGGATAGGCCTGGGTGCCGTACTTCTGATCCACGGCGACCCCGGCGGGAACGGGGGTGCGGTCCTTCTTCTCCACCAGCACGGAGGCGGCGACCACCTTGCGGAGCGCGGCCTGGGCCTGGGGCGTGGGGAAGACATCCTTCCGCATGCGCTGGCAGGGCGGGCACCACTCGGCCCAGATGTCCACGAAGACCCGGCGGTGGGTGGCCTTGGCCTCCTTCAACGCGCCGTCCAGGTTCTCGTGCCAGGAAATGCCCTGACCGAGCATCGGCAAGGCGGCGGAGAGCAGGGCGGCGGCTAGGGGAAGGCGTTTCATGGGCACCTCGTCTCCGGAATGGGATGCTCCGGATGGAAGCCTCGTTCCACGATACTCCCCTCCCGGCTAATCCGCTTCCGCGCAAGGCCGTAATCCATTCCAGACCCGGCAGCCGCAGAACCCGGCAACCCAAAGGAGCATTTCATGCGCGCCCTCATCGCCCCGCTGGCGCTCGCCGCCAGCCTCGCCCTCCCCCTGTCCGCCCAAGGCGCCACGCGCTATATCAAGGTGGACATCGTGTCCCAGGACGGCCACGGCCGCCATAAGGGCAACGGCCCCACCGAAGTCCACATGCGCACGCCGCTCAGCCTGGCCACCAGCATCCTCGAGTGCGCCCAGGACAGCGAGATCCGCGTGAACGGCAAGGACAGCAAGCCCCTCAAGGCCGACCAGCTCGTGAAGATGCTCCAGGATTCCAAGCCCGGCGACCTGCTGCTGGAAATCACCACCAACGACGGCGACCACATCACGGTGAAGGTGGAATAGGTTCTCAGGCTGGAGACTGACCCTAGATCCAAGGCGACGCATGCGTCGGCTTGGGGAGACCTCTCTGGCGCGGCGCCCTTCGGGGCGCCGTGCTTTTTTAAGGGCGCGGCTGAAGGCCGCACAAAAAAACCTCCAGCCTCCAGCCTCCAGCCCCTAGCCTGAAAAAATGGAATCCCTCACCGAGATCCGGGTCCGCTACGCCGAGACGGATGCCATGGGCATCGTCCACCACAGCCACTACATCGTCTGGGTGGAGCTGGGGCGCTCGGACTTCCTGCGGCGGCTCGGGATGAGCTACGCGGAGTGGGAGGCGATGGGCGTGAAGCTCCCCGTGAACGGCATCGCGCTCACCTACCGCGCGCCCGCGCGTTACGACGAGCTGGTGCAGGTGCGGACGAGGCTCGCATCCGCCACGCGACGCCAAGCGGTGTTCGCCTACCGCATCGAGCGGGATGGCCTCCTCCTCGCCGAGGGCGAGAGTCGGCATCTGGTGGCGGGGAACGATGGCCGCGCCGCCACCCTGCCCGATCACTTGTTGGAGCTCCTGCGGAGTTCGCTCACCCCAGCTTGAGGGAGCGCCGAGGATCGGTCTTGAGGGCGAGGGCCAGCGCGGCGCCGACGGTTTCCATCACTTCCCGCCGCGAGGCCGAGAAGGCGTCTTTGGGAAAGGCCTGGAAGCTCAGCACGCCGAAGGGGCGATCGGGCCAACCCGCGCCGACGCCGAGGGGAACGCCGAACCAGCTTTCGGGGATGAGCCCGGTGATGCGTTCGGCGTCCGTGAGCGCGACGCCCGCTTCCTCCTGCAAGCGCAGTTCGGGAAAGTAGAGCGGCTCCTTGGCCCGGAGCACGCGCGTGGTGAGCCCCCCGAATTGGCTGAACACGCGCGTCGCCACCATGCGCGCCTTGCCGCCTTCGCAGTAGAGCGGAAAGTCCAAGGCGTCGTGGTCGTAATCCACCAGCGCGAGGTAGAAGGTGGCGAGGCCCATGCAGGCTTCGCACCCGCTGCGGATGCTTTCGGCCAGGGCCTTCGGCTCAAGGCCGGGCTTGAGGGTGGCGAGGATCTCCAAGGTGAGGCCGCGATCCGCGTCCCGCTCCTTGAGCGCGAGCGCCAAGGTGTCCCGCTCGGTGGACGCCCTCGGGCGGATTGCCGCCGGAACCCGCTCCGCGCGCTTGAACCCCCCGAAGAGCATCCGCGCCTCCTAGGAAGGTTGAGGAACAGCCTTGAGGGCGAAGGCCAGCACTTCGCCGAGCGCTTCCATGAGCCGCAGCCGCGAGGCTGGGAAGGCATCCGGTTGAAAGCTCTGGAAGCTCACGACGCCGAAGGGGCGCTCGCCCCAGGCGGGATGCGCGCCGAGGGGCACCCCGTGCCAGCTTTGGGGCACGAGGCCGCTGTCCTGCTCGGCCTGGGAAAGCACGACGCCATAGGTCCGGCCTTCCGCCAGCGTCTTCAAGTAAAGGGGGCGCTTCAGCTTCAGCGTTTCGCCCGTGAGTCCCGGCGAGCCGGACAGGCTTCGGTCGGCCTGAGTCCGGTTCCGCCCGCCCTCGTAGTAGTAGGGAAAGTGGAGCGTGTCCTTCTCCCAATCGGCCAGCGCGAGGAAGAAGGACGCGAGACCGAGGGGACGCTGGCATAGGCCGAACAGCGCCGCGGCCAGCGCCTCGGGCGGCATCCCAGGTTGCAGGACGCGCAACGCGCCGGTCAGCAGGGCGCGGTCCTCGTCCACATGCCGGATCAGCTCCTTCAGATCCTCGACTTGAGCCTTCTCGCGGTCCTCCGCCGCTCGCGCCGACACGGGTGAAGGCGATTTGGGGGCTTCGGAGGCGAAGAGGTTCACGCGAGGTTCCGAGCGGGGTTGGGTCCGCCCCAAGGTGGGGCGGCGCGCCTCGAAAGCAACCCTCCCCACCCGGTCATGGGCTGGCCTTCAGCGCGAGCGCCAGGATCGCCGCGCTGGCGTCCATCAGCCGCCGCCTGGATTCAGAGAAGGCATCCGGGTGGAAGCTCTGGAAACTGAGGAGCCCGAAGGCCTGGCCGGATCGCCCTGTCCCCAGGCCCAGAGGAATGCCGTACCAGCTTTGCGGGACCAACCCGCTGATGCGCTCCGCTTCGGAGAAGATCGCGCCCGCGTCCCGCGCCTCCTCCAGCGTGCGGATGTAAAGCGGCGCCCGCGCGCGCACGGCCTTGCCGGTGAGGCCGCCGCCCTCCTCGCCAGAAAAGGCGCGCTCCGGCTGGTTCCGAAGCCTGCCGCCCTCGTGATAGATGGGGAACCGGATCCGGTCCTGGTCCCAGTCAATGAGCGCGAGGAAGAGCGACGCGAGGCCCAGGGGCTTGAAGCAGATGTCTAGCAGTACCTCCCCGGCGGCCTTGGGTTCCAATCCCGGCTTCAGTTCCAGCGCCACGCGCATGAGCAGCAGGCGGTCCTCATCCAGGTGGCGGACCAGCTCATCCAGCGCCTCCAGTTGCCCGGCCTTCTGGGCCACCGCGACCTCGGCGAGGTGGACCCGCTGCGCGAGCTCCACCGGCGTTTCGCCTTTGGGCTTCCCGAAATTGAAGAGCCCCATGGGGCCTCCCCGGCGGTTTGTGGTGAGATGGATGGATGCAGAGCATGCACCTTCCGGTCTCCGTGTTCAACACCCTGACGAGGGGCGTGGAAGCGGTGCGGCCAGGAAGCGATGGCCGGATCCGCATCTACAACTGCGGCCCAACGGTGTACAACTTCGTCCACATCGGCAATCTCCGCACCTTCCTCTTCCAGGATCTGCTGCGTCGGACCCTGGTGGCCTCGGGTCACGAGGTGACCTTCTGCATGAACCTGACGGATGTGGAGGACAAGATCATCCGGGATTCGCAAGGCGGCCTGCCCGAATCCGCCACCAACGCCGATCGCCACGCGGCCATGAAGGCCCTCACCGAGCGCTTCACGGCCCTGTTCCTGGAGGACTTGGACGCTCTCCGCATCCTCCGCCCCGATGTGATGCCCAAGGCCACGGACCACATCCCCCACATGATCGCCCTCATCCAGAAGCTGGAGGCCAAGGGCCTCGCCTACGCGCGGGAGGGTTCCGTCTACTACCGCATCGCGGGCCTGCCCCAGTACGGCTGCCTCGCCCATCTGGACCGAGAGGGCATGCGCGTGGGCTCCTCCGTGGACGCCGACGAATACGAGCGCGACACCGTCAACGATTTCGTGCTCTGGAAAGCCCACAAGCCCGGCGAACCTTCCTGGGAGAGTCCCTGGGGGGCCGGCCGCCCCGGCTGGCACATCGAGTGCTCGGCCATGGGCATCGAACACCTGGGCGAGCGCGTGGAACTCCACACCGGCGGCGTGGATCTCATCTTCCCGCATCACGAGAACGAGATCGCCCAGAGCGAAGGCGCGCTCGGCCACGCCTGGGTCTCGTCGTGGGTCCACGGCGAATTCCTCATGGTCGAGGGCGAGAAAATGTCCAAGTCCCTGGGCAACTTCTTCACGCTCCGCGATCTGATGGACAAGGGCGTGGACCCCATCGCCTTCCGCTTCGCCATCCAGAGCAACCACTACCGCAAGCTCTACAACTTCTCCTTCGAGGGCCTAAAGGGCGCGGAGAACGCGCTCAAGCGCGTCCGCGCCTTCCGTCGGCGCATGGAAGGCGAGGGCGAGGCGGGCGGCGGCCAATGGAAGGAAGCCATCCAGCCCCTGCCCCGCATCGAGGCCGCGCGCGAGGCCTTCTGGAAGGCCATGGGCGATGACCTCAACACGCCCGAGGCGCTGGCGGCGATCTTCACGCTCATCACCGATCTCAACGCCCAGGACGACCGCATCGCCCTCACCCACGAAGAGCGGAAGACCGCGCTCGCCTTCCTGGATGAGACGGATGCGATTTTCGCGGCCTGGCCCCACGAAGGTGGCGACGGGGATGCCGAAGTCGAAGCGCTCCTCGCCGCCCGCAAGGCCGCCAAGGCCTCAAAGGACTGGGCCGAGGCTGATCGCCTCCGCGACCAGATCAAGGCCATGGGCATCGTCCTCGAAGACAAGAAGGACGGAACGACGGTGTGGCATCGCGGCTAGCAAAGTGCCATCCTTGGGCCGACCCCCAAGGAGATCGCCATGACTGACGGCCAAGCCGCGCCCAAGAAAGGCATGAACCCCATCCTCAAGTGGCTGCTCATCGGATGCGGCACGATCGTGCTGCTGTCCATCCTCGTCGTGGGCGGCTGTTCCTACTATGTCTATCACAAGGCCAAGGAGAAGGTCGCCGAGGTCAAGGCCGCGGCCGCCGAGCGGGGCATCACGGTGGACACCTCCCACGGCCTCGCCGCCGGGATGATGAGCGCCGCCAACCAGGGCATCGTGAAGAGCATGGTGCAGGAAGGCAACGCGGTCGTCCTCGCGCTGCCGGAATCCGAGCGCCCGGCCGCCCAGGCCGTCTACAAAGAGCTCGACGAGAAGAAGGCGCAGCTCACCGCCGAGGACATGGCCGACCTGATGAAGGCCCATCAGGCCTTCCAGGAATCCATGATGCAGAACATGCCCGCCGCCACCACCGGCGCGAAGAAGTCGCCCCTGGAGCCTGAAGCCAGCCGCGCCCTCATCAGCGCCATCAAGGTCGTCCTCGCGCGCCACTGATCGCGCGCGTTCCCACGAAGCGGCCCGCGAGGGCCGCTTCGTCCTGTTTAGAGCGAAGCCATCACGCTTTCAGGCATCAGCTCCTCCAGGCACTGACGGCGGCGGCAGGCGCGGTCACGGCAAGGCGAGCAGGCGATGCCCGTGCGGAGCAGCGCGCCCGCGCCTTCCGGCAAACCGGCGACAACGGGATCGCTGGGGCCGAAGAGCGCCGTGACGGGCGCGCCGCAGAGCACGGCCAGGTGCAGCAGGCCCGTGTCGCCGGTGATGACGCGATCCGCCTGCCGCACCGCGGCGGCAAGCTGCCACCAGGGCAGCGGCGGCAAAGCGGGCACCCCGCTCTCCGCGGGCAGCCACGCGCGCAGCTCCGCTTCATCGGGGCCGAGGCTCCAGCGCGGTTCGAAGCGATCTTTCATCCGCGCCGCCAGCGCGAGCCAGTGAGGCATCGGCCACCGCTTGTGCGCGCCCGCGCGCGACGCGCCGGGCACGAGCACGACGCGCGGCCGCGAGGTCTGCCAGATCGCGCCAGGGTCCGGCAGCGCGGCGTCCTTCAACACGGGACGGAAGCGGCCGAGGCCCGCCACGCCCCGGCTCGCGCCAAAGGCTTCCGCGAGTCCGAGCGCCTGGGCGTAGCGCGTCTGAAGGTTGAAGGGCGCGCGCTTCGTTTGCAGCAGCCCCGCGCCTTCCTTCGTGACGCCATCGCCCCAGCGTTCGTCAATGCCCGCGAATTTCGGAATCAGCGCGGATTTGAGGATGCCGTGGAAGTCGAGGCTCGCCTCCGCGCCACGGATCTCCAAAGCCGCCCGCTTCAACTCGGGCAACGCCTTGAAGGGATCGGACAATACCTTCCGCTTCACGAGCACCGGCTCCAGCCAGGGAAAGGGCTCCAGCAAAAAGGCGTGGCGATCCTCCACCACCGCCTGCAGCCGCGCGTCAGGAAACGCCTCGTGCAGGTTCGCCCACGCCGGCAGCACCCGCAGGATGTCGCCCAGGGCGGAGAGGCGGAGCAAGGCCAGGTGCATCGTTTCATCTTAGGGCCTTGGACTTTTGGCTTTGGGCTTTTGCTTGCGCCGACCCATCCCAGGGTGCTCGGGCCAATCAGGAGCACGGCATGTCTCGTCCAGCGAAAGCCAAAAGCCAAGAGCCGAAAGCCCGATCGGGCGTAGGCTGACGCCATGAACTCCGAGCCCGCTTCCTTCGCCACCGACCAGCGGAAGAACCCGCCACCCGCCAACTGGCTGGACAGGCTGCTGCGCCGCTTCGCGCGGATGAGCTACGGCACGGCCGTGCTCCTGCTCTATGTGCTCGCGTCATCGGCGCTGGGGCTCGCGCTCATGCCCGCCTTCGCCTTCTGGCATCTGGCCGGACGGCTGGGTGGGGGATGGAACCCGCCACTGCACTGGATCTGGGAAGGCTTCACCTTCGCGCTGTGCTTCTTCATCTTCGGGCTCGCGCTGATGGTCGTCGTGCCGCTCTACAACTTCGTCCTGCCGACGCGCTTCAAGGCCTTCAAGGGCGGCTACTACACCCTGGCCGCCGTGCCCTGGTTCCTGCACAACGGGCTCTTCTACCTCGTGCGTTTCACCTTCCTGCCCTTCGCGACGCTGACGCCCTTCGGCGTCTGGTTCCTGAAAGCGATGGGCATGAAGATCGGCCGCCACGCCTTCATCAACACCGAGCTCATCAGCGACCCGCGCTTCATCGAGATCGGGGACGACGCCGCGCTCGGCGGCTCCGTGCGCATCTTCGCTCACTACGGAGGTGGCGGGAACCTCGTCCTCGCGCCGGTGAAGATCGGCAACCGCGCCACGCTCGGCGCCGGGGCGTGTGTCATGGGCGATGTGGAGGTCGGCGACGGCGCCACCGTCCTGCCCCACTCCGTGCTGCTCCCCGGCACCCGCGTCCCCGCCAGCGAAACCTGGGGCGGCGTCCCCGCGCGGCGCATCCCCCGCGACGAGATGGACGCGATCAAAGCCCACATCCGAGGGCTCGTGGACCTGGGCTGACACCAGGCCTCGGGCCACGGGCCTCCGGCGAATTCATCCTTTTCCGAGGCTCGATTTGACTATTACTAACTTCATACTAATACTATGTCCACGGTGCCCGTATCCCCTCACATGACGGAGGCCCCATGGACCCTGGATCGCTGGATGACCTGGAGCGCAAGTTCCAGAAGGAGCTCAACGCGGGCACCGTGGCCCTGCTCCTGATGGCGGTGCTGGCGGAGGCCTCCGAGCCGCGCTACGCCTACGACATCGCGCGGGAGCTGGAAGAGCGGGCGCCCATCACCAAACTGGGCACGCTCTATCCCACGCTGCGCTCGCTGGAGGGCCTCGGCCTCCTGGACAGCCGCGTGGAGCCGTCGGTCTCCGGCCCGCCCCGCAAGTACTACCGCCTCACCAAGGACGGCCGCGCCGCGCTGGCCGCGTGGGCGAAGCAATGGAAGCAGACCAGCCAAGCCGTGAACGCCGTGCTCAAGGGAGTGGACCATGCCTGACCGGATGCCTGACCAGATCATTGACGCCTACCTGGACCGCTTGAAGGCGGCCCTCAAGGGCTGCGACAAGGCGCTCATCCAGGACGCGCTGTGGGACGCGGAGAACCACCTGCGCTCCGAAGTGGCGCGGCAGCGCTACCAGGACGCGGCCTTCGACGAAGCCGAAGCACTTCCCGCGATCCTCGCCGCCTACGGCGAGCCCGCGGAAGTGGCCGCGGCCTACCGCGAGCGGGACGCCCTCGTGAGCGCCGCCCTCAGGCCAACCCCGCCCGCGCGACAGGAATACGAGGCTCCGCCGCCTCCCACGCGCCCGGGCTTCTTTGGCGTGCTGAAGGATTTCCGCGCCTACACTTCGCTGCTCTACCTCCTCATCTCCATCGGCCCCGGCATCTTCTTCTTCGTCTGGGCGATCACGGGGATTTCGCTGTCCCTCGCGCTCTCCATCCTCATCATCGGCATTCCCTTCGCGGTCGCCTTCCTCGGTTCCGTGCGCCTGCTGGCCATCGCCGAAGGCCGCCTGGTGGAAGCGATGCTGGGCGCGCGCATGCCGCGCAGCCAGCCGCCGACGGAAGGCGCGGGCGGATGGAAGGCGCGCATCCTCGCCATGCTCCACGACGGGCGCACCTGGTCGAGCCTCGCCTACCTGCTGCTCATGCTGCCCCTGGGCGTCTTCTACTTCAGCGCCATGGTGACGATGCTATCGCTGAGCTTGGCCCTGCTCGCCACGCCCATCGTCCACTTCGTCTTCCACGAAGTCACCTTCGACGGCTGGTACTGGGGCGGCGCTCACGCGAACTTCGTGGCGGTGGTGTGGGGGATCTTCGGGATCTTCGCCGTGCCCCTCACGCTCCACATCGCCCGCGCCCTGGGCCGCCTGCAAGGCCGACTCGCGCGGCACATGCTCGTGCGAATCTGATCAGGCCCACCCCATCCCCGCCGCGAGGTCATCCAGGCAGATCTCGACGGCGCGGTTGGGCTCGGGCTGCTGGGCGAGTTGCACGCGGGCGTAGGCGTTGCCCATGTGGCTGTGGCAGTGGGCTTCGAGGTGGTCGGCGAGGTTCGCCTGCTGCTGCACGAGCACGGCTCGGAATTCCTTCGCCATGGCCTCGGCGTTGCGGAGCTGATGCTGGTTGGCGCTGGTGGGCAGCGGGACGAGGATGGAGCCGCGCCCCGCGACCTTCAGCTCCGCGCAGGTGGAGGCTCCGGCCCGGCTCACCACGAGGCTGGAGGCCTCCATCGCGCCCGCCATGTCCTCGATGAAGGGCACGAGGTGATGCCGCTCATGACGCGGACTCGCGCTCAGACGCTCGAATTCCGCGGGGCCGACCTGGTGGAGGATGGTCCAGTCCTCGAAGATCGCCAGCAGCGCCGGAGCCGCTTCCAGCATGGCGTCGTTGATGGCGCGGGCGCCGCCGCTGCCGCCCAGCACGAGCAATTGGAACGGCCGACGCAGTTCCTTGATGGGCTTGAAGGGCCGACGGAAGGCGTCCCGCACCGGCGTCCCGGCGGTGAGGCAGTCGGCGCCGGGGAGGAGTTCCTTCACCGCGTCCATGCCGCACCACACGCGCCGCGCGCCAGCGGCCATCTGCTTCACCAGCGCGCCGGGCGCGGCGTTGCTTTCATGGATGAAGGTGGGGATGCCCAGGCTCTTCGCCGCCATCAGCGCGGGCGCGGCGCCGTAGCCGCCTGTGGCGATGACCGCGGCCGGGCGCGCGGCCTTCCATCTCCGCGCCAGCGCGGCCTTGGCGCGCCAGAGCTTCCACGCGGAGCGCGCGACGCGGAACGGCGAGCGGCCGAGGAAGCCTTCCACATCAAGCAGGACATGGGGCCACTCGGAGCCCGGGAGCTTGCGCGCCTCGATGCCGCGGGTGGCGCCTACGAAGGCGATCTTCCGCTCCGGCCAGCGTGCGCGAGCGCCCTCCGCCAAGGCCACGGCCGGAAAGAAATGCCCCCCCGTGCCGCCGCCAGTGAAAACGATCGCGTCCTGAAAATCCGGTTCGCTCATGCCTCCAGCCTACCGGAGGCGGGCGATCCTCACGGCTTGGCGGCAGCCGGAGCTGGAGTCGCGGCCGCGCCGCTGTGGCCCTGGAGGCTGAAGGTGCGGTTGGAGCTCGCGGAGGAGCCCGTCTCGCCCTTCACGGTGAGCGTGAAGGAGTCGCCGTCCTTGAGCGTGGTCGTGGCCTGGATGGGGCTCTGGTCGGACGAGGCGAGCACCTCGTCGCCCCGGCGGATCTCCGCATGGCCGCCACTAAAGTCGCCCACGAGCACGAGCGGCTGGCCCACCGCGATGGCGCCGGTGGCGGCGAAGCTCCTCACCTGGGGTGGCGGCAGCACCTTCACGGTCAGGGTCTTGGTGGCGACCGTGCCCGCCTCATTGGTGCCCGTGAGCGTGTAGGTGGTCGTTTCCTTGGGCTCCACGGTCTTGGCGGGGCCGTTCAGGGCGGTCACATCTTCGCCGCCGGGGTCCAAGGTGAGTTTGGTCGCGCCACGGGCGTCCCAGCCAAGGAAGACCTTCTCGCCCGGGTTCACGGCCGGTGGATTGGCGTCGAAGCGGGCGATGGCCGGGGCTTGGATGATCTTCACCGTGGCCATGGCGACCGTCTTCGCGCCCGCGGCGTTGGCGCCCGCGCAGTAGACATGGGCGTAGCCGATCTCGCCGGCCGTCCAGAGGACGGACGAGCCATCCGCCGAGCCTTCGATCTTCCCGTTATCCACATACCAGGTGTAGCTGAGGCCTGGATCGCCGCCCGCAGCCGCCACATGGCCGGGCGTGCCGGAGCTGACGAGGCCATCGGCCTGCACCATCACGGAGGGCGCGGCGGTCTTCCCAGCGGGTGTCGTGCTCACGATCGTGCTGGGGGCGGCGCTGGCCTGCGCTTGAGGCGGAACGGCGGGCGCCGCCGCGCTCTCCTTTCGTCCGCAGGCCGTCAGGGCGACGAGCCCGAGCAGGGCGGCGCCCAGGGGGGCCACCGGGAAACCGAGGCGGGAACGCGTATGGGTGCGCATGGTGCCTTCCTTTTACCACGATCAATCCTGATGCGCGCACCTTTCGCTAGGGGCCGGTGAGGCGCTCCGGTAAAATGGGGCTTTGGCCGCACGGCCCTTCTGGAGTGCCCATGAAGATCCTCGTCTGCTTGAAGCAGGTGCCCGACACGGAGACCAAGATCAAGGTCGCCGCCGATGGGAAGTCGCTGGACCCCGCCGATGTGAAGTGGATCACCAGCCCCTACGACGAGTACGCGCTGGAAGAGGGCCTGCGCCTGAAGGAATCCGCCGGGGCCGAAGTGACCGTCGCCACCGTGGGCGATGAGAAGGCGAAGGAGATCCTCCGCAACGCCTTCGCCCTGGGCGCGGACAACGCCGTGCTCATCAAGGGCGATGGCCAGGGCGACACGCTCGCCACGGCCTCCATCCTCGCGGCCTTCGCCAAGGACAAGGGCTTCGACCTCGTCCTCTCCGGCAACAAGGGCCTGGGCGGCGACAACTCCGCCGTGGGGCCGATGCTGGCCGAGCTGCTGGGCTACGCCCAGGCCAATGTGGTCGTGAAGCTCGAAGTGGCGGACGGGAAGTTCCGCGCCGAGCGCGAGATCGAAGGCGGCACGGAAGTCGTCGAAGGCGCCCTGCCCGCGGTCGTGACGGCGCAGAAGGGCCTCAACGAGCCCCGCTACGCCAGCCTCAAGGGCATCATGGCGGCCAAGAAGAAGACCATCGAGGAAGTGGAAGTCGGCGGCCACGCCGCCGCCACGGGCACCCTCGCCATGGCACTGCCGCCCGCGCGCCCCGAGGGCCGCAAACTGGAAGGCGACGCCGCCGCCCAGGCCAAGGCGCTCATGGACGCGCTCAAGAACGAAGCCAAGGTTTTCTGATCCGCAGACGCTGACGAAAAGGACGAACCCATGATTCTCGTGTTCTGCGAACTGAAAGACGGCAAACTCCGCAAGCCCAGCGCCGAAGCCCTCAGCGAAGGCCGCCGCCTGGCGGACGCCAGCGGCCAGCAGCTCGGCGCGCTCACCGTGGGCGCTTCCGCCGACGGCGCCTCGGACGCGGCCAAGCACGGCGCCGATGTGATCCTCACCTGCGTCGCGCCCGCGCTGGCCTCCTACTCCAGCGACGCCTTCGCCGCCGTCCTCGCGTCCGCCGCCAAGGCCAAGGGCGCGGCCATCCTGCTCGGCGCCGCCACGGCCATGGGCAAGGACGCCCTGCCGCGCGCCGCCGCGCGCCTGGACGCGGGCTACGCGGGCGATGTGACCGGCCTCT
Organism: uncultured Solibacteraceae bacterium; assembly: GCA_964472275.1. Lineage (GTDB taxonomy): Bacteria > Acidobacteriota > Holophagae > Holophagales > Holophagaceae > JAFDVN01. Next base: position 34,386 of record CAYYJN010000006.1, read on the forward strand.
CCATCGAGGGCGGCAAGCTCCAGGCCGTGCGCCCCGTCTACGCGGGCAAGGCCTTCGCCACCACCGGCTTCACCAGCGCCGTGCAGGTCGCGACGACCCGCCCCAATGTCTTCGCCATCGCCGAGAAGGTCGGCGCGGGCGCGATGGAATCCATCGAAGCCCCCGCCGGGGACTTCAAGGCCATCGTGAAGGAGATCCTCGCCAAGGGCGGCGGCAAGGTGGACCTCACCGAAGCCAATGTCATCGTCGCCGGCGGCCGCGGCCTGAAGAGCGGCGAGAACTTCAAGATCCTCGAAGAGCTGGCGGACGCCCTCGGCGGCGTCGTGGGCGCGTCCCGCGCCGCGGTGGACGCGGGCTGGGGCCTGTCCCACGGGATTCAGGTGGGCCAGACCGGCAAGGTCGTGAGCCCCACGCTCTACATCGCCGCGGGCATCAGCGGCGCCATCCAGCACCTCGCCGGCATGAGCAGCTCCAAGTACATCGTCGCCATCAACAAGGACCCCGAAGCCCCGATTTTCAAGATCGCGGACTATGGGATCGTCGGCGACCTCTTCGAAGTCGTTCCCGAACTCACCAAGGCCGCGAATGCCATGGGCATCGGCGCGCACCACTAACGCGTTCCAGGTTCGAAGAAGGGCCCCGCATGGGGCCCTTCTTCGTTTACAGGCCCGTGGCGGGCACCACGGACTTGGGCTCAAAGCCCGCGCTGCGGCTGTTCCAGGCCTGGATCTTGAGGAGGTCGTCGCGGGTGACGCGGCCCTCATGGAAGTGGCCGTTCCATCGCACGAGGATCATGCGCTCGCGCTCGCCCGGGCGCGGCGCGTCATCCACCGCGAGGACGATGCCGCCCGGCGCGACAGCCTCGTGCCCGGTGCCGTCATGGAACACCACCAGCGCGTAATCGTCCGAGAAGGCCGCGCGCCAGAATCCATGGCGCGCCGTGTCCAGCTTGAAGAAGAGCTTGAGGTTCCGCGCGCTGGCGGGCACGGTGCGGAACTGGGCCCAGGCGTCGGTGGTCGTCGGCGCGGCGCGGAGGGCTTCCTCCAGCAACCGGCGCGGCTCTTCCTGGTACGCGTCCACGGGCGCCACGGCGAGGGTGTCCTTGATCCAGGCGTTGAGCTTCAAGCGGCGGACCCAATCCGCGAGTCCGAGGAAGACATAGGCCAGAGGCGCGAGCAGCGACAGCGCCGGAAACAACCATCTCGCCGCGGGCACGCCTGGCAGATCCACGCGCGGCAGCCGCGACGCCTCCATGAACGCGATGAAGCCGAGCAGGAGCGCGTTGAGCGGAAAGGCGAAGAGATCCAGGTGGAAGACCGTCTGGTTGCCCTTGGGCGAAAGCGCGCGCAGCAGCCAGGGAAGGACCACCAAAGCCGCCAGCAGGCTCGCGTGCGCCACCCAGGAGGCCCCCTGCCCCAGGCGGGCGGCGACGATCGCCAGCAGGATGAGCGCGGCCAGCGTGCCGAGCGAGGCGCGCCGCACCTCGGCCTCCGCCCGCAGATAGTCCGCGACCAGGCGCGCGCGCTCAAGGCTAGTCATCGTCCAACCCCAGGGATTCAAAGCCTTCCTGATGCAGGAAGGCGCGCGCGTCCTCCGCGTCCGTGAACCGCGCGATCACCGCGTAGCCTTCCCGCGCGTCGCCATCAATGAGGTCGAGGACATTGCGCTCGCGGACGATGCAGCCGTCGCCGAAATCCGCGAGCTCCCACTCGGAGCCGTGCTCATCCCGCCAGATCTCCAGGATCTGCGCGGCCATGGCCTCAGGCCTTCTCGAAGAAGAGCACCACCATGCCGAAGCCCACGCGGTCGCCGGGGCTCAGCTCGCGCGCGTCGCCAGGCTGGACGCGGTCGCCCTTCACATAGGTGCCGTTGGCGACGCCGGGCTCCTCCAGCAGGAAGTAGCGGCCGTGCTCGCAGAGGATGCGCGCGTGGCGGCGGCTCACGCTGAGGTTGTGGTCCTCGGTGGTGAGGTCCACATCGGGATGCACGCCGGTGGTGGGGTCGTAGCGGCCCACGAGCGAACCGTGGGCGAGGATGGGGTATTTCTTGCCCGTGAGCACGGAGACGAGCTGGGCCACGGGCTGGGCCACCTTCATCTTCTGGCTCTTGCTCAGGTTCTCGTCCAGCTTCTCGGACATCTCCCGGTTGCGCTGGGCCATGCGCTGCATCATCTTCACGGCCACTTCCGGGTTCTGCTTGATCATCTTGAGGAAAGTGCCGCGGCTGATGGCGATGAGGTCCGAATCCTCCATGGCCACGGCCGTGAGGGCGCGGGGCAACGCCTCCAGCAGGCTGCCTTCGCCGAAGAAGTCGCCCTTGCCGAACTCCTCCGCCCACTCGCCCTTGGCTTCCTCGCCCACATAGAGGCGCACCTTGCCCGTCAGGATGACGAACATCTGCTGACCCATCTCCCCGCGGGTGAAGATGGTCTCGCCTTCCTTGAAGTGGACTTTGCTCTGCTCGATGAAATTGGAGTCGGCCATGGGTCGCTTTGATTTCGTTTCCCACGATACCCGGGCGAGCATCGTCCCGCTTTCTTTTTGTGGGACCACTGAAGGTTGGCCCCATCGCGTCCGCCCTTGGACGCAAGGCGTCACAACGCTTATCGCGGTTGGCCGACGCTCCAGTTCACAGGCCCCCTGAACACTTCCGTCATCAAGGCTTCCAGGCGCTGAGCCTCCGCCTCGGAGAAGGCATCCAAAGTAGGCGAATCGAGATCCAGGACCGCGCGAAGACGGCCTTCGCCATCCTTCACCGGAATCACCAGTTCGCTGCGCGTGGCGTCGTCGCAGGCGATGTGGCCCGGAAAGGCCTGGACATCGGGAACAAGCTGCGTCTGCCCGCTGCGCGCCGCCGCGCCGCAGACGCCGCGCTCGAAGGCGATGCGCAGGCAGCCCATGCCGCCCTGGTACGGCCCCACCGCGAGCATCCGCTCCTCCACCCGGCGATAGAAGCCGCACCAGTTGGTCTGAGGCAGCGTTTCCCACAGCAGACAGGCCAGCGTGGCCTGCAGCGCGATCTCATCGCGTTCGCCTTCCAGCGCCGCGCGGATCTGGGGCAGCGCCTCCTCCAGACGGGCGACGCGCTCCGCGACGGGCAACAGCGTTCCCCGCGCCACTTTCGCCAGCAGAATCCCTTCGGACACGGCAACCTCCGCTACTCTCTTCCCATGTCCATTCTGCGCTACCTGGCTTCGCCCCTGGCGCCCGTCTACGCCCTGACGACGGCGCTCCGGAACCGGGGCTATGACCAGCACCCGGAGCGGGCGGCGAAGGTCGGGCTGCCCGTGATCAGCGTCGGCAACCTCAGCACGGGCGGCACGGGGAAGACGCCCGTCACGCTCTTTCTCGCGGAGGGCCTGCGGACGGCGGGAATCGAGACGGGCATCCTGAGCCGCGGCCACGGCGGCAAGCGCAAGACGGATCCCATGGCGGTCATGCCCGACACCGAGGCCGCCGCCTGCGGCGACGAGCCCGCGTTGATGGCCCGCCGCCTTGGGCCGGGCCGCGTCTTCGTCGGCCGCAAGCGCGTTGACGCCGCGCGTCTGGCCCGCGCCACCGCGCCGGAGCTGAAGGCACTGCTCCTGGACGACGGCTTCCAGCACCGCGCCCTGCACCGCGATCTGGATCTGCTCCTGCTCGACGGCTCGCGCCTGTGGGGCAACGGGTTCCAACTTCCCTTGGGCGATCTCCGCGAATCCACGGCTGGGGCACGGCGCGCCCACGCGCTCGTCGTCACCCGCGCGGCCCGCGTGAAGGATCGCGCCGCCGTGGAAGCGTGGTGGCGCGCGCACGGCGGCGGCGGCCCGATCTTCTGGGTGGACTTCCGGCTTTCCCGATTGCGCCCGATGGATGAGGCGCGCGCCTCCATCGCCCTGCCTGAAGCGGTGCCTCAGCCTTCCTTCGCCTGGTGCGGCCTCGGCAACCCCGAAGCCTTCTTCGCCGACCTCCGTTCCGCGGGCGTGGCCATGCGCGACGCGGCGCGCTTCAGCGACCACCACGGCCCCACGCCAGATGAGCTCGAAGGCCTAGACGCCGAAGCCGTCCACATCGGCGCGACGCGCCTCCTCTGCACCGCGAAGGACGCCGTGAAGCTCACCGAAGACCACCTCGCCGCCCTCACCCTGCCCCTCTTCATCGCCGAGCAGGAAGTGGAAGGCGGAGAAGCCTTGCTGGCCTTCGTGAAGGCCAAGCTGGCGGAGCTGCAAGCCCAAGCTGATTGAGCTATCCTGGAATCAGCGCGGGCGTAGTTCAGTGGTAGAACGCAAGCTTCCCAAGCTTGATGTCGTGGGTTCAATCCCCATCGCCCGCTCCAATCCCGGCCCCGCGAGGGGCCGGACTCATGTAAGGCGGTGGGGATTGAATCGCCGGGGCCTGCGTTCCGGCCAAGGCCCGAAGCCCGAGGTCCGAGGTCCGAGGCCCGTGGCCCACCCCTCACCCCTTCCCGGAGGACTTCGACTCGAGGAAGCGCTTGGCTTCGCGGCGGAGGACTTCGGGGATGTTCTTGTCGCGCTGCATGAGCTTCATGTCGAATTCGTTGATGCGCTTCAGATTCGACATGGCGAGGGCGATGGGCGTGCGCGGGTTGTAGACGATGGCTTTGACGATGGTGTACTTCTTCATCCATTCGCGGTTCATGCTGATGACCCGCAGCACGCCTTCGTGGATGGTGCGCATGTTGGCGATGAAGGCCACTTCGCCTTCGGTGATGCGGCCGTTGCGCACCACATTCTCCTGGATGAGGCGATTGGCCTCGCGGATGAGGATGGTGCGCTCCTCCTTGCCGCCCTTGATGGCGAGCATGATCTTCTGATTCGTCTTCAGCCGCGCGATGCGCTTGGCGATGGAGAGGCTGACCTCTTCGCCCTCGAAGGCCTTGATGGCCTGCACGATGGCTTCCGGATCGGCCTCGGCGCCTTCCTCCAGCTTGGCTTCGCGCTCCTCCTTGCTCTCCTCCTTGGGCATCGGGAGTTCGGCCCAGGCCTTGTCCAGGCGGCCGGCCTCCACTTCATCCAGGACTTCGAGGCGCTCCTTCTTCACCTCTTCGGGGACGATCTTCAGCACCTCGAAGCGGAACTCGTTGATGCGCCGCTTGAGGTTGTATTCCGCCGCCGGGTGCTGCTCCAGCAGGTCGAGGATCACCGGGCGCTGAATCCAGAGCACCTGGTTGTTGGAGATGATGTCGAGGGCCGGGCCGGGCAGGCTGGGGATGGCCCGCTCCACGATCTCCGCGGTGAGGTCCGGATGGAGCAGCGCGGCCTCGAGGATCGTGAACTCGCGGCGATGGCGCAGCACCAGTTCCAGCGGCGCGGGCGGCTGGATGCGCTCCATCAGGAGGCCCTGCAGGACGGATTCCGGGATGGATTGGAAACTTTGCAGCGCGCGCTCGGCGAAGGGCGAACCGCTGATCACCGCGTGGGCCTGGGCGTGGATGAAGTCCGCGGGCGGCACGGGCAGGCTGCCCCCCAGGAGCGCCAGCACCATGGGCTCCGGAAGCTGTTGGGCGAGATACCGTTCGACGATCGGGTGCAAGGTCACTCCAGGTTTGGCTTGGGCGCGGCCCCATCCGCGTCCGGCGACGGCTCCTCGGGCGGAGGAAGCGGCTGCTCAGGCGCCGGTTCCTGGGTCGGGGGTTCCACGGGAACGGGCTGGGGACGCGGGCGGCGCCAGACTCCATTCTCATCGAAACGGCCGCTCCATGGTTCCCCCACGCTCGCGCCGGTGGCGAGGGGCTTGCCGGCCACTTCCACCTGGACCACGCCTCCATTGGAAAGGCTCAGCGTGAAGGGACCCTTCACCCGCAGCTTCCACGGATCGGAAACTTGGAGCGTGCGCGCCAGCTTCACGCCATCCGCGCCCACCGCCTCCGCGTCGCAGGTGTCCATGGCGCGGAGCGAGACGAGGATGCCTTCGCCGGAGACGGGCGCTTCGGGCAGCAACTCGCCCAGGACGGGATAGGGCGTCGTGGCTCGCGGCGGAGGGGGTGGCACCGCGAGACGCGGCGGCTGGTCCAACCAGGCGGCGGGTCCGCGGCCGCGCAGGCTCCGCCCGGGAATGACGAGCCAGGCGAGCAGCGCGATGGAGCCAAGGCCAAGGGCCACCATCGCTCCGCGTTCCAGGCGCTCCAGCTTGGGATCGGGCGGGGTGTCGGTGAGCGCGCCAGGCACGAGGCCCAGCGCATCGGGATGATGCTCCAGATCCATGCGGAGCCGCGCCGCGATTTGCCGGGTCAGGGGCCGCTGGCGCCCGGGCGGGATGGCCTCCCAGTCATCGGCCTCCACCGCCCTGAGGATGCGCGGCGTCAGTTTCAGTTCCTCCGCCAACTGCTCCAGGCTGAGGCCCTGAACCTCCCGCGCCTCTTTGAGCAGCGCGCCGATGGAACGGCGATCAGACTCCTCGCTCACGGCTTCCAGCCCGCGTTCATGGCTTCCAGCCTACGGGCGTCCCCGCGAGCACTTTGCCGAGATGGTCGCGCCGTTCCTGGCGCAGCAGACGGCGGTCGTCCAGGCTGCCGCGGTGGGCCATCACATCCGCGAAGGTCGCTTGCAGATCATCGGGCGTGGCGAAGTCCCGGCCCGCCAGCCACGCCTCGGCCTGGGAGAGCGCGAGCCAGTGGCGGAAGGCGCGGGTGGAGCAGAAGGCGCCTTCCGCGCGCATCTTTGCGACCACGCGTTCGGCGTAGTCCAACAGAGGGTCGGCGAGCTGCACGGCCTTCACGGCTCTTCTCGCCGCGCGCCAGCCATCCAGATCCAGACTCGGGATGAGCTGCTCCACGCGCTCGGCGCCCGCTTCGCCCTTGAGGACTTTGCGCTCGGCGGAACGCTCGGGATAACCGAGATGCACGACGCAGGCGAAGCGATCGAGCTGGCTTTCCGGAAGCGGGAAGGTGCCCGCGTGATCGAGCGGATTCTGCGTGGCCACGACGAAGAAGGGGTCGGGCAGCGGCAGGCTTTGGCGATCCAGCGTCACCTGCCCTTCCACCATCACCTCGAGCAGCGCGCTCTGAGTCTTGGGGCCGATGCGGTTCAGCTCATCCATGAGCAGCACATGGCAGAACACCGGCCCGGGCTGGAAGCGGAAGGCCTGGGCTTGGGCATCCCAGAGGTGAACGCCCAGCAGATCCGAAGGCAGCAGATCGTTGGTGCCCTGCACGCGCTGGAAGGTTCCGCCAAGGACGCGCGCGAGCCCCTTCGCCAGCGTCGTCTTGCCCACGCCCGGAAGGTCCTCCAGCAGCAGATGCCCGCCCGCGAGCAGCGTCGCCAGCGCGCGCCGAACTTGCGCCTCCTTGCCCACCACGACCCGCTGCAGCGCCGCCAGGCTCGCGAGGGCCGCGGGCCGCGGATTGGAGGCGACGGGAGGAGGGGCGGCAGGAGGGGTCTGGGCGGGATCGTTCATGGCGTGCCTTCATCCTCCAGCGGGATGCCCGCATCCCGCAAGCGCTGGGCCAGGACCCGCACGGTGAGCCCGAGCGCGTCCGCCGCCTTGGGCAGGTCGCCGCCCGCGTCGAGCAGCGCGCGGCGCAGCAGATGGGCGCGGCCGGACGCGGCCAAAGCCTGCTCCATCGCCTCCAGCGTTCCCCGGGCCGGCGTGGGCAGCAGCAACGCATCCGCCCCGACGGAGAATTCGGGCAGGCGCTTCAGCACCGGGCCTTCGTTCAGCAGCAACGCCCGCACCGCCGCCAATTCCAGTTCCCGCGCCTCACCGGGAAAGGCGTGGGCGAGCAGCGGCTTTTCCAGCGCGCGATCCATCACCGGGACCGGGCGGCCCGACGCGATCGCGGCCCGCGCCACGAAGGCCTGGAAGAGGGCCAGGCGGTCTTCCCGCCGCTCGGCGAGGGAAGGGACCGGAAGCGTCAACACGCCGAGCCGGTGCCGCAGCGCGACGGGGACGCCCTCCAACGACGCGGCTCCGGCGCTCCAAGCGATGCCCCTGCCCGCTTCCGAGTCCAACGCGACGGCGACCGCATCCACCATGGCGCCATCCGCGCGCTCAAGATCGGCGAGGTGGAGGCTACCGCCGCGCAGCAGACGCAGCAAAGGCGCGAAGCCATCGTCGAGCGCCTCCATCGGTCGCACCACCTTGAACGGCGCGCCGGGCCTGCGGAGGGTGTGGAGGCGACGGGCCGCCCGCGCCTTCCCCGTGCCTGAGCGGCCCGTGAAGAGCACGGGATGATCCGTCTCCGCCGCGCGGCGCAGGCTCGCGTCGAGACTGCGCATCGCGGGGCTCAGGGCGATCCAAGGTTCATCCGCGGGCGGCGGCGGCGCGCCCACCAGCGCGCGGAGCCGCTCCAGCAGCGCGAGGAAGGCGTCGAGGTCGAAGGGCTTGGGCAGAAAGTCGTCCGTGCCCAGCTTCATGGCTTCGACGATGTCCTTGGGCTCGCCGAACGCGCTCATCAGCACGGCGCGGATCTCGGGCCGCAGGCGCTTGGCGCGGCGGATGAGTTCGAGCCCGCTCATGCCCGGCAGGCGCAGGTCCGTCACCAGCACGGGAAAAGGGCGCGTCTCCAGATGCGCGAGCGCCTCCGCGGGGTCGGCCGCTGGCGTCACGGTCCAGTCCGACCCCGCCAGCGCCTTCACCAGCAGGTCCCGGAAGCTGTCTTTGTCCTCGACGAGGAGGAGATCCATAGCCGCTAGGCTAGCGGATCGCGGCGCGGAAGAGGCGGGATTGCGCGTCGGCCTGGGCTTCGAAGAGCGACGCGCCATCCACGAGCTCCAGGCCCTCCGCCCAGGCCTCGAAGGCCGTGCGCTCCTTGTAGACCCACTCCACCGCCCAACGCAGCGTGGGCCGCGCGGCTTCCAGCGCTTCGGGAAAAGGCATCGGGTCGCCGGGGATCATGCCGAGGCTCGTCGCTTGGATCACGCCGATAGGCGCGGCGCGATGGATGTCTTCGGGCGTGAGGCGCGCGGAACGCGAGACCTGGATCACCTTTCGCCCGAGCTCCTCCAGCACCTTCCGGCTCGCTTCCGCGACACCACCAGAGCCCAGCAGAAGCACGGGGCCCTTCGCCTTCGACGCGAGCGCGCTTCGCAGCGCGTCGGCGTCCGTGTTGGCGCCGCGCCAGGCGCCTTCTTCGCGCCAGATCGTGTTGAGCGGGCGGTCGAGGCCCAGCGCCTTCGGAAGCGTCTCCTTGAGCGGAGCCGTGATGCTCGCGGCGGGGATGGCGAGCGCGCCAAAGGCCTCGACCGCCTCTTCGGCGTCGTCACACTCCAGCGGCAGGTAGATCGCCTGCCCGTCGAGGCGCGGATTGTGGAAGGCTGGGCCTTTCGAATGCAGCACCGGCGAACCCAGCACGCCGAGCAACGGCGCGCCCGGCTTCAGCTCCGCGCAGCTCCAGGCGCGCATCGCGGAAAGCGGCACCTGCCCTGGAGCGGCCGCGCCCGCGTCATCCGGAGCGGCGTAGGTGAACCCGCCGCCCCAGGCCCGTTGCAGGCAGCGGCTGGGAATCCCTTTCGGACCCATGAGAAAGGCCGAGAGCGGCAGGCCCCTTCCGAGCAGGGGCTTCAATCGCGCGTTGTCCGCGAGACGGTTCGCGTGGCCCACCCACTTGAAGGCGTCGCCTTCCGGCAGCGCGCCCAATCGCGATTCAAGATCGAACACCCCAGGCGCCACATGGACACTGCGCAGCACCTTCGTGCGCGCGCGATCCAGCCAGGTCGGCAGCAGAAGCTCCCATTCCAGGTCCACCCAAGCCGCGCCCGCCGCCACCGCTTCGCGAAGCCGCTCCAGGCGCGAAGGCCCATCCTCAGCCTTGCCCAGCTCCGAAACGCGGCGGTTGGTGACAAGGCATCGTCCGCCAAGATCGCGCACCATGGCGTCCGCGTCGCGCTCCGGGAAAAGGTCCAGCCTCAACTCGGGCAGCGCGTCCCCCGGCAACGCCCGCGCGCAAGCGAGCGCCGCGTCCCAGGTCGCGTGCGTCAGGGTGACGATGAAGAAAGGCAAAACCACATCCACAGATTGCACAGATTCCACAGATTGCCTCCGCGGCATTTTTCAATCTGTGTAATCCGTGGAATCTGTGGATTGGCAGTTTTTCTTCGCCGCCTGCCACGCGGCTTCCATCTGGACGAGGCTGCGATGCTCCCAGCCGCCATGGGCGTGGGCATCGTCCTCCACCTTCTCAAAGCGGTCTTTGAAGCGCGTCATCTGGCGACGCAGGGCGCGGTCGGGGTCGAGGCCCTTGTAGCGCGCCCACTGGATGAGGCTGAAAAGCAGGTCGCCGAATTCCTCTTCGACGCGGCGCGGTTCGGACTCGGCGCGCAGCTCTTCCAGCTCTTCGGCCACCTTGTCCATGACGCCATCCAGGTCGGGCCATTCGAAGCCCACCTTGGCGCAGCGGCGGCCGATCTCCATGGCCTCCTCCAGCGGCGAAAGGCTCGCGGCGAGGCCTTCCAGCAGGCGGCGCTCGGCGGCCTCGCCTTGGGCGGCGCGCTCCTCGGCCTTGATGGCCTCCCAGTTGGCGACGACGCCTTCCGCGCCGTCCACTTCGACTTCGCCGAACACATGGGGGTGGCGCCGCACGAGCTTGTCCACGACCGCGCGTTCGACGCCGTCCAGATCAAAGGCGCCCCGCTCCGAAGCCACCTGCGCATGGAAGACCACTTGAAGCCAGAGGTCGCCCAGCTCCTCCTTCAGATGCGCTTCAGAGGCGGCGGCACCCGGCCGGTGCGCGGCCAGCGCGTCCAGCACCTCCGCGGCCTCTTCCCGCAGGTACTTCGCGAGGCTCTGATGGTCCTGCTTCAAATCCCACGGACAACCGCCCTCCGGATCGCGGAGACGGGCCATGACGGCGCGGAGGGTTGTGGGCGTCATCGGGCCTCCGGCGCGGCGATCTTCCCCGCCAGCGCGCTGGCGGCGACGGTGGCGGGGCTGGCGAGCCACATCTGGCCGGGGCCGCTACGGCCGGGGAAGTTGCGGTTGATGGCGGAGATGGTCACCTGATCGGCGCGCTCGCTGACGCCGGGGCCTGCGTTGATGCAGGCGCCGCAGGAACTGCCCAGCACGACGGCGCCCACGGCTTCGAAGGCGGCGATCCAGCCTTGCTCGGCGGCGAAGCGGCGCACCTCTTCGCTGCCACATTGGACGAAGAATTTGACGCCTTCTGGCACGCGCCGGCCCGCGCGGGCCGCGGGCGCGATCACTTCAAAAGCCCGGCGCAGATCCTCGCGCTTGCCGCCCGTGCAACTGCCCAAGTAGGCGATGGCGATGGGCAATTCCGCGTCGAGGGCGGATAGAGCCACGCCGTTCCCGGGATCGCCGGGCCGCGCCAGCATGGGCTCCAACGCGGCGCAGTCCACTTCGAGGGTGGCCGCATACTCGGCGCCTTCGTCGGAGCGCATCCAGCCTTCGATCGCGAGATCCACGCCGCGGCGTTCCTTCACGAAGCGCGCCGTCTCCGCGTCCGGCGCGATGAGGCCGGTGAAGCCGCCGATCTCCGCCACCATGTTCGTCAGCGTCGCGCGCTCGTCCGTGTCGAGATCCGCCAGCGCCTCGCCCTGGTATTCGACGACGAGGCCGATGGCGCCGCCATCGCGGATGAGCGGCTGAGCCAGCAGGTGCAGCACGAGATCCTTCGCGCTCACGCCCGCGCGCAGGCGCCCACGCAAGCGGACGCGCAGCGTGCCTGGCACCGTCACGCGCGCATCGCCCGTCACCCAGGCGTTGGCGATGTCGGTCGTGCCCACGCCAAAGGCGAGGCAGCCCAGCGCGCCCGCGTGGGGCGTGTGGCTGTCGGTGCCGACGACGACCTGGCCCGGAAGCGCGTAGCGCTCCGCCATGATCGAATGGCAGATGCCTTCGGAGCCGCTGCCGTCCGGCAGCTCGCCGTGCAAGCGAATGCCCTGTTCGGCGCAAAAGGCTTCCTGGAACCCTTTGAGGCGGTGGGCAACTTCCAGCAGGCCCATGGCGCGGTGCTCGGCCTTCATGCTGTGATGCAGGAAGGTGAGATGGTCGCGGAAGGCGAGGATCGTCTCCGGCTCCTTTACGCGCGCGCCCTCTCCCAGCGCGGCCTTGAGGAAGGTGGCCGCCATGGGCGTCACATACTCGTGGCTGAAGCGCCAGTCGGCTTTCACGAAGAGGCCATCGCCGGGCCGCACGCAGTCCAGGCCCGCATGATGGGCGAGGATCTTCTCCGCGTAGGTCATGGGCCGCACCGGATGCGATGGGACCGGAACCGTGACCTCCCCTTTCATGCGCGCCGCGTTGAAGGCGAAGAGGCCGCCGCGGCGGACGATCTCGGCGGTGATGGGATCGAGGCCTTCGGTGAATTCGGTAAGCGGGATCGCTTCGCCCGCGCGGAGGCGTTTGATGAGCCCGAAGTCCGTGCTCGTGAGCAGGCCGAGGTTCTGGCAGTTCTGGCGGTAGATGCGCTCGAAGCTTTCCGCGATGACGAGACGGATGCCCGCGCACAGCTCCGCGTAGGGCGAGGCTTCGCGGCTGGAGCCTTTGCCGCGGCGCTTGCCCGCCACGCTCACCGTGAACCCGCCCGCGCGCACGAGGCCTTCCTTGCAAGGGAAGGCCTCGCCGCACTTCAGACCGAGGTAGGGGAAGTCGCCGAGCTTTTCATCGAAGTGGTAGCAGATGAAGGCGGGCGTGATCTCATCTGTGCTGATCTGGTCGCGGAGTTTGCCCGCCTGCTCGAGGGAGAGATCCTCGCCCGCGAGCTGACGCGCGACGAGGTCCGCATCTTCGCTCAGGAAAAGAACGCGCCCTTCGAAATGGATCCGCTCAGGAAGCATCGTCCTTGCCTTCGGCATCCTTCAGCGCCGCGTCCTGCACGGCGCGGAGGGGCTGGCCCGTCTTTCGCGCGACGGCCGCTGCGTCCTCGAACTCCGGGTTGCGCGTGGCGCCGTGGGGCCAGATGCCCTCCTTCACGGGCACGCGCGCGCCTTCGACGCGGGCTTCGATGAAGCGCCGTCCCGCTTCGGCGCGGTGCACGGGCCAACTGCGGATGCCGAGCGTGGGCAGCTCCGCCGAGATGCGCTGCTGCACCGGCTCCACCTTCCCGGCGGGAACGAGGGCCGAGACGATCCAACCGCTGCGCCCCTTCTTGAAGGTGGCGGGCGACACCCACACATCCACCGCGCCCGCTTCCAGCAGGCGTTCCTGGGCGAAGGCCACCTGCTGCGGCGTGGCGTCGTCCACATTGGTTTCGATCTGGACGAGGCCCGCGCCGCCGCCGGGCACCTCGCCCCACACGAGGCGAACGGCGTTGGGCGAATCCGCGAAATCCCAGCCGCCGCAGGCGTAGGCGATGCGTTCGGGGATGAAGCGCTCGGGCGCGCGGCGGCGCGACGCGAATACGGAGGCCAGCGCCGCGCCCGTGGGCGTGCAGAGCTCCTTGCCCTCCGGCGCCACGCCGGGCCGGGTCTCGAAGCCTTCCAGCAGGTAGTGCGTCGCCGGACCAGGGATCGGATAGAGGCCGTGGGCCATCTTCACCGTGCCCTTGCCCGTGGCGATGGGGCCGATCCAGGTTTCGGGCTCTCCGAGCGCGACGAAGCCCACGGCCGCGAGCGCCATGTCGGCGATGGAATCTTTGAGGCCGACCTCGTGGAAATGGATCTCGTCCATGGGCATGCCGTGGACCTTGGCCTCGGCGCGGCCCAGGGCCTCGAAGGCGGCGCGGGCCAGTTCCGAGGCGCGGCCGCCGAGGTGCTTCGCCAGCAGTGCGTCCACTTCCTTCCAGGAAAGGCCGTGCTGGTGGCCGCCCACGGTGCGGCGCGAGGCGACGCGCTTCGACCCGGCGGGCAGCTCGATGTGGGAGAGGTCCGAGCCCTCGTCCACGCGCCCGCCGATGACGACCTTGGCGCGCAGGCCCTCCAGCCCACAGCGCATCGCCGGCTCCAGGCGCAGCTCCAGATCCGCGAAGGGCAGCTTGCGGAGCGCGGCCTTCAGCTCCGCCTCCGGCGCGCCAAGCGCGGCGAAGGAAGCGACCCAGAGATCGCCCGACAGGCCGGAGAAGGGGTCCACCCAGAGCTGCGACATGCATTAAGGATAAGGCTGCGGACTGCGGGCTGGAGGCAAAACGAAGGGCCCCTCGCGGGGCCCTTCGGCGGCGGCGGGGCCGCTCAGTCCTTGTCTTCTTCCTCGGCCAGCTTGGCGGCCTGGTCATCCAGGTGCTTCATGAGGCGCTGGGCCATGTCCTCGTCTTCGAGGGGCGAGAACATCTCATCCTTGACCTCGAAGATCTCGATGGAGAGGTCAACCTCTTCGCCTTCGCTCTGGGCCTGCACCTCGGAGAGGGGGGCTAGGATGCAGAAGTGGCGGGACTCGAAGTCTAGCTCTTCGAGGATGGCGAACTCTTCCTTCTCGCCGTTCTCGTCTTCGAGTTCGACGACTTCGATCTCGAAATCCTCGTGCTCATGATCGTGGTTGCAATCCGGGCCGTGCTCGTGTCCTTCGTGAGCCATGGGGGCTCCTCCTCAGCGCAATGAACCAGGGTATCGCCCGGATGAGGGGCGGGCCAGAAACTTTTCTGGGACCTCGGGCCCCGGACCTCGGACCTCGGGCTTTCCCGGGGCCCGAGGCCCGAGGTCCGGGGCCCGCTAGCGGTTCTCCCCTTGCAGGTAATACGCGCCGTTCCTGGTCTTGAGGAAGGCGTCGAAGGGGATCTCCTCCTGCTTGAGGAAGCCCTTCTGGGGCAGCTTGCCGTCGCGGACCATCTCCACCACGGCGGCGATGCTGGCGGCGGTGGTCCAGCTGATGGCGCGCCACTCGGCGCCGGCCACCTGCATCTCGGGGTAGGCGCGGACGAATTCCTCGCGGGCCAACATGCCATTCTTCCAGCCCTCCACCGCGGCGTGGACGAACACATAGTCCTCGGCCGTGGGCGGCAGGGCGTTCTTGAGGATCTTGCCGAGCAGGTCGCGGTCCTCCTGGAGGCGCAGTTCCTGGAAGAGGAACTTGATCTGCTCGAAGTGGCCCAGGTAGCGCATGGTCTTGTAGTGCAGGTCGCGCACCTTGCCCGCGTAGGTCTCACACATGGTGCCGAGGCCGCCGCTGGTGGTCGCGGCTTCGAGTTGCAGGCCGTTGATGTTCACGATCTCGTAGCCTTCCAGCGCGGGCACCATCTGGGCCACGCCGCCGCGGATGACTTCGCAATCGTTGATGTATTCGTTGATGACGCCCTCGGGGCTCCAGTTGAAGGCGTAGCCCAGCTTGCCGCGCGGGTGCTTGGGCAGCGCGCCCACCTTCAGCTCGATGCTGCGGAGGGAGTCGAACTTCTTCGCCAGATCCGCGCCCACGATGCCGATGAAGCCCGGCGCCAGGCCGCACTGGGGCGCCATGAGGCCCTTGCTCGTCTCCGCCAGCTTGCGGATGTGGTTCGTCGTCGGCACATCCTCGGTGAGGTCGAAGTAGTGGATGCCAGCGGCGGCGGCCTCGGTGGAGAGCGCGATGTTCAGGTGGAAGGGCAGGCAGGACACGAGGGCGTCCGCGTCCTTGAGCAGCGGGCGCAGCGCGGCGGGATCGTTGAGGTCCACCACCTTCGTCGCGAAGGGCAGGCCCTTGCGCTCGACGGCGTCGAGGCCGGTCACTTCAAACTGCGATTCATGCAGCAGGGTGGCGACGAGGGTGCCGACCTTGCCGAGGCCCATGACGATGACGCGCTTCAGGCTCATGCCTTCTCCTTCTTGTGCTTGGAAACGGAAATCGGGAGGCGCGAGGCCTCCTTCGTGGTTTCGAGTACGACGGTGGTGCGGGTGGCGCGAACGCCTTTGATGGCGCCGACTTCCTTCATGAGCTTCGATAGCGCGGCGGTGTCCTTCACCCGCACCTTCACGAGGTAGCAGTCCTCGCCGGCCACATGGTGGACTTCGAGGATCTCGGGGCGCTTGGCGAGCGCGCGGGCCGTGGCGTCGCCGCCGACGGGGTCTTCGGTGCGCACCGCGAGGAAGGCCAGCAGGCCCAAGTCCACGGCCGCCGGGGCGACGATGGCCGCGTAGCCCTGGATGAAGCCGCGCTCTTCCAGCTTCTTCACGCGCTCGAAGATGGCCGAGGCCGCCATGCCGAGGCTCCGCCCGATCTCCGCGTGGGAGGTCCGGCCGGCGTCCTGAAGGATCGCCAGAATTTTCTGGTCGGTGGCGTCAATCACTCGGTCAAAGTCCGAAAGTACCGAATGATTTTAACACGGCCCCCTAGCCGTTCCGCACCCTCAATTCTGGCGGGGGCGGGCATTCCAGCTCCAGCCAGAGGCTCGTGCGGGGGTGCGCGAAGCCCAAACGGTGCGCGTGCAGGAGGTAGCCGAGGTCGCCCGGAAGGGCTTCGGTTCCCGGCCTCGGGCCGCCGCCGGGTCCATAGAGCGGATCGCCGACCAGCGGATGGCCCAAGGCCGCCATGTGGATGCGGATCTGGTGGGGGCGGCCCGTCTCGATCCGCACCTCCACGAGACTCGTTTCCGCGCGGCGCTCCAACACGCGCGCATGGCTGAGGGCGGGCTTGCCTTCGGGATTGGCGGCGTGGACCGTGCCGAGCGTCGCATGGGGAACGGGGCCGATGGGCGCTTCGATGATGAAGGCGTCCTCGCTTGGGTGCCCTTCGACGAGCGCGCGATACACCTTCACCAGCTCGCGCCCGCGAAGGGCTTCGCAAAGGGCGCGATGGGCCTCCTGATTCCGGCTGAACAGCACGAGGCCCGAAGTGCCGCGCCCGAGGCGATGGATGGGCGAGGCGCCCGCGTCCCGCCGCCGCACGAGATGCAACAGCGTGTGCTCCAGGAACCCGCCGCCAGGATTCGTCGGCAGGCCCGAAGGCTTCGCCACCGCCAACACAGCGTCGTCTTCATGAAGGACCGCGAAGGAGAGGGGAACTTCCGGCTCCTCCCAGGGCGGGCGCACCCACGCGATCACCTGCCCGCGCGCGAGCCGAGTCTCCGCCAAGGCGGACGCGCCATCCACCAGCACGCGCCCTTCCGCGATGCGCTCGCGCCACACGGCTTCGCCGGAATGCTCGTGGCGCGTGGCGAGATGGGCGAGGAGGGACCGGCCTTCATCCCGCGAGCCCACGACCTCCGTGTAGGTGAAGCCCCCATTCATCGCCATCCGGCCAGGATAGCGAAGCCTTCAGAACTGATACGCGTAGGCCAGTTTCGCGAAGAGCCCGCGCTCGATCATGCGCTCCTGGGGGATGCCGATGATCGGGTCGCGGTGCCGTTGGCCGGACCAGCCCACATAGGCGGTGGTGAAGGCGTTGGGCTGCCAGCCCACGAAGGCCTTGAGGTACTTGTCCGTGGTGTTCGCGTAGGTTCCGTCGTAGCGCACGACGAAGGCCTGGGTCTTGAAATAGATGTAGCGCGGCATCTGCCAGGTGGCGGTGGTGGACAGTTCGCGGGCGCGGATGAGGCGCAGGCCGTCGGATTCGCGGGTCAGCTCCGCCTGCTGCGCATTGAATTGGTAGCCCACATCCAGGATCGCGCCGCTGGCGTTCGCGTCGTAGGTGTGGAGCCGCGCGGGTTGCCCGGAGCCGAGGTCAATGGTGCGGCCTTGGGTCGCGCGGATGAGCGCTTGAAGGGAACTGAGCCGCTTCCAGCTCAGGGCCATGTTGGCGTTCCAGGTGGAATTGGAAGTCACTTCATCATTCGCCCAGCTTCGCCCGGCGATGTCCCAATCCAGACTCCAGGCCCAGCGCCCGGCCGTCTCCAGGAAGGTCGAGAGGCTGATGGCGCGGTCGAAGGGATGGCCGTCCCACCATTCGAGATTCCGCACGCGGAGCGTGGCGTTGGCCTGGGACAGCGCGCCCTGGTTCCAATTGGCCTGCCACCCGTATCCCGCCCGCTGGGTGCGGTAGCCGTTGAGGTCGGTGAAGCCCGAGACGAGCATGAGGTTGGGGCTCGTGGCCTGGGTGAACAGGAAGGCGTTCCAGGTCCGGGTGTTCCAATCCAGTTCCAGCGCCGTCGCGGTGCCCGACTGCGAAAGCGTCGTCCCGTCCGCCTGGGGCAGGTGGGACACGGAGCGGATGGCGCTACCGATGAGGTGGAAGTCGGAGCCGAGCCACTTGTCGGCGTAGATGCCGCCGCTCTGGCCGCCCGCGCCATCCGGTCCGCCCATGAGCGCCTTGTCCGTGCCCACGAGCGAGATGCCGGAACTGCGATCATCCAGCCGGAATCGCGCCGCCGCCGCCGTGTCGCGGGTGGGGAGCGTGTCCGCGCCCGCGCCGCCGTTGGCGTCCAGGATCAAGCCGCCTTCATCATCCTTGGCGTGCAGCACCGTCCAACTCGCCCAGGAGGATTGACCCGAGGCCTTCACGCCGTAGAGCGGCTCCTGCACCGTGCGACTGAAGAACTGCTGCTGCGCCCCGGTGATGCCCAGCAGCTCCATGCCTTCCAGGAAGAAGGGGCGATGCTCGGGGTAGAGGACCTTGAAGCGGCTGTTGATCTGGAGCGGGTCCACATCCGCGTCCACCGTGGCGAAGTCCGGGCGGTAAGTGCCCTCCAGCGTGACGGAGGTGCCCGAATAGCGCATGTCCAGGCCGAGCCGCGTCCGCTCGTCCGTGGGCGCGTTGTAGGCGTCGGTCTTCGTGTAGGTGACGGAGGGGATGACGAGGAAGGGCGACCCGGCCTGCGCCACGGGCGCGCCGGAGACCTTCGCCATCTGGCAGATGTCGCACTGCACATCCTTGCTCATGCGCGGCCAGGAGATGCCGTAGCGCCGCTCGCGGGGGATGATGCGGAGAATGCGCACGCCCCACTCGCCCGGGCGGCGGCGGAGGCTGCTGTAGGGCACGCGGAACTTCACGAGGTAACCCTTGGGCGTCAGCACGCCCACGGAGTCCCATAGGCAATCGTAGGAATAGTTCTCGCCCGTGGCGTCCGTCACGATGGCGTCGCCCTGGCAGCCTTCCGGCGTGGAGATGAGGCGGATGGTGCTCAGCCCCTTGCCGGACGCGTCAATGTCCAGGCCGATCAGGTCCATGTCGCCGCTGAAGTCGTCCCGCTTGCGGAGCGCGGAGCGGATCTTCGACGGGTCCGGATCTTCGCATTCGATCGCCACATAGAGCGCGTCCGGCCCCCACGCGAAGTGGGCGATGGTGGGCCAGCGATTCTCGCCCTTGTCATCCGGCATGATCATGCCGAAGTCCTTCACCACCCACGACCCTTCCCAAGTGGAAAGATCCGCGTCCGCCGCCATGGAGGGCGCCTTCGCCAATCGGGGGAACGCGAGATGCGGCGGATTGGGCGCCTGGGCCTGAAGGAGGACCGAGCAGGCGAACGCCAGCGGCGGGATGCGCATAGGAAAGACCTCACCTTGAAGCGGTGTCGGAGTGGATTACGAAGGTCGGTGGAGGTGGTTTAGGGGCCCGACGGGAAACTCGTCTTGGGGCTCCCGGTTCAGGCAGAATGGGGCGCCATGCCCCTCCCCCGCCTGCCGCCCACCTGGCTCATGCTGGCCTTCGCCTGCGCGAGCGGGATCGCGTGGATGGCGGGCGGGCCGCTCGCGCGCGCGAACATCGGCGCCATCGTCTACCTGGTGTTCACCGGACTCGGCGCCCTCGAAAGCGCCCGCCGCGTTCCGCTCGAACGAAGGTATCGCCGCGGATGGGTCCTCCTCTGCGTCTTCTTCGTGTTCGTGTTCCTGATCCTCGCGAAGCAACTCGTCGCGAGCCTGTTCCAGGGCTCGCTCGGCGCGGGCCGCCTCCCCGTGGCGCTCCTCCTCCAGTTCACGGTCAGCTTCGGGCTGCTCATCCCGGCGAGCCTCGCCTTCGTCCGGCGGAAGCGGCGGACTTGGCTGGAGGCCCTGGACGCGAGCATCTTCGCCATCGCGTTCTACCTCTGCCTTTGGATCTGGGTGCTGCGGGGATTCCTCGAACATCTGCCCGGCGACCCCCTTCAACGGATCAGCCTCCAGCTCACCTTCGTCGTCATCTCCGTGAGCGCCGGAGTCGCGATGCACGCCTGGACCGCGCTCGGGCTCCGGCTGCGCCATCCCCAGGGCTTCCTGGCGCTCGGCCTGCTCTGCTTCGTCGGCGCGGCGATCTGGCGGGTCCAGTTGGATCTCTCCGGTCATTTCTCCTGGGTCCACCCGATCCGTCTCGCCTTCGTGCCCGCGATCGTCCTCTTCTGGCTGGCGTGCCGACAACCCTTGGAAGAGGTGAGCCTGAGCCCGTTCCGCAAGGGGCTCCTGCTCGCCCTGCCCTACCTGCCCGCGCTGCTCGCCTTCCCCGCGGCCTTCGCGGCCTACCTGCCCGCGCACGCCGAGCGCGACGCCACCGGCTACTTCCTCATGGGCGCGCTCGCCTTGCTGCTGCTCGCCCGCCAGGCCCTGGCGCTGGGCCAGATCGAGCGGTTCAAACGCACCCTGGAATTGAAAGTGGATGAGCGGACAGAAGCCTTGGCCCAGAGTCAGGCCGTCGTCCTCCGCACCCAGCGCATGAATCTCGTGGCCACCCTTGGCGCGGGCGTGGCCCACGACTTGAACAACCTGCTCACCAGCGCGGTCGGATACCTGGACATCGCCCGGGATGAACTCCGCGAGGGCGGGGGCCAACCCGACGACTTCCTCCAACGCGCGCAGACCTCCCTCGGCATGGCGAGCGGGCTGTCGCGGCGGATCATGGCCGCGGGCAGAGGCGAGCGCGAAGGCAGCCAGCTCCTGGATCTGAACGAGCACCTGACCCACCTCGCGCCCGTGCTGAAGGCGATCCTGCCCAAGACGCTCGATCTTCAAGTGCTCACCCTGTCGCGCGGGCCGCTGCCCTTGCGCGCCTCGGGCGCGGAGTTGGACCAGATCATCGTGAACCTGGTGATGAACGCGCGGGACGCGACGCCGGAAGGCGGCCGCGTCTGGGTCCGCGCCTCCCGGGATGAAGGGGGCGCGCCCGTGCTGGAAGTGGAGGACACGGGCAGCGGCATGTCCGAGGCCGTCCTCGCGCGGATCTTCGAACCCTTCTTCACCACCAAGGCGCCGGGGCAAGGCACGGGCCTTGGTCTCGGTTCGATCCAGGCCGTGATCCAAGCCATGCACGGCACGCTCTCCGTCCATAGCGAGGAGGGACGCGGCTCCCGCTTCACCCTGCGCTTCCCGCGCGCGGAATCCTGAGGCCGCGCGCCGGGGTTCCTGGCCCGGAGCAGGCCGCCTAAGCTGGAAGGACCATGTCGGCGCTCCCGGTTCCCTCCACTCCTCGGCAGCTCAACGGCCTCATCCTCCCCGGCGGCGGCGCGCGGGCGGCCTACCAGGTGGGCGTGCTGAAGGCGCTGGCGGAGGCGCTTCCGGCTTCGGTGAAGATGCCCTTCCCCATCATCTCCGGCGTCTCCGCCGGGGCCATCAACGCGGCGAAGCTCGCCACCCACGGCACGGATTTCCGCGAAGGCGTCGCGGCCCTGGCGGACATCTGGGCGCATCTCACCGTGGACCAGGTCTACCGCACCGATGTCGCCACCGTCGCGGGCGACAGCTTGCGCTGGCTGCGCGGCCTCATCGCCGGCACCGACCGCGCGGGGGTGCGCTCCATCCTGAACAACCAGCCCCTGCGGGAACTCCTGGGCCGCGGCCTGGATTTCGAAGCGGTGCAGGAAGCCATCGAAGCGGGCGCGCTCCGGGGCCTCGCGGTGACGGCGGCGGGCTACACCAGCGCTGAATCCATCACCTACTTCCAGGCCGCGGCGGAATGCCAGCCCTGGCGGCGCACGCGGCGCGAGGGCCGCCCCACGCGGCTCAGCGTCGAACATGTGATGGCCTCCGTGGCGCTGCCCATCCTCTTTCCCGCCGCCAAGGTGGATGGCGAATGGCATGGCGACGGGTCGCTGCGGCAGACGAGCCCCGTCTCGCCCGCGATCCACCTGGGCGCGGAGCGCATCCTCGTCATCGCCGTGCGCAACGAGGACCGGAACGCCCCGCACCCTGACAAGGCCGCGCCGTACCCGAGCTTCGGCCAGATCGGCGGCTACATGCTGGACTCGCTCTTCATGGACGCCATCTACACCGACCTGGAGCGCATCCAGCGCATCAACCGCACCGTCGCCCAGGCGGAAGGCGGGCACACGAGCGAGCTGCGGCCCGTGGACGCGCGGGTGATCGTGCCCTCCGCCGACATGCGCGAGATCGTGCAGGCCCACAAGGACGCCTTCCCCCGCACGGTGCGGACGCTCTTCGGCCTCATCGGCGCCCGCGGCGCCGCCGGCGGCCAGTTGCTCTCCTACCTGCTCTTCGACCAAGGCTACTGCAACGCCCTCATGGACCTCGGCTACCAGGACGGCCTGGCGCGGAAAGACGAACTCGTGCCGTGGCTCATGGGCGAGTGAAAAGCCCGCTATCGAGGAACCTGGACACAGGGGTCGCGGAGGTTCCGCAGAAGCCACAGAGGGGTGCTGGTTCATCAGGCCAGAACCTGCCGTGCACGGCGCCCTCACTCTCTCTGTGGTGCGATGGCAATTCCTCGTGGTCTTCGTGGTGAAACCTAACGCAGCTCCTCCAGCGATTCCTAGTGGAGGTCCAGCCATTCACTGATGCGCGCCCGCCACTCCGCTTCGCCACTGTGCGCGTACCTCGCGCACAGGTGCCCGAGCAGATCCCGCCCCACAGCTCGGCGAGTGAGTACCTCGGTGTAGGTGAAGCACCGGTTCAAGAACCGCAAGGGCCTCTGCGGTTAGGTCAAACGAGCCGCTCTAACGAAAGAAGCTAACCGGCCCTACCCGCACTGAGGCGTTGAGAAAATCTGAGATAGCAATAACTTGCAAGAGCGCGGGAGACAATGCATGCGAGGCCTGAGTCGAGGAAAGGTTAGGCAATATAGGTAAAATGATTGATAATTCTACATTTTTTCGCCGGAAGGCAAGTATTCCGGCTTGATGAGGGATTCTGGATATTTTGCCTTCAGGCTATCCCGAAGTGACTGGTATGTATTCAAGGACATCTGCGCCATCTGGCCATAATGTTTAGCCTTATCCGCGAGATCACGATCTGGTGCATCTAAATATTTCAGCCATGCATTTGCACTCATTTTAACATATTCAAAATACTTCTTAGCTTCAATCCAAGAATTGATGTACCTATTCCAATCTGGGCCATAGTTTATTTTTTGGCATTCAGTCGCCATATTATCAACAAACGGAAATCCTTTTTTTGCAAGTAACTTGGCAGTTTGAAGGTCCTTCTTGAGCTGGATGGTTTGCATTTCCTCGATTCTTGCTGCAGCAGTGTTCACATGATAGGAGAGCGCAACAAAATCTGGTCCAATAATAGATGCATCAGATTTGGCATAATTTCGCCTCATTGCCCAAGCGAAAAAGCCTTGAAAGGCTGGATTGCTAGCGGCATTTGGATCGTTCTTGATTGATTTTCTTGGTACATCTCGCTTTTGATTTGGAGCGGCAACCATTAGGGTGGTTGCACCGAAAGCGAAAATAAGAGTTTGCATTGAACTCACTGGAAGCCCCCGGTAAGGAATGTTGCCAAACTTTGAATTAGGCGAACCGAAGGTGGATGGGACATCCCATCCAACACGGCCGCGCGGTGAACGAAAAATTGGAAAGAGCTGGCTTGCCGAGACTGTGTGAATTACACCATATCTTTGCAAGGAACGGGCAGAGAAGGCCGCCACATTCCTCCCCCAGCTTTTCTTCGCGTCCTTCGCGACCTTTGCGGTGAACGCTTTCTAGCTATGCACGCCCGGCGCTTCCCGGCCAGTCTTGACGACATATTCGGTGTAGCTGCCCTGGTACTTGAGGGGTTCGGGGTGGTCTTCGGGGGCCAGTTCGAGGACGCGGTTGGCGAGGCCGCGGAGGAAGGTGCGGTCGTGGCTGACGAAGAGCATGGTCCCTTCGAAATCCTTCAGCGCGCCGATGAGCATCTCCTTCGTCGCGAGGTCCAGGTGGTTCGTGGGCTCGTCCAGCACAAGGAAATTGGGCGGGTTGAACATCATGCGCGCCATGACGAGGCGGGACTTCTCGCCGCCCGAAAGCGAGCGGATGCGCTTATCCATGTCGTTCTCGCCGAACTGGAAGGCGCCGAGCAGATTGCGGATGACGCCGAGGCCTTCCAGCGGAAAGTCCTTCTGCATCTGCTCGATCACCGTGAGGTCCGGATCCAGCAGATCCAGCGCCTGCTGGGAGAAGTAGCCGAGCTTGAGGCTGGCTCCGAGCTTCACCTCGCCCGCATCCGGCTGAATCGCGCCCGCGACCATCTTGAGCAGCGTGGACTTGCCCGCGCCGTTCTTGCCCATGACGCACCAGCGCTCGCCGCGGCGGATGTGGAAGGCGAAGTGGTCGTAGATGGCGCGGCTGCCATAGCGCTTGGAGACGCCCGAGAGCATGGCCACATCGTCGCCGGAACGCGACGGCGCGCGGAAATCCCACTTCGGGATGAAGCGTTTCTTCGGCAGCTCGATGCGTTCCTGTTTCTCCAGCGCCTTCACGCGGCTCTGCACCTGGGCCGCCTTGGCGGCGTGGGCCTTGAAACGCTCGATGAAACGCTGCTCCTTGGCGAGCTTGGCCTGCTGGCGTTCAAACGCGGCGACCTGGTTGGCCTCGCGCTGTTCGCGCTCGCGGACATAGAAGTCGTAGTCGCCGTTGTAGGTGACGATGTCGCCGCCATCAATCTCCAGCACCTTCGTCACGATGCGGTTCATGAAGTCCTTGTCGTGGCTCGTCATCAGGAGCGTGGACGGCACGGACTTCAGGAAGGATTCGAGCCAGAGGATGCTTTCGATGTCCAAGTGGTTCGTCGGCTCGTCCATGAGCAGCACATCGAAGGCGCCGAGCAGCACCTTGGCCATGGACACGCGCATCTTCCACCCGCCGGAGAGCGCGCCCACATCGCCGTCAATCACCGCGTCCTCGAAGCCCAGGCCGTGCAGCACGGCGCGGGCCTTGGCCTCCAGCTCGTAGCCGCCCAGGTGCTGGTACTCCTCCTGCACATGGCCGAAGCGCTCGAGGGCCGAGTCGAAATCCGCGTGGTCCGGATCCGCCATCGCCTTCTCCAGATCCGCCAACTCGTGGTGCAGGTCGCCGAGGCGCCCGCTGCCGGCGATGGCCTCATCCAGCACGGGCCGGCCCTTCATCTCATCCACCTCCTGCCGGAAGTAGCCGATGCTGAGCTTCTTCGGCAGGCTCACGGCGCCGTCGTCCGCGTGCTCTTCGCCCATGATCATGCGGAAGAGCGTGGACTTGCCCGCGCCGTTGGGGCCCACGAGGCCCACCTTCTCGCCGGGGTTGAGCTGGAAGCTGGCGTCAATGAAGAGCACCTGCTTGCCGTACTGCTTGCTGACATCGGAAAACGCGATCATGGCGTGCCGCCTTTGGACCAAACGGCCAGTTTATCGTGGGAGGCGCCATCCGCTCAGAGGGCTTTCGACCTTGGGCTTTTGGCTTTTGCTTGCGCCGACCCATCCGGGCTTTCCGCATGGCTCGTCCGGCAAAAGCCCAAAGCCAAAAGCCTCAAAGCGCCGTGTGGCGGTGGTGGCATTCCACCCAGGCCTCGGTGCCATCCAGGTAAGCCTCACGCTTCCAGATGGGCACCTTGTCCTTGATCTCGTCCATGGCCCAGGCGGCGGCGCGGAAGGCTTCGGCGCGGTGGGCGGAGGCGGTGGCGACGAGGACGGCGGCTTCGGTCAGAGGGACTTCGCCGACGCGGTGGTGGATGGCGCAGCCGGTCAGGCCGAAGCGCGCGATGGCCTGGTCCCGCAAGCGCGCGAGCTCCTTCTCCGCCATGGGCGCGTAGGCCTCGTAGGACAGCTTGAGCACGGCCTTGCCCTCATGATGGTCCCGGGCGCGGCCTTCGAACACGACGAGCGCGCCCGCGCGCGCGTCGGTGAGCAGGGCTCGGAGCGCCTCGGGGTCGAGGGCATCCGCCGCCACGCGCACGAAGGGAATCGCATCCGCCATGCTTCCACCTTAGCGCCCGCCGCGCGATGCTGGAACGATGCTGACGAACGGGCCCACGGAAGTCGAACTCTTCGCGGATGGCGCCTGCCTGGGCAACCCCGGGCCGGGCGGGTGGGGCAACCTGCTCCGGGTCCGCACCAGCGCTGGCCTTCAGGAGAAGGAAGGCAGCGGCGCGGAGGCCGACACGACGAACAACCGCATGGAATTGATGGCCGTCATCCAGGGCCTCGAATCCCTCACGCGACCCTGCGCGGTGCGGCTCGTCTGCGATAGCCAATATGTGCTGAAGGGCCTCACCGAATGGCTGCCCGGCTGGAAGCGCAAGGGCTGGAAGAAGGCCGATGGCAAGCCCGTGCTGAACGCCGATCTTTGGAAGCGACTGGATGAGGCGGCGCGACCCCATCGCATTAAGGCCGAGTGGGTGAAGGGGCACGCGGGGCATCCCGAGAACGAGCGCGTGGATCGCCTCGCCAACGCCGCGGCCCACGCCGTGAAGGCATGAGAAGAGGCCCGGGCGGGCCTCTTCTCATGAAAGCGCGGTCGTTCAGCGCTTGAAGTTGTAGACCATCTCCACCGTGCCGCGGGTGGCCTGGCCGTTGCGCTCCGCCGGGTTGTACTGGGACTGCATGGCGGCGTTCACGGCGGCGTCGTCGAAGCCGAGGTTGATGGGCGAGCCCTGGAGCACGGTGGCCTTGAGCGGGCGGCCGGACTCATCCACGAAGACGCGCAGCTTCACGGTCACCTCGCGGTAGGGGCCCCAGGCGTTGGCCATGCGGGCGCGGGCCGGAAGGTTCGGCGTGGCGCGGCTGGCGACGGAGGCGGGCGATTCGGTCAGCACCGCCGGAGCCTGCTGGGGCGCGGTCTGGGCCGGGGTGGGCGCCGCGGGCGTCGGCGCGGTGGGAGTCTGCGCCTGCTGAGGCACCGGAGCGGCGGGCTTCGGAGCTTCCTTGACGGGAGGCGGCTCCACCTTGGCGATCTTGGAGATCTGCTCGGTCTGCTGCTCGGCCTTCTGCGCGGCGGCGGCGAGCTTCTGCTTCCGGGCTTCCAGTTCCTGCTGCTTCTTCTGGGCGTCTTCCAACTGCTTCTGGAGGGCGGCCTTCTCGGAAGCGCTGGTGGTGCTCTGGAGCTGCTGCTGGAGCTGCTGGGACTTCTGCGTCGCGGCGTTGGCCTGGGCGTCCAGATCCGCCTTCTGCTGATCCAGCTCGGCCTTCATGCGCTGCAGTTCGACGAGCTGGGCCTGCACGGCGGGGTCCACGCCCTTGGCGCGCCCGAAGAAGAGGTAGCCGCCGACACCGAGGATCACCACCGCGGCGGCGCCTCCGACCATGAGCATCTTGTTCTTGCTCTTGGCTTCCTCATCCTCGAAGCCTTCGATGTGCTGGGACCGGGTGGCGCCGGAGCGCAGGGCGTCGCCCGCCGCCGTGTAGCCGGTGAAGTTGTCCGCCTGCTCGGCTTTGATGGCCGCGGCGTCCCGCTCGTTCTCCTCGCGGAAGAGCGTGTGCATGAAGAAGGCCATGTTGAAGGTCGTCGGGCTGTAGTCGCCGTCGTAGAGCACGCGCTCCAGTTCGCCGTTGAAGGACTCCACCGAGGTGAAGGGGTTCCCCGGCACCAGCAGCCGCGTGAGGAAGGCCTTGATCTCCGCCGGAACGGGGCCGTCCTCCTGCGCCGCCTTCAAGGTCGCGCCGGAAATGGCGGAGGCGATGTCGCCGCCCACGGGGAGCTTCTTGAAGGTGAGCAGCTCATAGAGGGTGGCGCCGACGCCGAAGAGGTCCTGCTGCAGCGGCGTGCCCACCTGCATCTGGAGGTAGGGCGCCAACCAGTTCTGCATGGCCGTGGCGCGGGGCAGGAAGCTCTTCATGGCCTGGGCGTAAGGCGCGTCCACGATCTGCGCGGCGCCTTCGAAGCTGACCCAGATGCTGTGCGGGCTGAGCAGGCCATGGGGCAGGCCCTTGGCGTGCATCTGCACCACCGCCTGGGCCACGCCCTGGATGACTGAGAGCGCGTGGTCCACGCCGAAGGGGAGCTGTTCGTGCTGGGCCTTGTCAATCAATTGGGCGAGGCTGCGGCCGGGCACATAGTCGCAGGCGCACACGGCGGTCTTGCCGCCTTCGTAGCGGTAGCCCTGGCCGAAGGCGCGGGAGCCGCCCAGCAGCGGGACATTCTTCTCGATGTCCGCCGCCTTGGTGCCCATCCCCGCCTGGAACAGCTCATCGGAGAAGACGCGCACGAGCATGTGGCGGTCGAAGGCGGCCCCGGCGGTCTGGACCCCGCGGTGGAAGGTGCCGAAGGGGTCCTTCGTCAGCTCGGCGGCGAGCAGATAGGAACCGGCGCGGGTGTAGGTGGCCATGGGGGACTCCGGATGCGGGTCAGCGATTAGAAAACATAGATCGGAATCGGCGCGAAGACTAGGAAACCTGAGTCTAGCCTCAGGAAGGCGGAGCCTCCGGGTCGGCGGGGAGGGGCCAATAAGCCCCGGCCTGCCGGTAAAGCAGGATCCAGAGGTTGGCCGTGGCGTGGACGGCGTTGGAGAAGGACAACTGGAGCTGGGCGAAGGGCAGGCTCAAGTCATCCCAGGGTCCGAGCCGCTTCCCGGTGGCGTCCACGCAGGCGGCGAGCAGCTTGTTCCGCGCGGCCTTGGTGGCGGCCCACTCCTGGATCCGGGCGCTGGGGTCCGGCGGGGCGTCCAACGCCCAGAAGTCCTCCTTCGTCACGAGCAGCTTGGGCAGCTTTTCATCCCCATAGGCCTCGAAGGTGTCCCGCAGCGGCGTCACGCCGGTGGTGCAGGAGGGATCGTGGAGGGATTGGACCAGGTGGGCCAGGATTCCCAGCTCCCGCACCAGGTCCTCGGCCGCCACGCCCTCCTTGCTCATGCGGAGGATGGTGTGGAATTCGGAGTCCACATCCGCCGCCGTGGCGGGCTGGTCGTTGGCCTGGCCGCGCGCGGCGTCCAGCAGGATGCGGGGATGGGCGCGGAGCAGCAGGGACAGGCGGCGGGGCACCATGCGCACCGCGCGCACCGTCGCCGCCTCGTGGACCCGCGGCGTGAAGCCCGCGAGCGGGGCGGCCAGGGGCGCCGCGAGGAGCGCGGCGTGAAGGGGGAGCCGGAACCTCATGGGGCCTCCAGGGGTGCGGAACCGTCGGACAGCCCGAGGGCCTTGATGCGGTGGATGAGCGTGGTGCGGGGCATGCCCAGGCGTCGCGACGCCTCGCTCCGGTTGCCCCGGCAGGCGCGCAGCGTTTCCAGAATGCTGCGGCGCTCCAGTTCGATGAGGAAGGTGGGGAGGTCCGCGCCCGCGGCGAGCACCGGCGTTCCGAGCGCCGCGCCCGGCCCCGCGCCCGCCACGGACACCGGCAGATCTTCGAGCCGCAAGCGCTCGGGATCGGTGCCCAGCGCCATGGCGCGCTCGATGGCGTTCTCCAATTCCCGCACATTGCCCGGCCATCCGTGCGCCTCCAAGGCCCGCAGCGCTTCCGAATCCACTTGCTTGAGAGGCCTGCCCATGCGCCGGGCGAATTGGCGGATGAAGTGGGCGGTGAGGGCGGGGATGTCCTCGGGGTGCTCCCGCAGCGCCTTGAGCTGCATGGGGATGACATTGAGGCGGTAGAAGAGGTCTTCGCGGAAGCCGCGATCCGCCACCCGCGCCTGGAGATCTTCGTTGGTGGCGGCGATGACGCGCACATCCACCCGCACGCTGCGGTCCGTGCCCAAAGGCGTCACTTCGCGCTCCTGGAGCACCCGCAGCAACTTCACCTGGAGGCTGGGCGGCATGGTGCCGATCTCATCCAGGAAGAGGGTGCCGCCTTCGGCC
This sequence comes from uncultured Solibacteraceae bacterium, assembly GCA_964472275.1. Taxonomy (GTDB): domain Bacteria; phylum Acidobacteriota; class Holophagae; order Holophagales; family Holophagaceae; genus JAFDVN01. The sequence goes on from CAYYJN010000006.1 coordinate 64,001, forward strand.
TGGAGAAAGCGCCCCGGACGATCCGTGCGGGCGTCGGTGTAGGCGCCGCGCACATGGCCGAAGAGCTCGTCCTCCAACAGCGATTCGGGGATGGCGCCGCAGTGGATCGCCACGAAGGGCTGCTTGGCCCGGGGGCTCGCCGCGTGGATGGCCCGGGCCACCAGCTCCTTGCCCGTGCCGGATGGCCCCGACACCAGCACCGTGCTGCCGGAGGCGGCCACCCGCTCGGTGAGATCCATGAGCTGACGGTAATAGGTGGAGGAGCCGACCAGGTGCGGCGCCGCGTCGGCTTCGCCCTCCAGGCGGCTCCGCAGCCGCTTGTTCTCCTTGTTGAGCCGCGCCTTCTCCAGCGCGCGCTGGAGCGTGTGTTCGAGCTGCTCCACCTCGAAGGGCTTGATCACATAGTCGTAGATGCCCATGCGCATGGCCTGGAGTGCCTGCTCGACGGAAGTGGACCCGGAGAGCACCACCACCACCGTGTCCGGGTCCCGCAGCGCCAGTTGCGCCAGATCCAGGCCGCTCAAGTCCGGCAGCAGCAGGTCCAGCACCGCGAGGTCGAAGCGCTCGGCCTTGAGGAGCTGAGCCGCACGGAGCCCGGAACCCGTCTGGACCACCTCGTGCCCGCGCCGGGCCAGCAGCTCCGAGACCAGGTCCAGCAGGCCCGGATCATCGTCCACCAGCAGAATGCGCGGAGATTCCACCCCTCCACTGTCCAGCCCTCGACGGAGAGCGTCAAGTTCGGAACACTACTTCCAACCATGCTCACGCGAGAAGGCTTGTGGCGGCGTCTGGCCGGAGCCCCGGCTTGGCCGCTGGCTTGGGCGATGGTCCCGGCCTGCGCCCTGCCCTGGCTGCTGCCGGAGACCTGGGATGGCGCGGTGCCGAAGGGGTTCGTCGCGCTGGGATGGCTCGTCGTGCTGGCGAGCGGAGCGCTGCTCCGTTGGCGTCGGCTCGCGGTGGTTCCCCTCTCCCTCGCGCTCGCCTGGGGCGTCTTCGGCAACCTCCACCAGCGGGCGCGGTGGGAAGCCGCGCTGCCCACGGACCTCACGGAGGTGGAAGGCGTCCTCGCCGCGCCGTGGACGCGGGCGCAGGACAGCCTGCGGAGCGAAGTGGCCGTCACCGCGCCGGCCTCCTTGCGCGGCGCGACGCTCCCGTTGCGCATCCCCGCCGATGGCCTCGCGTCCGTGCCCGCGCCGGGCACGCCCGTGCGCCTGCGGGCGGAATTGCGGAGCGTGGACCCCGCGCCGGTCTTCGTCGGCGAGCGACCCCTGTGGCGCGCCCGCGGTGATCGCGCGCCTCGGCGGATCGCGCTCCGGAGCGCGGCGCAGATGGAGATTCTCGGGCCGCCGCGGCCCTCCTTCCCGTTGCGACTCAAGACCTGGGCGCGATCGCGCTTTGACGCGTTGCCGCTGCAAGGTTCGGCCCGCGACCTCTGGGGCGCGCTGGCGCTGGGGATTCCGCCCGCCGATCCGGATCGCTTCAGCGTCTTCGCCGAAAGCGGCACCGTCCATGTGCTTGTGGTGAGTGGCCTGCAGATGACGCTCGTGATGGCGCTGCTGGAAGCGCTGCTCAGTCGCCTCCTCTCCCGGGGGGCCGGGATCGGAAGCCTGGCGGGCGGTCTCGCCTACGGCCTCGTCGTCGGGTTCAACGCGCCGGTGTGGCGCGGCTTCCTCATGGGCGCGGCCTGGGTGCTGGGGCGCGGCAACGGATGGAAAGCGCCCCCCGCGCTCGGGCTCCATCTCGCACTGCTGCTGTGGCTGCTCTTCCATCCGGCCGCGGGTTGCGAACCGGGCTTCCTGCTGGCGTGGTGGGCGCTGCTGGGCTTGCTCTGGGGCGCGGAACCCTTGGCGGGCTTGCTCCGGCCCTTGATGGGGCGCGGCGCGGACATGTTCGGCAAATTCGCCGCGCCGTGGATGGCGACGATCCCGCTGCTCGCGCTGCTCCACGGCGGCGCGCCCACCTTCGGCCTCTTCGCGAACCTGCTCGTGTTGCCGGCCGTGTCCCTGCTCACGCCGCTGTGCCTCGCGCTGACGCTGCTTCCGCTGCCGGGCCTCGTCCACGCGGTGGCGGTTCCCCTCGCCTTCCTCTCGGATCATTTCGCCCCGGCCCTCGCCCACATCACGCCTCTCGCCACGGGCTGGCTCGCGCCGTGGATCGCGCTGTTGCTGGCTTGGCTCTGGCTCGCCCACCGGCAGGCCGCGCTGCGCCGCGTCCGCGCGCTCTCCGTCGGCATCACCGCCGCGACCTTCGCGCTGCTCGCCTTCCATGGCACGGGCCGCGCGCCAACCTCCTTGAGCCTCGAAGCGGTGGATATCGGCACCGGCGACGCCCTGATCCTGCGTGCGCCGGGCGCGGAAACGACGGTGGTGGACACGGGCGAAGACCCTTGGGCCGCGCGGCGCCTCGTCCGCGCCCTCAGCCGCCGCGGCGTGCGCGAACCCGTGTCGCTCGTCCTCACGCATCCGCACCAGGATCACGCCGGAGGGTGGGCGACCCTCGCGCGGCTCTGGCCCATCGCGGCGACGCGCGTGCCCGTGATCGCGGATGCGGATCGCTGGACGCCGTGGATGCCGCCCGGCGTCCACCCCGAAACCATGCGCCGGGGCGATGGCTGGGCGGATGGACCGCTCGCCTTTAGCGCGCGTTGGCCGCCCAAGCCCTTCCAGCTCCCCGACGCCAACATGCTCAGCCTCGTGCTGCGCGCGCGTTGGAAGGACCGCGAACTGTGGCTCATGGGCGACGCGCTCCAGCTTCAGGAACGCGATCTGATGGATCTCGGCGATCCCGGATCCGCCGACGGATTCCATCGCGCCTTGAAAGTCGGCCATCACGGCAGCCGCAGCAGCGGCGACCCCGCCTGGCTCACCGCACTCGCGCCGGACGCGGCGCTCATCCCCGCCGGACTCCACAGCCGTTTCGACCACCCGCACCCGGAAACCCTCGCCACACTCCAGGAACTGCGCATCCCCTTCGCCATCGTCGGCCCGCGGCGCGGCGCGCGGATCGAAGCCGTGCCCAGCGGATGGAAGCTGGAAGGCGGCGATGGCAGTTCATCGTTCTTGCCGTTCCGGTGAGGCGCATCGTCAACTCGAAAAGCGAAAGCTTGACACAGAGAACGCAGAGCGAGCGCAGAGGACGCAGAGGAAAAGCTCTAAGGGGTCAGGGGACGAGGCGCATCTCCGGCCCGGGCTGGTCAGGAGGCGGCAGCGGCGCATCCACGCCTTAGGGTGTGAGGGCGCCGTTGCCGCCTCCTGGCCCTTTCACGCTGCGCGTGAAAGCCGCCGCGGCGCGGCGGGCCCGGGCCTGATGGGTCGGCGCTCCTCTGTGCCCTCTGTGCTGGCTCTGCGCCCTCTGTGTTCCGCTTTGGTCGCCACCCGAATCCTCAAATCACCTTCAGCTCGTGTAGCCGCTCGATGAGGGCTCGGCTTCCGGCGGCGTGGTTGGCCTTCCATTGGGCTTGGGCATCCGGCCCCACTTCGTTCGCGACCACGAGCGCCGCGCCGACGGGGACGCCCGCCGCGTGGCAGGCGGCGTAGACGCCCGTCAGCTCCAGGTGCTCCGCCGCGCCGAGGGTTCCGAGCAGAGCGGCGCCTTCGCGAGTCTTGGTGATGGCGGGCGGGACGACGACCTCGTGCTTCGGCAAGGGACCGTCCAGCGTCGCCGACCAGCGTGTCGTCTCGATCCCAGGCCGGTACGCCTCGCCGCGCACTTCCGCGAGGCTGGACGCGACGGCGGAGGAAGCCCACAAGCAATCGCCGATCGCCAAGCGCGCGTCGTAGTGCCCACAGGTTCCGAGGAAGAGGACCGCGTCGGGTCGCCTTTCCGCCAGCAGCCGCGCCGTCGTGGCGGCCGCCGCGAGCGCGCCCACGCCCGTGCAAGCCGCCCACCAACCCGAAGGGGGCCGCTCCAGGAGCGGACCGAGTTCGGGTGGGAAGGCGCCGAGGAGGAGCTTCACTTCACCCTTCCAGCGCGGCCTGGGCGGCGGCGAGGATGGCGATGGGGACGCGGTAGGGCGAGCAACTCACATAGTCGAGGCCGATGCGGTGGAAGAAGCCGACGCTGCGCGGATCGCCGCCGTGTTCGCCGCAGATGCCCACCTTGAGGTCGGCCCGAGCGGCGCGTCCCTTGGTGACGGCGATCTTCACGAGTTCGCCGATGCCTTCCTGGTCCAGGCTCTGGAAGGGATCGTCGTCGAGGATCTTCTTGCCCACATACTCCGGGAGGAAGGAGCCCGCGTCGTCGCGGCTGAAACCGAAACCCATCTGGGTGAGGTCGTTGGTGCCAAAAGAAAAGAAGGCCGCTTCCGCCGCGATCTTGTCCGCGGTGAGCGCCGCCCGGGGCACCTCGATCATCGTGCCGATGGGCGCCGAGAAGGACGCGCCGCGCTCCTGGTTCACCTTCGCGATCTCATCCAGCAGTTCGGCCTTGAGCCAGATCAACTCCTTCACCGCGCCGACGAGGGGCACCATGATTTCAGGCCTGGCCTTCGCGCCCGCGTCCAGCACGGCTTCGGCGATGGCGCGCACCTGCATGCGGTAGATCTCGGGATAGGTGATGCCCAGGCGGCAGCCGCGATGGCCGAGCATGGGATTGACCTCGTGCAGCTGGGCCACGCGACGGCGCACGGATTCCACGCTCAGGCCCAGCACCTTCGCCATCTCCTCCTGTCCAGCTCCGTCCTCGGGCAGGAACTCGTGCAGCGGCGGGTCCAGGAGCCGGATGGTGACGGGCAGCTCCGCCATGGCCTCGAAGATGCCCCGGAAATCCGCCCGCTGCATGGGCAGCAGCTTGGCCAGCGCGCGTTGGCGGCCCTCCGTGTCGGTGGCGAGGATCATCTCGCGCACCGCCGTGATGCGGTCGCCCTCGAAGAACATGTGCTCCGTGCGGCAGAGTCCGATGCCCGCGGCGCCGAAGGCGCGGGCGATCTTCGCGTCCTGGGGCGTGTCCGCGTTGGTGCGGACGCTGAGGCGCTTGATCTTGAGCGACCACGCCATGATCCGCGCGAAGCGGCCGTGGAGTTCGCTGGCCTTCGGGTCGAGCGTGCCTTCCACGAGCACCTGGTTCACTTCCGAAGGATGGGCCGAGAGCTTGCCCGCGAAGACCTCGCCCGTGGAGCCGTCCATGCTGATCCAGTCCTCGCCCGCCTTCAGCACGCGCCCCGCGACCATGACCGTCCCGGCCTTGTAGTCAATTTGCAGCGCCGACGCGCCGCAGACGCACGGCTTGCCCATGCCGCGCGCCACCACCGCCGCGTGGCTCGTCATGCCGCCCCGCGCGGTGAGGATGCCCTTCGCCGCGACCATGCCCGCGATGTCCTCCGGACTCGTCTCGACGCGCACGAGGACGACGGGTCCCCGCTTGGCCATGGCTTCCGCGTCCTCCGCCGTCAATGCGATGCGGCCCGCGGCCGCGCCGGGCCCAGCGTTGAGGCCCTTCGTGAGGAAGGCGCCGTCCTTGCGGAGCTTCTCCTTCTCCTTGGGATCGAAGACGGGCGCCAGCAACTGTGAGAGGCTGTCCGCGTCCAGCCGCTTCAGCGCCGCGCGCTCATCCAGCAGGCCCTCGTCCACGAGGTCGAGCGCGATGCGGATGCCCGCCATGGCCGTGCGCTTGCCATTGCGGGTCTGGAGGAGGAAGAGCTTGCCGCGCTCGATGGTGAACTCGATGTCCTGCATGTCGCGGAAGTGGCTCTCCAGGCGATTCGCCGTGGCGAGCAGCTCCCGGAACGCGGCGGGCATGACGGCTTCCAGGCTGGGCAGACCCGTGCCCTTGGCCTGCGCTTCCGTGATGGGTTGGGGCGTGCGGATGCCCGCCACCACATCCTCGCCCTGGGCGTTGATGAGGTATTCGCCGTAGAAACGCTTCTCGCCCGTGCCGGGATCGCGCGTGAACGCGACGCCAGTGCCGCAGTCCTCGCCCATGTTGCCGAAGACCATGCTCTGCACATTCACCGCCGTGCCCCACTCATCGGGAATGCGGTTCAGCTTCCGGTAGGTGACGGCCCGGGGCGTGTTCCAGCTCTCGAACACCGCGCGGATCGCGCCGCGGAGCTGCGCCATCGGATCCTGCGGGAAGGCCTGGCCCGTCTCCTCGCGGACGATCTCCTTGAAGGCCGCGACAACCTTCTTCCAATCCTCCGCGCCGAGGGCCGTGTCCTCATGGACGCCTAATGCTTCCTTCACGCGCTCCAACTCCGCTTCGAAGGCCGCGTGTTCCAAGCCCAGCACCACATTGGAATACATGGTGATGAAGCGGCGGTAGCTGTCCCAGGCGAAGCGCGCGTTGCCGCTGGACTTCTCCAGGGCTGCCACCGTGCGGTCGTTGAGCCCCAAGTTCAGCACCGTGTCCATCATGCCGGGCATGGAGGCGCGCGCGCCGGAGCGCACCGAAAGCAGCAGCGGCTGGGCGCTTTCATCGCCGAACTTCAGCCCTCGCGCGCGCTCCAGCCAGCGCAGAGCTTCTTCCGACTGGGCCAGGGCTTCCGCCGGAACGCTGCGTCCTTCCGCGTAGTAGGCGGAACAAACCTCCGTCGTGAGCGTGAAGCCCGGCGGCACGGGGATGCCGAGGCCCGCCATCTCCGCCAGGTTGCAGCCCTTCCCACCCAGCAGGTCGCGCATGGACGCGCCGCCCTCGTTGCGATCGGCGCCGAAGGTGTAGACGAGCTTCGCCATGCGGGGCTCCCGACAGATAGGCCAGGATACCTAAGCGTCGCGGGCGGTAATCGGCTGAACTTTTGGCGGTCTGCGCCGGAGCTACCAGACCTGCGGAATGCCTTCGGGAACGGGGCAGCCGAAGGTCGTGTAGAAGGACGGCAGATCCTCCACCGGCCCGACCACGCGGAAGCGCACGGGGCTGTGCACATCGGAGTAGGCCTGGTTGCGGAGCTGCTGCTCGCGCTGGTTGGTGCGCCAGCCTTGGGCGAAGGCGACGAAGAAGCGCTGGTCCGCCGTGAGGCCGTCCACCACCGGCAGCGTCTTGCCCTTGGTCGCCATCTGGTAGGCGAGGTAGGCCACCTTGAGGCCGCCGATGTCGGCGATGTTCTCGCCGAGCGTCTGCTTGCCGTTCAAGTGCACGCCGGGCACGGCCTCGAAGGCGTCGTACTGCTTGATGACGCCCGCGGCGCGTTCCTCGAAGGCCTTGCGGTCCTCGGGCGTCCACCAGGCCTTGAGATTTCCTTGAGCGTCGTACTGGCTGCCTTCGTCGTCGAAGGCGTGGGTGAGCTCGTGGCCGATGGTGGAGGCGAGCGCGCCGTAGTTCGCGGCCTCGTCCGCCTTCTCATCGAAGAAAGGCGGCTGGAGGATGCCCGCGGGCAGGACGATCTCGTTCATGCTCGGGTTGTAGTAGGCGTTGTTGGTGGGCGGCGTCATGCCCCACTCGGTGCGGTCCACCGGCTTGCCGAGCTTCGCCATCATGTAGTTGAACTCGTAGACGCGGCTCGCCAGTTCGTTGCCCGCGTAGGAGTCGCGGTTGATCTTCAGCGCCGAATAGTCGCGCCACTTGTCGGGGTAGCCGACCTTGGAGACGAGCGTGTCCAGCTTGGCCATGGCCTTCTGCTTGGTGGCTTCGCCCATCCAGGTGGATTCCTGGATGATCTGGCGCATGGCGGCCTTGTGGAAGTCCACCATCTTCTGGACCTCCGCCTTCGCCGCGGGGCTGAAGGCCTTCGCCACATAGAGCTTGCCCAGGTCGAAGCCGAGGTCGCCGTCCACCACCGCCTTCACGCGCCGCCAACGGGGCAACTGCTCCTTGCGACCCGACATGGTCGTGCCGTAGAAGGCGAAGCTCTCGTCCTCGAAGGCCTTGGGCAGGTAGGAGGACATGGAGCCGAGGGCGCGCCAGGCGAGCAGTGTGCGCCACTTCTCGGCCGGGACTTCCCGCGAAAGCGCCGCGAAGGCCGCGAGATAATCCGGCTGGCGCAGGTTCAGGCTCTTCTCCGAAGCCGGCAGGCCGATGCCCGCGAAGTAGCGCTCCCAGTCGAAGCCCGGCGCGGTGGTCGCCACTTCAGCTCGATCCACCTTGTGGTAGTTGGCTTCCGGATCGCGCAGATCCACCAGCTTGCGGGACGCGCCCGCGAGAGCCGTCTCCAGATCGAGCACGGTGCGCGCCGACGCGGCGGCCGCGTCCTTCGTCTCGCCCGACAGCTCGAACATCCGCGCCACATGGGCGAGGTAGGCCGCGCGCAGCTCCCGGGACTTGGCGTCCTGGCGGAAATAGTATTCGCGCTCGGGCAGGCCGAAGCGCGTCTGGCCGAGGGAGGCGATCTCCGCCGTCGCGTCCTTGTCGTCCTGGCTCACGAAGAAGCTGAAGGGCGCGCCGATGCCGTGGCGGGTCAGCCAGGCGCAGGCATCCGCAAAGGAAGCCGCGTCCTTGATCGTGGCGATGGTGGCGAAGACTTCCTTCATGGGCTTCACGCCCTGCTTGGCGATGGCGGCCTCGTCCATACCGCTGGCGTAGAGGTCGCCGATGCGCTGCTCGGGCGTGCCCGCCTGCGCCTTCATCAGCGCAGCCTCATCCAGAAGCTGGTGAAGGATGGCGTCGTTCCGATTGTCAATTTCCTGATTCACGCCATAAGCCGCGAAGGCCGCGGGGATCGGCGTCTTGGCGTAGGCCCCGTTGGCGAAATCGTAGAAGTCCGCGCAGGGCTTCGCCGCGCGATCCATGTAGGCGGGATCCACGCCGGGCTTGGGGCCGGGCTTGGGCATCGAGGCCGGGGCTTGAGCCACCAGCACGGCGGGGAGGGAGGCGATCAACAGGGCGCGGCGCATGGGTTCCTCAGAGAAAAACGCAGGGGGCCGTTCGGCCCCCTGCACGCATTCTAATTCGCCTACCAGATGCTCGGGCGGTCGGCTTCGGGCCGGAACATCTTGCAGCCGTCCGTCACGCCGAAGGCCTTGTAGAACTCGGGCATGTTGGCCAGCGGCCCGAGCACGCGGAACTTGCCGGGGCTGTGGGGATCCACCTTCAACGCCATGGAGGCGTACTGCGGGCGGGTGTGCTCGCGCCACACGGAGGCGAAGCCGAGGAAGAAGCGCTGATCGCCGGTGAAGCCGTCAATCACGGGCGCGTCCTGGCCCTTGAGGCTGCGCTTCCAGGCCAGGTAGGCGATCTTCAGGCCGCCCAGATCGGCGATGTTCTCGCCGAGCGTGAGCTGGCCATTGATGTGCTCGCCGGGAATGGGCTCGAAGCCGTTGAACTCCTTGACCACGAGGCCCGTGCGGGCGTCGTAGTTCTTCTTCACGGCGTCCGTCCACCAGTTCTTCAGGTTGCCGTCCGCGTCGTACTGGCAGCCCTGGTCGTCGAAGCCGTGGGTCATCTCGTGGCCGATGACGACGCCGATGCCGCCGTAGTTCACCGCGTCATCCGCCTTGGGATCGAAGAACGGCGCCTGCAGGATGCCGGCGGGGAACACGATCTCGTTGAGCGAGGGGTTGTAGTAGGCGTTCACCGTGGGCGGCGTCATGCCCCACTCGGCGCGGTCCACCGGGTGGCCGAGCTTGCGCAGGTTCTCCTGGATGCGGAACTCGGCGGCGCGGCGCGCGTTGCCGTAGAAGTCATCCCGCTTCACCTCGAACTTGTACTCCTTCCACTTGTCGGGGTAGCCCATCTTCACCATGAAGGCGTCCAGCTTCTTCACGGCCGCGGCCTTCGTCGGCGCGTCCATCCAGGGCAGCGTCTCGATGTCGTCGCGCAGCACCGCCTGCATGTTGTGGACCATGTCGAGGACCTTCTGCTTCGCCTCGGGCGGGAAGGCCTTCTTCACATAGAGCTGGCCGAGCGCCTCGCCGAGGGCGCGGTCCGTCCCGGCGGTCATGCGCTTCCAGCGGTCTTCCTGCTGGGGCTGGCCGGTGAGCGCCTGGGTGAAGGAGAAGGCCTCGTCCTCGAAGGGCTTGGAAAGCAGGTTGGACGCGCCGGAGATCACATGCCAGCGCAGGTAAGTGCGCCACTCGGCGGGGCTGAACTGATCCGCCAGCTTGCCGAAGGCCGTGAAGAAGGAGGGCTGCGCCACGAGCACATCCTTCGCCTTCACGCCGCGATCCGCGATGTAGGCGGACCAGTCGAAGCCCGGCGCGGTCTTGTCCAGATCCTTCAGCGTCAGCTTGTTGTAGGTCTTGATGGGATCGCGGTTCTCCACGCGGGTCCAAGAGGCCGTGGCCAGCGCGGTCTCGATCTTCATGACGACTCCGGCCTCGTCCTGCGCCGGGCCTTCCTTGTCGCCGAGGAGCTGGAAGGTGCGGGCGATGTGCGCCTCGTAGGCCGCGCGGACGGACTTGGAGCGGTCGTCGTTCTTCAGGTAGTAGTCGCGGTCCGGCATGCCGAGGCCGCCCTGGTTGAAGCCGCTGATGTACTTGGTGCTGTCCTTGTCGTCCTGGCCGACGCCGAAGCCGAAGCCGCCGCCGATGCCCCGGTTGTGCAGCTTCGCGAGCACTTCCGGCAGGTCTTTGGCCGATTTCAGCGAATCCGCGAGCGCGAGATCGCCCTCGACGGGCTTGGCGCCCAGTTTGTTGATGCGGTCCGTGTCCATGGAGGCGGCGTAGTAGTCGCCGACCTTCTGCGCCACGCTGCCGCGCTTGGCCGCCTTGTCCGCCGCCGCCGACTCCAGGATGCCGTGCAGGATGTCGCGGTTGTGGTCGTAGAGCTCGTTGAAGGCGCCGTAGCGGGACTTGTCCGCCGGCATGGCGTTGGCCTTGAGCCAGCCGCCGTTGGCGTAGGCGTAGAAGTCGTCGCAGGGCTTCACGCTCGTGTCCAGGTTCGCCGGGTTGATGCCGTGGATCTCCGCCGGCGCCTGCGCCACGAGCGCCGTGGCCACGAGCCCGAGGGCCAGAGAGAGGGATTTGAGTCGGTTCATGTTTGACCTCGCAATGTGATGCTCTACGAGGCTAGCACGGGTTCGTTGAGCGTCCAGAGCCATTAAAAGATGTGAAGAAACCCGCGCCTACAGCCTTCCCCACGCCCCCAGAACATCCTTGGCCTGCCGGATGAGGCCGAGGCCGTGTGTTCTTCACGCAAGCAGGACGGCATTGGCATTGAGATGGTCCGATCTGGGCAGCAAGCTAGATCTAGATTTCGTGCACACTTAGGCATGCGCCCATGACGACCATCCAACTGATTGGAAGGGATCGGGACACCTTCTCCCTCCATTTTCATATGGCTTAAGGCTGTCCATCTGGCAGAATGCTGCAATCATCTTGAACTACCCTGAGGGCATCTGTTTTGCAAAAGACCATTCTCATACTTCATGATTTCGATTTCGTGCTGGGCGCAGGCGCCTATGGCAGACCCATTGCAATCTCCAACCGGGGTTGACGCTGCGCCAAAAATCCTTCTCTTCAGCGCCAATCGGGGAATCGACTCCCAGTATTTGGACCATACACTCCCTTGGCCGAAAGAAGGCACAGAAGAGTGGGGATTCATCACCATGAAGCTAATAGCTGGCCTAGTTGTAACTGCCAATCAGGTTGTTCATCCGAGCTGATCTGGGAAGCTGA
>CAYYJN010000007.1:0-31089 GCA_964472275.1 uncultured Solibacteraceae bacterium
CTGGCAGGGCCAGATCACGGCCGATTTCACTTCCGCGCCCTGATCGGAACCTAGCGGCCCTCTGCGGGACTTACTTCTTCAGCTACCCTCGAACCTGGAGGTTCCATGATCCGCGCCCGTTTGGCCCTGCCCGCCCTGCTGCTGCTCCTGCCCGCGGCCGCCTGCCGCAGGGTGCCTCTGCAGCCGAAGAAGGCGGTGCCCGCGGGAACGCTGGTGCTGCGCTTCAGCCGCGAGATCAAAGGCTCCATCGCGCTCACGCTGGATGACGCGCGGATTCCGATCACCACCGCCAAGAAGAAGGGCAACGCGCTGGTCGTCACCGGCCTCTCCACCGGCCTGCACCGCTATTTCCTGTCCGGGCCTCAGGAGGCTTTTGGACAGGCCTCCGGCCAGGTTTCGATGCCCGATGATCACGGCGTCTACGAGATCGTCCTCGCGCAGCGCCTGAACGCCGAGCTTTATGGAAAGCCCCCGGCCGAAGCGCCCGCCCAAGCTCAGCCCGGCATCACGGCGACCCTCGAGAAGTGGTGACATGCCCCTGATCGCCATGGCGCGGCCTCGGCCGCGGACCCTGGAACCGCATGGGACGCTGATGGCCAGTTGCCTCGCCGCGGGCCTGCCGGTGGCCTCCTCCTGCTCGGGACGCGGGACCTGTTCCCTTTGCCGGGTGCGAGTGCTGCAAGGCTGGGACGCGCTCTCTCCCATGGACGGTCACGAGCTTGAAGTGTTCGTCCGCAATGGCGCGAGCCCCGATGAGCGGCTCTCCTGCCAGGCCAAGGTCACCCATGTCCACGCGGACATCGCCATCACGACGGGGTACTGGTGAAGCGACGGCGGATGGCGGGTGGAGCCCTTGGCCTGACGCTGCTGGGCGTGGCGGGATTCATGGGCTGGAAGACGCGCTCGGTGGCCCACGAATTGGTGGATCCGCCCTTCTACCATCCCCAGCCGCTCTCGCGAGTCCAAGCGACCTACGCGGAACTGGCCAAGGGCGATGGCGCCGATCCCGGCGGAGCTTGGTCCGAAGCATCCTTCGACGGCCTTCAACTCTGGCGGCTCCACCGCGCGAAGCCCGCGCCCGGCGTGATCCTGTTGCTGCATGGCTTCGGCGACGACCGCTGGGGCACGAGCCCGGCCCTCAAGTGGTTCCCGAACCTGGACGCGGCCATCTTCACCTACCTGGATCGGGATGACGCCATCCGCGAAGGCCGCGCCGTGCCGCCCATCACCTTCGGCGTCCGGGAATCGGAGGAAGTGGTCGAAGTCGTCCATCGTCTCGAAGCGGAAGGCACGCCGCGCGGCCACATCCTCATCATGGGCCGCAGCCTCGGCGCTTCCGTGGGCTTGATGGCCCTCGCGCGCCTGGAGGCCGAAGGCGAAGGCCCGCTCGCGGGCATCGTGTGGGAGGGGCCACCCATCAGTTCGAGGGACTTCGCGGAACGCCTCGTGCGCGGACCGGAGGATCGCTGGTGGCATTTTCTCGCGCCGCCCATCGGCGCGATGGCGTCCGCCTGGGCCGGGCACATGGGCGGATACGACCCCAACCAGACGAAGGTGCTGGGCCGACTCGACGGGAAGACGCTGCGGACGCCCGCCCTGGTCTTTCTCGCCACTCAGGACCGCCTCAGCCCGCCGATGATGCAGAGCCGCATCGCGGATCACTTTCAGAGCGTCCAGGTGGTGGCGGCTCCCACCTGGCACCTTCACTGTTCCGAACTCCTAGGCCCCGCCTACGCGAACGACATCCGCGCCTTCACGGATCGGGCGCTCCCGCCCCAATGAAAAGGGGCCCGAAGGCCCCTTTTCGCGGAATTGAATCCCTTCACTGACCCGCGCCCTCGCCGGAGGACTGCAGCGCCGCGTTCACGAGCTTGGGCGTGATGCGCTCCACCACCGGCTCGAAGACCTTGTTCACGAGCTCTTCGTCGTAGCTCATCTCGGTGCCAGTGCCGGCGATCTGCACGGCGTGGTCGGCGACCTTGCCGTCATCCTTCCAGGCACCCAGGATCTCGCCCGTCTGGACATCAATGAGGCGGACATCCAAGCGGCCGGTGAAGCTCGCCTTGTGGACATTCACCGAACCGGCCACATCGCCGGCCAGGCTGTCGCCCGTCATGCGGCCCACCAGCGCGCCCACGCCCCAGCCGGTCTTGATGCCGCTTTCCTTGTAGGCGAAGCGGGTCACCTTGCCAGTCATGACGAACTGCACGCCGAGCAGCTTGCCCACCTTGAGGACGGTGGAAGTGTCCACTTCACCGCTCTGCTGGAACTGAAGTTCGTTGCGGATGTCCTGAAGGCGCTCGCGCTCGATGACGCGGAGGCGCTTGTGGCTCACATTGACGATCTCGGTGGTGAAGAGATCGCGAAGCTGGTCCGAGATGGTGTCCATCTGGTTGCCCCAGCCGCCAAAGCGCCAGCCCACCCAGCAGCCGGGAGCGGCCTTAAAATCGAGGATGGCGAGCCGAGGGGCCGAAGCGTTCGGCGCGGGCGCCTTCGGAGCGGCTGAAGCCGGAACGGCCGCCACCAAGGAGGCGGCCAGCGTGAGGAGGAGGGAGCGGAATTTCATGAAATTCTCCTTTGCGAAGGGGATGTCATGCGGAAATTCTACTCGTCAATGAGTTTGCTGCGAAGCTCTTTTCCGAGTTTGAAATAAACCACCCGCTTGGGCGGCACCTCGATGCTCTCCCCGCTGCGGGGGTTGCGCCCGGTGCGACCTTTGCGATCCCGGAGCCGGAAGCTGCCGAAGCCGCGCAGCTCCACGCCATCTCCCTGTCGCAACGCCTCGATGACGCTGTCCAGGAAGGTCTGGACGAGGAGATCCGCCTCCTTCTTGCCCAGCTCGAGCTTGTCCATGAGGTGCTTGGCCAAGTCGGCCTTGGTCAGGGTTTCCACCGAATCCATGGGGGGACTCCTCCGGGCGGGCGATGGGGAAGGTGCCCTCAATAAACGCCAAGGGCCGCCCAAGGTCAAGGGGTTGAAATCAAAAGATTTTGGATTGTGACCGGATTCAGTCCACCAGCCAGTCCAACAGGAACCGGGGGCCTTCTCCGGAGGGTCCAAAAGGCCGGTAATCCCGCTCCTTGCTCGACCAGCAGGCGGACAGGTCCACATGGGCCCAGGAGGCCCCGCCGACGAACTCCCGGAGGAAGAGCCCCGCCGTGATGGTGCCGCCCCAGCGGATGCCGGTGATGTTCTTGAGGTCCGCCAAGGGGCTCTTGAGCAGGTCCCGGTACTCCTCCACCAAGGGCAGCTGCCAGATGTGCTCGCCGGTGGCGCCGCCCGCCTGGATGAGCCGCTCCACCAGCTTCTGATCCGTGCCCATGATGGCGTTGACGCCATCGCCCAGGGCGATGAGCGCCGCGCCGGTGAGCGTGGCCAGATTCACGATGTGGTCCGCGCCCATCTCCGAGGCCCAGTGCAGCAGGTCGGAGAGGACAAGGCGGCCTTCCGCGTCCGTGTTGAGCACTTCCACCGTCTTGCCGCTGCGGGAGTGGAGCACATCGCCGGGCCGGTAGCTGTTGCCGTCCGGCATGTTCTCCACGAGGCCCATGAGGCCCGTGACGCGCACGGGCGCTTCCACCTGAGCCGCGGCGGCCATGGTCGCGAGCACGATGGCCGCGCCGGTCATGTCGTCCTTCATCGTCTCCATGCTGGAGGCGTCTTTGAGGCTGAGGCCGCCGGAATCGAAGGTGACGCCCTTGCCCACCAGGACGATGTGGCGCTTGGCGTCCTTGGGCTTGTATTCGAGCTTCACCACGCGGGGAGCCTTGGAACTGCCCTGGCCCACCGCCAGCACCGAGCGGAAACCGCCTTCGGCGAGGGCCTTCTCGTCCAGCACTTCGCAGTGGAGCTTGTGCTGCTTGGCGACCTTCTGAGCTTCGGCCGCGAAAGTCTCCGGATAGAGATGGCCCGCCGGGGTGCTGGCCAGCTCGCGGACCCGGTGGCAGGCCGCGACGCCCGCCTGGATCACGGGCAGGTGGCGGCGGGCCTTGCGGGTGTCGTCGCCGTTCGTGAAGACCTCCAAGTTGCGGAACTTCTTCGGCTCCGGCTTGGCGCCCTTGAAGGCTGTGAACTCGTAGTCCGCCAACAGCGCGCCTTCGGTGGCGGCGATCTGCACCGCGTCGTGGTCCAGGCTCACCGTGGACGGCGCGAGCAGGCCGATGTCCTTCCAACCTTTCTTGAGGCAGTGGCGCGCGGCCACGCCCACGGCCTTGCGGATCTTGTTGAGCGTCACCTGCTCCTCATCGCCCAAGCCCACCAGCACCATCCACCGCGCGCCCTTGACGCCGTTGGGGTGGTGGAGAGGGACGAGCTCTTGGTAGTCGGCCTTGAAGTCGGATTCATCCATCACCGCCCGCGCCACCTTGCTCACGGAGAGGGGAAGCCGGTGCCGCTCGCGGCCGGAGAAGACCGGCACGATGAGCGCGTCTCCGGCGAAATCCTTGCCATTGGCGGAACTGATGTCTACGGTGGGCATGATGGCTCCGGGTTCTGGGACCACTTTAGCGGGAAACATCTGGATTTCGCATGTTTTCAGGCCGTTAATTGGCGAATCGGTCGGTCTGCCATCATGGGGCATGAAGCCGCGCCACCGCCACGATCTGCGCTTGCCCGGCCCCTGGCCCGCCTGCGCCCAGGGTCTGCTGCGGGAAGGCGCGGCCTGGCTTCACACGGGCCAAGTAAGGCCCGGCGATGAAGGTGGCGATCTTCTGGTCCTGCCTGGCGGTCCCGTCCTGGAGAGCCGGTGGGTGGACGACGCGTGGCGCACCACCCTTGATGGCGACTCCGTGCCGGGTTCTCCGTGGGAAGCCCTGGAGGCTCACCTCGCGCTCGGCCCCTGGATCGGCGCGGCCACTTACGAATTGGCCTGCTCTGAGGCGGGCCTGCCTCACAAGCCACCTTTAGAAGCGAGTCTCGGCATGCACTGGCGGGGCGCGCGCGCCGCCATTCGCGTCCTGGACGCCAAGACCGAACTTTGGGGCTTCGAGACAGCGCCTCCTCTCCCGCCAACCTTCGCCTCAGCCTGCACCCTTCAACGCGCCCACGGCGATCTGGAACCGCGATGGGACGCGAATGCGCATCGCGCCGCCGTGGAGGCCATTCAGCGCCTCATCCGCGATGGGGCCTTCTATGTGGCGAATCTCTGTGTGCCCTTCGAGGGACCGTTCGCGGGCGATGTCATCACCCTCGCGTTGGCGGCGTTCCGTCGGGCGAGGCCACCCTATGGAGCCTTTCTGGATGCCGGAGATCGCCGTCTCCTTAGCCTCTCCATGGAACGGCTGCTGGCGCGGCGCGGCGACCATATCTGGAGCGAGCCTATCAAAGGCACCGCGCCGCTGACGGGAGATTCGGCCCACGATCAGACTCTCGCCGCGGCGCTCGCCGACGATCCCAAGGAGCGGGCGGAACACGCGATGATCGTGGACCTGGTGCGCAACGATCTCGGCCGCGTCTCCGCCGTGGGAACCGTGAAAGTGCCGCGCTTCCGGGAAGTAGAGACCTTTCCCACCGTGCAGCACCTCGTCAGTCGCGTGGAATCCCACGCGCGACCCAACCTCGGACTGGCCGAGCTGCTTCGCTCGGCGCTCCCAGGCGGCAGCGTCACCGGCGCGCCGAAACATGCCGTGTGCGCCCATCTGGCGAAAGCTGAAGCCGCGCCCCGTGGCTTCTATTGCGGCGCCCTCGGGTGGATCGGGCCGAATGGCGACCTGGATCTCGCCCTCCCCATCCGCACCGCCGAAGTGGAGCCGACTCGCATCCGCTACTGGGCCGGAGGCGGCATCACCCTCCGCAGCGACCCCGCCAGGGAATGGGCCGAGCTGGAAGTGAAGACGCGCGCCTTACGCGCCGTGCTTTCCTAAGCCGCGCTGCTCGCCCGCTTCAGCAGTTCCTCGAAGCGTTCGAAGAGATGGGCGCGCGGGCCTTTGGGAGCGCGCTTGAGTTTCATGCCTGCCTGGTCCGGTGTGCGGCCGCCCTTCTTCTGATTGCAGGAGAGGCAGCAGGCCACGAGGTTCTGCCAGGTGTTCTGGCCGCCCTGGCAGAGCGGGACCACATGGTCCACCGTCGTCGCCTTGTGATGGCAGCCTTCGTACTGGCACACATGGCCGTCCCGCTTGCGGACGCGGCGCTCCAGGCGGCCCATGAGGAACTTGCTCTCGTTGCAGGCGGCGGCGTGGGGGAAGACGATGAGCTCGATGACCTCCGCCAGTTCCGCCCGGCGCTCGAGGCTCGCGGCGTCCAGCACCCAGGCCCGGCCCGCGGCCACCGCGCGGATGGCGTGGCGGCGCGAGCATTCCTGCATCGGGACATAGTTCCGGTCCACGGCGATGACCTCGCCCGGACCGTGCCTGTCCTTGCGGTTCGACATGGGCGCCTCGCGCCGGAAGCGGTTCTTCCTGCGGAGGTTGTATCAGAAAGCCCGAAAAAGTCAGCTTTCTTCTGAGTCGGCGGCTTCCATTCCCAGAACGGCCTGGGCCTCCGCATCGGGCAGGGCCTCCACCTTCTTGAGCTTGTCGGAGAGCATGCGCCGCCGCTCCGAGGCCGCGCCCAGCTTGGATTTCGCCTCATCCAGCTTCTTGTCCAGGGCCTCGAGGGCCTCGCCGAACTTGCTGAAATCGGTCTTGATGGCGCCGAGCGTCTTCCAGACTTCCCCGCTCTGCTTGGAAATCGCCAGCGTCTTGAAGCCGACTTGGAGGCTGTTGAGGAAGGCTGTGAGCGTCGTCGGGCCGACGAGCGTCACCTTGCAATCGCGCTGCAAGCGCTCAAGCAAACCGGGACGACGGAGCGCTTCGGCGTAGAGGCCCTCGAAGGGCAGGAAGAGCAGCGCGAAATCCGTGCTGTGGGGCGGCGCGATGTATTTGTCCCGGATGTCCCGCGCCTGGCCGAGGAGGCGCGCCTCCAGCGCCTGGGCCGCGCGCTCAACCGAAGGCAGGTCTCCGGCCTCGTAGGCGTCCATGAGGCGCTGGTAATCCTCGGTGGGGAACTTGGCGTCCACGGGAAGCCAAACCGACTCGCCTTCTTCGCCGCCCGGAAGCTTCACGGCGAACTCGACGACCTCATTGGAGCGAGGCCTGATCTTCACATTGGCGGCGTACTGCCCCGGCGCGAGGAACTGCTCCAGCAGCGCGGCGAGCTGGGCCTCGCCCATGACGCCGCGGGTCTTCACATTGGTCAGCGCGCGCTTGAGGCCGCCCACATCGCTGGCGAGGTTCCGCATCTCGCCGAGCCCTTTCTGAACCAGCTCCAGGCGCTCGGAGACGAGCTTGAAGGATTCGCCGAGGCGCTTCTCCAGGGTGTCGTGGAGCTTCTCATCCACGGTGCGGCGCATCTGTTCGAGTTTTTCGTCATTGGCCTTCTGGATGGAGAGGAGCCGCGCGTCCACGCGGTCCTGGACCGCCAGAAGCTGGGCGCCCTGCTCTTTCCGCGCCTCGGCGAGCGCTTTCTGGATCGCGTCGTTCAGGTCCTGGAAGCGGGCGGCCAGCGATTCGGCCTGGGCGCCTTTCAGTCCTTCCAGATCGCGGCTGATGCGCGCGGTGGCCTCGTGCAAGGGCTTCAGCTCACCCAGACCTGAGGCGAGATCCCGGCGCAGCGCATCCACCGGAGCCGTGTCCGGCGCAGGTT
This sequence comes from uncultured Solibacteraceae bacterium, assembly GCA_964472275.1. Classification (GTDB taxonomy): domain Bacteria; phylum Acidobacteriota; class Holophagae; order Holophagales; family Holophagaceae; genus JAFDVN01. The sequence goes on from CAYYJN010000007.1 coordinate 7,621, forward strand.
TGCGCCACGAGCCGAAAGCCGCGATCAAGGCGGCGAGAAGGGCGAAGACGGCAAGCAGCGTCAGAAGCATGGAACCATCATCTCCCAGGCGGCCCTCCGGCCATCGCGTTCTGGAGTGAGCGCAAGCCTTCCGACCCACCGCCCCTCCCAAGGCCCGCCTTCGCCGGGCCATTCGGCGACGAGGAAATCTTCCGGCTTCAGATCCTCGTCCAGGCCCAAACCCCAGGCGCCGTCGGGGCCAAGCCGGTAAAGGTCCAGGTGGAAGACGCGGCCGCGCGGCGTGTCGTAGCGGTGCAGCACGGCGTAGGTGGGCGAGGCGACCTGTTCGGGATCGCCGCCGAGGCCGCGCACGAAGCCGCGGGTCCAGGTGGTCTTGCCCGCGCCCAGCTCGCCGCGCAGGAGCCACACGCCGCCGCTGGGCGTGAGCGTGGCCAGTTCCGTGGCCAGCGCCTCGGTCTCCACCTCGTCTGCGAGGAAACGATCAGGCATAAAGCTCCCTCAGCAGCTTCGGTAATTCTTCTGTGAGATCCCGCGGCAGGAGCGGTCCCAGCCCAAGGCGATCCGCGCAGGCGCCATGGAGCCAGGCCGCGCTGGCCGCGGCTTCGCGCGGAGCGAGCTTTTGGGCGCGCAATCCCGTCACCATGCCCGCGAGGAAGTCCCCCGTGCCGCCGGTGGCGAGGCCCCAGTGGCCCGTGTCATTGATCCAAATTTCATCGAGGTCGCCACCCACGGTGAGGCTTTGGGGGCCCTTCAGCAGGCAGACGCCCGGGCCATTCAGGGCGCGGGCCTGATCGAGACGGTCCTTCACGCGCGTCTGCTTGGGCGCGCCAAAGAGCCGCGCGAACTCGCCGGGATGCGGCGTGAGGATGGTGTCGGGCCGGGCCATCCATCGCGGTCCTTCACCTTCGTGCAACGCGGAAGCGTCGAGCACCAGCGGCCCGTTCCACGCGGGGATCTCTGTGACGCCGCCCGGGCCGACGAGCAGCACATCCACGCCATCCGGAAGAACGCCGGTCCACGGCTTCACCATCGCCTCGGGGATCTGGCAGGCGATCTCAGTGCGCACCTCCGCGTCCGCGAGCACCGTCACGAGGCCGGCTCCCGCACGAAGCGCGCCGAGGGCCGCGAGCACGGCCGCGCCGCTCATGCCCAGCGAGCCCGCGCGGATGGCCACATGGCCGCGGCTGCGCTTGTGGGCCCTCCGGTCTGGCATCGGCAGGACCGGCTCATCGAAGATCCAGTGGGAGGCCTTCACCGCCTCCAAGCCGAGATCCACCACATGGATTTCTCCGCACTGGGACCGCGACGGATCCAGCGCGTGGCAGAGCTTGAGCGCGCCAAAGCAGGCCGTGCGAGGGACGGATAGTCCCTGCGCATCCGCATCATCGGGGCGGATCCAGCTGGGCTGATCGAGGGCCAGGACCGGACGGCCTTCCATCGCCTCACGCCATGCGGCGGCGGTGCCCTCTAGCGGACGGTTCGCGTTCAATCCGAACATCCCATCCACGAACCAGGCCTCCGCCGCGAAGGCCTCGCCGCCGGGATGCGCGGAGACAGCTACGGGCCCTGTCCATCGCGAAGCCTGGACCGCCGCGTCGCCCTTCCATTCCTTAGAAAGGGGCCACACGCGCACACGCTCGCCGCGCTCCTGCAGGAGCCGCGCCACGGCCAGCGCGTCGCCGCCGTTGTTGCCGGGGCCCGCGATGACTTCCACGAGCACGCCCTCCGGCACGAGCGAAGCCGCGCCGCGGGCCGCCCGTTCCTGCAGTTCCAGCGAGGACACACGCCCGGACGCGATGGCCTCGCGCTCCAGCTGCCGCATCTCCTCGGCGGTGAGGACGGGGATCATGGAACGCCGTTCAGCGATCCCATCCGGGATAGTCCAGCCGGTAGCGCTGGCGCAGATCCCGGCGGACACCCGGGAAGACGCCTGCCTGGCGCGCGTCCTCCTCAGTGGTCGCGAGCTTGGCCTTCACTTGGTTTGCCGCCGCCAGGAGGCGGTTGAAGGTCGCGTCATATCCGGAGATCGGCGCGCCCTGAAGGGCGCCCGGCGTGTAGAGGCAGTACCAGCTCCGATCGAAATTGCCCACGACCTTCCCCTGCCACCCTTCCGCCATGAAGCGGGCCCAGGCGGTGTCCAGCGAATCGGCGTACTTCGAAAGCTCGGCGAGCCGCTGCTCATAGAGCCTGGTTCCGGCCTCCCGCTGCTGGTCGGACTGGGTCGGCACGCCGTCGGGCGTCATGTTCTGCACCGTGAAGCCTGCGGGCACGCTGGCCAGCGCCGCGGAACCGTGCTCCAGCATCGCCTTGGCGTGGTTGATGGCGATGGCGAAGTTCAGCCCCTGGGCGCCCTTGATCACCGCGGAGTTGATGCCGACGACCGTGCCCTTCGCGTCCATGAGCGGGCCCCCGCTGTTGCCTGGATTGAGCGCCGCGTCCGTCTGCAGGTAGATCACGGGGCCGATCTGGCGGTAGCCGCTGAGGATGCCCTGGGTGACGGTGTTCTGCAGCATCCCCAAGGGGGATCCGATGGCGATGACCTGCTCGCCGGTGCGCGTCTGCTCCATGGATCCGAGCGGAAGGACGGCCTGCGTAGCCTTGGGCTGGCGGATCTTCAGGACCGCCACATCGTAGTCCGCGTCCACGCTGTCCACCGTCGCGTCGATCTCGCCGTTGTCCTGCGTCTTGAGGCGCACCCAGGCGTTGCGGCCCACCACATGGGCGTTCGTCAGGAGCTTGTCGGGCGCGATGAAGAAGGCGCTGCCGCGGCCCTCGTCCGTGACGACGGTGACCACCGCGGGCAGGGCCTTCCGCGCCACCATCTCCGTGGGCGCGTCCTGGGGAGCCGCAGGCTGGGCGGCAGGAAGGGGCGTGGCCGCTATGATGGGAGCCGGCGCGGGCAAGGCGGCGACGGGCGCGGGCGCTGGCGAGGCCTTCTGTTTGCCCAGGAACCAGACTGCGCCCAAGGCTCCGAGCGCGGCCGCGGCGACCACCCAGCCGAGCGTGGCGGGCAAAGAGGATTTGGAATCATCCGAAGGCATGGGGCTCCCGATGCGCGTCCGTTGATGATCGCACGGAGCCGCGGCGCGGGGCTGGGCCGGAAAGGGAAAGGGCGGGCCCGGGGGCCCGCCCTTCACGGGAACGGAAGGCCTCAGTAGCGGTAGTGGTCCGTCTTGTAGGGGCCTTCCACCTGTACGCCGATGTACTTGGCCTGGTCGGGGCGCAGTTCGGTGAGCCTGGCGTTGAGCGTGGTGAGCTGCAGGCGCGCCACCTTCTCATCCAGCTGCTTGGGCAAGGTGTAGACGCCGATCTTGTACTCGTCCTTCTTCGTCCAGAGCTCGATCTGGGCCAGCGTCTGGTTGGCGAAGGAAGAGGACATCACATAGCTTGGATGGCCCGTGCCGCAGCCCAGGTTCACGAGGCGGCCCTTGGCGAGGACGATGATGCGGTTGCCGTCTGGGAAGACCACATGGTCCACCTGGGGCTTGATCTCCTCCCACTTGTACTGCTCCAGCGAGGCGATATCAATCTCGCTATCGAAGTGGCCGATGTTGCACACGATGGCGTTGTGCTTCATGCGCTTCATGTGGTCGTGGGTGATCACATGGAAGTTGCCCGTGGCCGTCACGAAGATGTCCGCCTTGTCGCAGGCCTCGTCCATGGTCACGACGCGGTAGCCTTCCATGGCCGCCTGAAGGGCGCAGATGGGGTCCACTTCCGTGATCCACACCTGGGCGCTCAGCGCGCGCAGGGCCTGGGCCGAGCCCTTGCCCACATCGCCGTAGCCGCAGACGACGGCGATCTTGCCGGCCACCATCACATCCGTGGCCCGCTTGATGGCGTCCACGAGGCTTTCGCGGCAGCCGTAGAGGTTGTCGAACTTGCTCTTCGTCACGCTGTCGTTGACATTGATTGCGGGGAACTTCAACTCGCCCTTCTTGGCCATCTCATAGAGGCGATGGACGCCGGTGGTGGTTTCCTCCGTCACGCCCTGGATGGCCGCGAGCTGCTTCTTGTACCAGCCGGGCTGTTCGGCGTTGCGCTTCTTGATGGCGGCGAAGAGCACCGTCTCCTCTTCGCTGCCGGGCTTGGCGAGCAGGGAGGGATCATCCTCGGCGCGGGCGCCGAGGTGCAGCAGCAGCGTCGCGTCGCCGCCGTCATCCAGGATCATGTTCGCGCCGCCTTCAAAGTCGAAGATGCGGTGGGTGTATTCCCAGTACTCGGCCAGCGTCTCGCCCTTCACGGCGAAGACGGGGATGCCGGCCTTGGCGATGGCCGCGGCGGCGTGGTCCTGGGTGCTGTAGATGTTGCAGCTGGCCCAACGGACTTCCGCGCCCAGCGCCTTCAGCGTCTCGATGAGCACGGCCGTCTGGATGGTCATGTGCAGCGAGCCCGCGATGCGCGCGCCCTTCAGCGGCTGCGCTCCGGCGTACTCTTTGCGGATGGCCATCAGCGCGGGCATCTCGCCCTCGGCGATGTTCAGTTCCTTGCGTCCCCAGTCGGCCAGGGAAAGATCGGCGACGAGGAAATCCTGCTGCGTTCCGACGCTCATGTCGGCTCCTCAAAAAAAGCGGCGGCGCTCACCGCGCCAACCGGAAGGTTGAGAGGTGAGCGCCGTTGGATCCAGGGGTCCGAGCCTGGGACAGGCGTCTCGCAGCGCTCCTCGGACCCTGAAAGTGTATCAGGCCGCGGTCGGCGCCGCGTCCACGACGCCGTAGATGTTATCCCGCTGCCAGGGTTCGAAGCCGGCGTCGCGGATGAGGCGGAGCATTTCGGCCTTGTTCACGCTGTAGCAGGTGCCCGCGGCGCTGACGACATTCTCCTCCAGCATGAGGGAGCCCATGTCGTCGCAGCCGAAGTGCAGCGCGGCCTGGCCGGTCTTCTTGCCCATGGTCACCCAGGAAGACTGCATATGGGCGAAGTTGTCCATGTAGATGCGGGCCACGGCGATGGTGCGCAGGTACTCGGCGTCGGTGGGCTTCTGGATCTTGCCTTCCCAGACCGTGTGGCCGCTCTGGAAGGGCCAGGCCGCGAAGGCCGTGTAGCCGCCGCCGTTGCCGCGCGCGAGGGAGCGGTCCTGCTGCTCGCGCAGGACGCGGAAGTGCTCGACGCGCTCGGCCATGGTCTCCGTGATGCCAAACATCATGGTGCCCGTGGTCTTCATGCCCACTTCGTGCGCGGCCTCCATCACCTCGAGCCACTTGTCCGGCCCGCCCTTGAGGGGGGCGATCTTCTTGCGGATGCGGTCCACGAGGATCTCCGCGCCCCCGCCGGGGATGGAACCCAGGCCCGCGTCGCGCAGGTCCGAAATCGTCTTCTGGAGCGACTGGCCGCTCAGCTTCGCCATCATCTGGATCTCCACCGGGCTGAAGCCGTGGAGCCAGATGCCCAGGTCATGGCTGATGAAGTGGACCAGGTCCAGGTAGTAGTCCCAGGGCAGGTCCGGGTTCACGCCGCCCTGCATGAGGAAGCCCGTGCCGCCGAGTGCCTTGGTCTCTTCGGCCTTCTGCCGGATCTGGTCCTTCGTCAGCACATAGCCGCGCGCGTCGCCGGGCTTGTGGTAGAAGGCGCAGAAGGTGCAGTAGATCTGGCACACATCCGTGTAGTTCACATTGCGGTCAATAATGTAGCTGACGCGCTTCGGATCGTTGTGCCGGTTGCGCACGGCCGTCGCCGCCAAGGCCAGATCCTGCTGGTCCGCATGCTCGAGCAAGAAGAGGGCTTCCTCCTCCGTCACGCGGCGGCCGGCGAGGACGCCGTCAAGGATGGACGCGGCAGCGACGCTCATCTCAGGCCTGGTAGCCGATGGCCCGCAGGCAGCGGCGGCAGACCTTCTCCTGCCCCTCGATGCCGTGGCTGAAGTGGGAAAGCGTGTAGGCCCGGCGGCACTTCTCGCAGAGCTGGGTGGGCTCCGTGGTGTCCTTGGGGGCGTATTCGTGGGTCGGATCCGGCATGGTCGCTCCAGCCGCCTAGTTTAACGCGAAGGGGGCCCGAGGGCCCCCTTCAAGCGCAGGCAGCGAGCCCTCAGGCCTCTTCGGCCACCAGATCCTTGCGGGGAGTCGCCTCATGGCGGCCTTCCTTCCGCTTGGCGGCCTGCTTGTGGGCCTGGGACTCCAGCTTGTCCATGGCCTCGGCGAGGCTCTTGTACATGTCCTGGCTTTCGGCGGAGGCGACAAAGGCGCTGGCGCGGGTCTTCAGCGTGACCTCGGCCTCATGCCGATGCCTCTCCACCGAGAAAGTGACATGGACATCAATGATGTCGTCGAGGAAGGACGCCATCTTGTCCAGGCGTTCCTGCGCCTGGGCCTTGAGAGCGGATGAGACTTCCACATGGCGGCCGGTGAAGGTGACCTTCATGGCTTGCTCCTGAAGCGGGGCCCGCGGGCCCGGGGTGGAACACAAACGCCCGGGACCTCGTGGAGGATCGCCGGGCGCGGGAGGGAACGGATCATCGGTGGAGCGAGTGTAGGTCCGGAATGCGGGAATGCAATCACCTTCTGCGGCGCCGGGAAGCGGGTGGGATTTTCAATTCCTCGCGGTATTTATTCACAGTTCGGCGCGCCACATTGATCCCTTCCCGGGACAGGAGCTTGGAAATCGTCTCGTCGGAGAGCGGCTTGGCGGGATCCTCGGCGGAAAGCAGCGCCTTGATCTTGTGCTTGACCACCGTGGCCGAGACATCCTCGCCGCTTTCGCTGCCGAGGGAGGCGCTGAAGAAATAATTGAGGTCGAAAAGCCCTTGGGGCGTGTGGATCGTCTTGGCCTTCACCACCCGGGAGATGGTGCTTTCGTGGAAGCCGGTAGCTTCCGCCACATCCCGCAACACCATGGGGCGCAAGCCCTCGACGCCGCGATCCAGGAAGTCCTTCTGCAAGTCCACGATGGACGCGGAGACGCGCAGGACGGTGCGGTTGCGGTCCTCGACGCCTCGGATGAAATCGCGGGCGGAGCGGAAGCGGTCGCGGATGAAATCCTTCTCCGCCTTGGCTTCGGTCGCATCGAGGAAGCGGCGGTAGTCGCCGTTCACCTTGAGGCGCGGCAACCCATCGTCGTTGAGGTAGATCTTCCAGTTGCCGTCGTCGCCTTTCAGCACGACCACATCCGGCTTCACCACGCGGTCCGAATCGAGATCGAAGGCCCGTCCCGGCGCGGGATGGAGGTGGCGGAGCAATTCCATGGCCGCGGCCAGTTCTTCCTCGCTGCAACCGAGCACCTTGCGGAGTTTGCCGCTGTCCCGCTGGGCGAGCAGATCCGCGTGGCGCTCGATGATGCGCACCGCGAGGTCATCGGGTTCGACGCCCGCGTGGCGGAGCTGGAGCAGCAGGCATTCCTGCAAGGTGAAGCAGCCGATGCCGCTGGGATCGAATTCCTGGAGCAGGTCCAGCGCCTCGCGAAGCGTTTCCGGGGAGCAGCCGAGGTCCGCGGCCAAGGCGGCAGCGTTGGTTTCGGAAGGATCGTCGGGCGAAAGGCGCAGGAAGCCCTTCGCGTCTAGCCGGTCAATGAGCTTCTCCACCAGCGCGGCGCGGGGATCCTCATGGTCCAAGGTCTCATAGAGCTGACCCACCAGATGGTCCTGGAGCGTCTCCGTGGCGCTGAGGCGATCTTCCCAGGACATGCGGTCTTCTTCTGGAAGGCTGGAGGTGCGGGGCATGTCCGCGTCCCAGGAATTCTCCGCGCCGAACTCAGTCTCGACCACCTGAGCCACGGCCTCTTCCGTGAAGGCTTCGAGGTTCGAATCCGGATCCAGCTCCGACGACGATTCCGGCAAGGGGCCGAGATCCACGGTGTCCACGCCTTCGGGCATGTCCGCGGCGTCCACGCTATCGGCGGATTCCTGGGGCGCGTCCAGCACCTCGGAATCACGGCCTTCCTCCAGCGCCTCGACGGAAGGCAGTTCGTCGCCGTCCTCCGCCAATTCGAGGAGCGGATTCTCCTCCAGCTCCTTCTCGATGGTCTGGCCAAGCTCCAGCAGGTTCATCTGCCAGAGCTTCAACTTCAATTGCATCGCGGGCGTCAGCGCGAGCGTCTGGCTTTGGCTGAGCCGCTGGGAGAGGTAGGGACCGCTGGCCATCGTCGCCTCAGTCCAGCCTGAAGCGCTCGCCGAGGTAGACCCGGCGGATGTCGGGGTCGGCCGTGATTTCCTCGGGTAGTCCGTGCTTCATGATCATTCCGTCCGCCAAGATATAGGCGCGCTCGGCGATCTGCAAGGTTTCGCGGACATTGTGGTCGGTGATGAGCACGCCGATGCCGCGCGCCTTGAGGTCCGCGATGAGGCCTTGGATCTCCAGCACCGACTTCGGGTCCACGCCCGCGAAGGGCTCATCCAGCAGCATGATGCGCGGGTCGGTGACGAGCGCGCGGGCCAGCTCGCAGCGGCGGCGCTCGCCGCCAGAGAGGCTCATGCCGAGCGTGTGGCGGACCTTCTCCAGGTGGAATTCCGCGAGCAGCTTCTCGCAGCGCGCCACCTGCTCATCCCGCGGGATGGGCTGGAGCTCCGCGAGGGCCATGAGGTTCTCCCACACCGTGAGCCCACGGAACACGGAAGATTCCTGCGGCAGGTAGCCTATGCCGAGCCGCGCGCGGCGGTGCATGGGCGCGTTCGTGATGTCCTGGCCCATCCACTGGATCTCGCCGTGATCGGGCGCTTCCACGCCCACCACCATGTAGAAGGTCGTCGTCTTGCCCGCGCCGTTGGGGCCGAGCAGGCCCACCACTTCGCCTTGCGCGACTTCCAGGCCCACATCGCGGACGACGACGCGCTCGCCGAACCGCTTCTGGAGGTTCTTGGCGACGAGCTTCGGCCGGGCCTGATCGGGAGCTGGGTCCATTCCCATTCCTACCATGAAGTCTCGCCTTCGCCGCGCACGCGCCCTTGCCAGCTCACCACGGCGGGCGCGCCGACCGGGAGCGTCATGTCGAGCGCTTCGCCCTTGCCTTCGCCGTAGCGGCCCTTGAGCGAGGCCCCGCCCGTGGCGTGGATGGCCTTCACCACGCGGCCCGGGCCGAACACGACGACGACCGTGGGGGCTTCCACGCGCCAACCGGGTCCAGAACAGGCCACGCCTCCGGTCAGCTTGAGTGAAGCCTCATCGCCGTGGCCCTGCGCCGCGCGGATCGTCAGATCGCCATCCGGTCCCGCCTCCGCGCCTTGCAGGCCTTCCGGGAAATCCAGCGTCTCGCCGCTGCGGAGGATGCGCGGCCCCGAAAGCCGCTCGCGCAGCCGCGTCCAGGTGGCGGGGTTGCCTTGCAGCGTCCAGGTTCCGGTCTGCCAGAGAAGTTGATTGCCCCGCAGCCTGCCGCCGCTCGTGAGTGCGAGATTCACCGGCCCAGCCACGGTCCACGCGGCGGGCGAGCCTTGCGCGGATTGGCCCGTGAAGCTGCCATCCGTGCCGCGCCCCAGCACTGGCGCGGCCAACTTCCATCGGCGGGTGGCGCGATCCACTTCCATCCGAGGCGCGGTGAGGCTGCGATCGCCCCAGGTGAGCACGGGATGACCATCGGCCATCGCATGACCCAGGGGCAGATCCTTGGGAAGATCGCCGCCGGGAGCGTTGCGGAGGATCACCGCCGGACCCTGGAGTTTCAACGGCACGCCTTGATAGGTCTGAGCCCAGGTCACCGACCCTTCCAACCTCAACCCGGCGGGCGTCCACCGCGCGCCCAGCGCGTCGAGGGCTTCCGCACCTTCGACGCCTTGGCGCTCCGCGTGGAAGGCCTTCAGCTCCACTTGCTGGAAGGGCTGTCCCGGCGCGGGGCGCGGCGCCTCGCCGCCCGCGGCGGTGCCCTTCCACCCATCCTCGCGGGTGAAGCTGAGGGGCGCGGGCCACCGCACCGTGGTGGCGTCCACATCCGCCGTGGCGGCTCGGGCGACGCCGCCCGCCAAGGTGGCGACCGCGTCTTCGAGGTGTCCTTCTTCGAAGCCCGGCGTGGCCCAAAGCCGCGCGGCCTCCATCGCCTTCAGCGCGCCCGGCTCCGAGGCGACCCAGCGCACACCGCCCTGCCGCACGACGAACTTGCCGTCCGCCTGCCGCATCCACCCGGCGGGAAGGTGCCATTCGCCGCTGCCCGCGCCTTGGCGGCTCGTCCACACGAGGGGCTGGAGACCGGTCCAGACGCCATCCTTCCAGAGCATCGCGCCGCCGTCGCCGGTCATGTGGCCCAGGCCGAGCTGCGCTCCCGAACCATCCACGAGATCCAAATCCAGCGGTCCATCCAGCGTCCACGCCTGATCCAGCCGCCGCGCGGAAGGCGACTTGAGATGCCACCGCCCGGTGCTGTCCAGGAGCTGGCCCGTCACGCCTTTGAGCCGCATGTCCTGCTCGGTGCCTTCCAGCGTGCGGTAGTCGAGCGTCATGTGCCCGCCGCCAAGGGCTTCCGTCAGCGTGCCGCGCGTGCCGGCCATGCCGGGATCGAAGAGTCCGCTGCCCGTGAGTCCCTTCAAGCGGCGCGGCCCCTGGAGCATGAACAGGCCCGTGAAGCCGAGTCCCGCGGCGATGCAGACCCAGCCAAGGACGCGCCAGCGCGGATCGCGGTTGCCGGGGAGCGGCCAGGCGTTCATAGCGCGGCCTCCACACGCCAACTGCGGCCGAAGCGAGGATGATCCTCCGGCGCGACCGCGACCCGCAGAGGCCCGCTGGCGGGAAGCGCGCCCCGCTCCGCCCCGAAGAACCACACGAGCCCGTCTTCCAGGCCCCGCACCTTCAAGCGCCAGTGCCCCGCGCCGAATTCCTGGGGTGCGCCCAGCACTTCGCCTTCCACCCGCGCCATGGGCGGCGGAAAGCCTTGGCCAAAGGGTTCGAGGCGGCTGAGGGCCCGAGCGTCCGGGATGTCGGAAGCGATGCCATCCAGGGGCAGACTGGGCGCGGCCGCGCCGGAGGCCTGACCTTCCGCGCCACGATTCAGCGCCTGACGGAGGAAGCTCAAGCGCCCGGGCTCGAAACTCATGCCCGCCGCGAGCCGATGGCCGCCGCCACTGCGGAGGAAGGGCCGCGCCAGGTCGAGCAGGGCGCCGAGGTCGTAGCCCTCGGGCGCGCGGAGCGAGCAGTGGGCCATGCCATCCAGCACCGTGCAGACGGCCGTGGGCTTGCCGCTCTCGCGGCTGCGCTGGCCCGCGACGATGCCGATGACGCCCTTGTGGGCCTCCGGCTCGATGACGAGGTCGAAGGCCGCCCCATCCGGCGGCGGCAGCCGCTCCGAAAGAGCTTTCTGCACCGCGCGGCGCTCCGAGTTGAGTTGCTCGACCCGCTCCGCCAGCCGCTCCGCTTCCACCGCGTCGCGGGTGAGGAGCAGCTTCACCGCGTCCTCCGCGCCACCCATGCGGCCCACCGCGTTGAGCCGCGGCGCGACGCCGAAGGCGATTTGTTGAGCGGTGGGGATGCCTTCGACGCGCGCGGCCTTGAGCAGCGCGGCGAGCCCCGGCCCATTGGCGCCGCTCAACGCCTGGAGTCCCCGGCGCACGAGCAGCGCGTTCTCGCCGGTGAGCGGCACCATGTCCGCGATGGTGCCGATGGCGACCAGTTTCGCGAGCCCGTCCAGGAAGGCCGGATCGTTCCCGACCAAGGCCTGGGCCAGCTTGAAGGCCACGCCCACGCCGGAGAGGTTGGGATTCGGGTAGTCGTCCAGGTGGGGATGCGCGACGATGCAACCAGGCAGCGAAGGCCCCAGCCCGTGGTGGTCCGTGATGATCCATTCCAGCCCGAGCTCCGCGCTGGCGGCCACTTCCTCCACGGAACGCACGCCGCAATCCACGGAGATGAGCAGCCGCGGGTCGCGGGTCGCCTTCAGCTCGCGGATGCAGTCCAGGTGCAGGCCATAGCCGTCGTTGAAGCGGTTGGGAATGAAGAAGGACACCTTCGCGCCCAGCTTCTCCAACACCCGCGTCAAGAGGGCCGTGGCCGTCACGCCGTCCACATCGTAGTCGCCGTAGATGACGATGGGCTCGCCCGCGGCGATGGCCGCGCGGATGCGCTCCGCCGCCGCGCCCACGCCCGCGAGCGCCAACGGATCCGTGGCGCGGAACCAAGCTGGATCCAGCCGCCAGGCGAGGTCATCCGGCGCGTCCACGCCGCGAAGCCACGCGAGCCGCGCCGCGCGCGGGTCCAGACCCCACGCGTCCGCGAGGCGCATCCAGGGTTCCAGGCCAGCGGGGGCCTCGCGGCGGATCCGCCAGGCCAGAGGCGGCATGGTCAGCCGACGCTGCCCATGCGGGCGAACTTCTGGTAGCGCTGCTCGACGAGTTCTTCGGCGCTCAAGTCCGACAGCTCGTGGAAGGCCTCGGTGACGGCCTCCTTCAACGCGGCGGCGGCGGCGTCCCAATCGATGTGCGCGCCCCCGAGCGGTTCGGGGATGACCGCGTCAATGACGCCCAGATCCTTCAGGCGGGGGGCGGTGAGCTTCAAGGCCTCGGCGGCTTTCGGAGCCTGGGCCGAATCCTTCCAGAGGATCGAAGCGCACCCTTCGGGGCTGATGACGGAATAGACCGCGTTCTCCATCATGAGCACGCGATCCGCCACCCCCAGCGCCAGCGCGCCGCCGGAGCCGCCTTCGCCGATGACGACGGAAACGATGGGCACTTCCAGCTTGGCCATCTCGATGAGGTTGCGGGCGATGGCTTCGGCCTGGCCGCGCTCCTCGGCCTCGATGCCGGGGTAGGCGCCCATGGTGTCAATGAGGCAGAGCACCGGGCGCTTGAATTTCTGCGCCAGCTCCATGAGGCGCAGCGCCTTGCGGTAGCCCTCGGGCTTGGGCATGCCGAAATTGCGATGGATCTTCTGCTTGGTGTCGCGGCCCTTCTCCTGGCCGATGACCATGACGGGATTGCCGTCCAGCCAGCCGAGGCCGCCGACGATGGCCGGATCATCCGCGAAACGGCGATCGCCGTGAATCTCTTCGAAGCGGTCGCAAATGCGCTGAAGGTAGTCCAGCGTGTAGGGCCGCTTGGGGTGGCGGGCGAGCTGGCAACGCTGCCAGTCCGTGAGGTTGCCGAAGAGATCCTGGCGCAGCTTGTCGAGCTTCTTCTGGAGCTTCTCCCGCTCCTTGGACTGGGCCGGATCCATTTCCAACGCCTGGATCTGGGCTTCCAGCTCCAGGATGGGCTTCTCAAGTTCGGCTAGGTTCTGGGGTTGTGCGCTCATCGGGTCTCGCTTGACCTTGAGTCTATCTGCGGACCCGCCCGGGCCGCCAGAGCGGGGACTTTGGGGGGAAAAGCGGCATCTAAGGGATGTCCTCCGAGGTTTCCCATGCGCATCCCCGTCGCCTTTCCCGCGTCCCTCCTCCTCGCGTCCGTCCTGGGCGCCGCGCAGCCGCAAGAAATCGCGGGCAAAGACTTGAAGACGGTGCCCGGCCCCCTGGTGGACCGCTACTGCGGCGCGCCGGGCTATCACGACCCCGCCGCCGGTCTCGGCGATTCGGACCTCCAGATACGATTCCGCGAAGCCGCGCGCCGGAGCCCCAGCATCCCGGCCCGGGCGCTCCCGGATGGAGCCGTGGCCGTCTCCGACACCGTGGGTTCCGTGGCCGGATGGAAGGCCTACCGAGTCGAAGTGCCCGCCGGGATGAAAGTCCACGCCCGCATCCATTCCGCCCACGATGGTTGGTTTCTCGTGCGCACCGTGAACCGCATGGGCTCCCTCGAACCCGGCATGCTCCAGAACCTCATCCCCACCGGCAACCCCGAAGCCAGCTACACCAACCTCAAGGGCGAGCCCAACACCATCTTCTTCGTCGTGGACACCAGCGAACTCGGCACCGAAACCGAGCCTTACACGCTGGTCGTGGATTGGACGGGAAGCGCCAAACCCTGAGCGTCTAGAATCGCGGGATGGCTGCGACGCCCTTCCCCCTCCTCGGCCTCTCCGGCGGCATCGCCGCGGGGAAGAGCTTCGTGGGGCGTTGGCTGACGGCGCGGGGATGGGCGCTCATTGACGCGGACGCGCTGGCGCGGGAGGCGGTGATTCCTGGGAGCGAAGGGCTCGCGGCGGTGGTGGCGGCCTTCGGGCCGTCCATGATCGCGGCGGATGGCTCGCTCGACCGATGCGCGCTCGCCCGCGTCATCTTCAACGACGGTGGAAAGCGACGGGAGCTGGAAGCCATCCTCCATCCCCGCATCGAGGCGCTTCGGGCCGAACGACTCGCGGCTCTTCCGGCGAGCACGAAGGGCGCGGTGCTGGACGCGGCGCTGTGGGTGGAGCGGGGCCGCGCCCACCACTTCGACGCCTTCTGGACCGTGGACGCGCCGGAGCAAATCCGCGTGAAGCGCCTCATGGAGCGGGATGGCCTCGACGAGCCCTCCGCCCGCGCGCGCGTCCGCGCCCAGGTCCACGCGGCCGAGCGCGCGCTGCATGCGGACTTCGTGGTGCCTAACGATGGGCGCGACCTGGAAGGCATCCTCCCCGAAGCCGAGGCCGAGGTTCTGGCACACTGGAAGACCCGCCGCGCGCGGGCTTGGAGATCCTTGATGGACGCGCCCTTCAGCCCCGACCAGCTCCGGCTGGTGCTCGAAACCCTGCTGTCCAAGGGCGGCTCCTACGCCGAAGCGTTCGTGGAGCGCCGTCGCGCCAACGCCCTCGGCATGGACGATGGGCGCATGGAAGATCTCGTGGTGTCCGAAACGCTCGGCGTGGGCCTGCGCGTGATGGAAGGCGAGACCACCCGCTTCGCCGATCTCATATCGCCAAGCTTGGACGAATTGCTGGAGGCCGCTCGCACCCTCGCCGCGCCAGGCGTGGGAAAAGCGGTGGCCGTGGCGGCCTTGAAGCCGGTCGCCGTGCCCACGCCCAGCCCGGTCATCCAGGATCCCTCCACCGTGGCCCTCATCGACAAGGTCGCGCTCGTGAAGCGCGCGGAAGCCCTCGCCCGGAAAGAGACGGACGCGCTTCGCCCCGGCGCGCTACGCCAAGTGTCCGTGGGTTACGGCGACAGCACCCAGAGCGTGTGGGTCGCGTCCGCTGAAGGTGAGGGCGAAGTCGCGGTCGGACGCGTCAGCGAGGATCGCCGCGTGCAGGGCGTGCTGCGCCTCAGCATCACGACGGGCGCGAAAGACGAGAACGGCGATCGCCTCCAGACCGGCTATCAAGCCTTGGGCGAAACCCGAGGCTTCGAACTCTTCGCCGACGACCGAGTGGAGGCCACCGTCAAGGAGGCCGCGCGCCTCGCGGTGCTGGCCCTCGACGCCCAGCCCGCGCCCGCGGGCACCTTCCCCGTCGTGCTCAGCTCCAGCGCCGGCGGCACCATGATCCACGAGGCCTGCGGCCACGGTCTCGAAGCGGACCTCGCGCTGGCGGGCATGAGCGCCTTCGCGGGCAAACTGGGCCAGAAGGTCGCCGCCGACGGCGTGACCATCGTGGACGACGGCACCCTGCCCCACAAGCGCGGCAGCGCCGCCGTGGATGATGAAGGCAACGCTTCCACGCGCGTGGTGCTCATCGAGAACGGCATCCTCAAGCAGTACCTCCAAAGCCGAAAAACCGCGCGGAAGATGGGCGTCGAGCCCACGGGCAACGGCCGCCGCGAAAGCTACAAGCACCTGCCCATCCCGCGCATGCGCAACACCTTCCTCGCGCCGGGGAGCGAAGCGCCCGAAGCCATCCTCGCGGACCTGGACCGCGGCCTCTTCGTGAAGCACATGGGCGGCGGCCAGGTGGACACCGTCACCGGCAATTTCGTCTTCGAGGTGAAGGAGGGCTACTGGGTCGAGAAGGGCCAGCTCAAGTATCCCGTGAAGAACGCCACCCTCAGCGGCGCGGGCCCCGCCGTGCTCCAGCAGCTCACGCGCATCGGCCATGACCTCGAACACTTCGACATCGGTACCTGCGGTAAAGACGGCCAGGGCGTGCCCGTCAGCGACGCCCTGCCCACCATCCTCTGCCCCGCCCTGGTCGTGGGCGGAACGGCCGAACCCCTGCCCTCAGTTCTTTAAAATAACCACGCGGAGGGCAACTGAGAAAGGCCGGAGGGCAGCGGAGGAATGCGATTTCAAGTCCCACCTCTGCTGCCCTCCGCACTTCCGCTGTCCTCCGCGTAATCGCTTTTTGAAGGCCCCATGTTCCGAACGCTGATTCCCGAAAATCTCGAAGCCAAGCTCCAGGACGGCCTCGCCCACGCGATGAAGCTAGGCGCGGATGGGGCCGAAGCGTACTTGTCCGTCTCCCGCGGCAATAAGGCCAAAGTGCAGAACGGCGCGCTGGAGGATCTGACGCAGTCCAAGCGCGGCGGGCTCGGCGTGCGCGTGCTGCGCGGCGGGCGCACGGGTCTCGCGACGAGCACCGACCTTTCCCGTGCGGACTTCAAGGAACTCTTCGCCACGGCCTTCGAGCTGGCGGCGCTGGGCGACGAGGACAAGTGGCTTCGCCAGGCCGAACCTTCCGGGGCGGATGACCTTCCAAGCCGCTACAACGCGGCGCTCGAAGCCCTCACGCCCCAGGACCGCATCGAACGCGCGATGCGCCTCGAAGCCGAAGCCCGCAAGGCCTCGCCGAAGGTGGCCGCCATCCGCGAATCCTCCTGGAGCGACGGCATCGGCGCGAGCCTGCTCCTCACGCAGAAGGGCGTGCGCGCCGCGGACTTCGGCAATTACGCCGCCGCTTCCATCGAACTGGCCGTGGCCGAAGGCGAGGATCGCCAAGCCTCCTGGCATTGGGACATGGGCCGCACGCCCAACCTTGACCTCGCCGCCATCGGCGCCGAAGCCGCGCGCAAGGGCGAGCTGAAGCTCAACCCCAAAGCGCTCCCAGCGGGCAAGTATCGCGTCGTGCTCCACCCGGAAGTGGCCGTGGATCTGCTCGGCATCGTGACGGGCATGCTCAGCGCCGAATCCGTCTCCCGGGGCCGCAGCATCTTCGCGGGCAAGCTCGGCACGGCCATCGCCTCACCCCTGCTGACGCTGGTGGATGACGGCCGCCTCGTGATGCCCGATGGCAGCGCGGCCCTGGGCAGCGAGCCTTGGGACGGTGAGGGCCTGCCGACACGGCGCAATGTCCTCATCGAGGACGGCGTGCTCAAGACCTACCTGCACACCCTGCGCAGCGCCGCCGAGATGGGCCAGTCGCCCACGGCTAGCGGGGGCCGCGGCCTCGGCTCCAACCCGGGCGTGACCACCTTCAACCTCGTCCCCAAGGCAGGCGCGGCTTCGGTGCCGAGCCTCTTCGCGCAGGCCGAAGGCGGCGTGCTCATCACCGAGCTCATGGGCCTGCACACCGTGGATCCCGTCAGCGGCGACCTGAGCGTGGGCGCCAGCGGCATCCGCATCCGCGGCGGCGCCCTCGCCGAGCCCGTGGACAAGATCACCTTCGCGGGAAACCTTCGCGACTTCCTCACCCGCATCGCCGCCCTGGGCGACGACCTCCGCTGGTATGGCTCCAGCGCGGGCATGAGCATCCTGCTCGACGACATCGCGCTCGGCGGGGCTTGAGATATTTATCCGCAGATTACGCAGATGACGCCGATTTCAACTTCAACCCAATCTGCGTAATCGGCGTAATCTGCGGATAGTTTTGAGGTTTTTCCATGTCCCTTCAGGCCGCCCATGACTACCTCGCCGCGTCCCATCTGGAGGCGGAGCTTCGCGCGGAGCTGGAGCCGCTGGTGAAGGCGGCCGATAGCGGCGACACGGCGGCCATCGAGGAGTTGGACGACCGCTTCAGCGAGCCGCTGGCCTTCGGCACGGGCGGACTCCGCGGCCTCATGGGCGCGGGCCTGAAGCGCATGAACGCGGTCAATGTGCGGCGCGCGACGATGGCGCTCGCGAGCGTCACGCAGCGCCGCGCGCCTGGGAAGAAGATCGCGCTCGTGGGCTACGACACGCGCCTCAACTCGGCGGCCTACGGCGAGGAAGCCGCGCGGACGCTGGCGGCGGCGGGCTACGAGGTCTACCTCGGCACGCGGCCCCTGCCCACGCCCTTCCTCTGCTTCGCCATGCGCGAACTGGGCGCGGCCTGCGGCGTCATCCTGACGGCCTCCCACAATCCGAAGGCCTACAACGGCTACAAAGCCTACGACGACCGCGGCGCGCAGCTCGTGTCGCCCTGGGATTCGGAAGTGGAAGCGGAGATGGCGAAGCTGCCGCTCGTGCCAGAGCCGCCCAAGGCCGATGCCGCGCGCATCAAGCCCATCCCAGCCGAAGTGGAATCCGCCTACACGGAACTCGCGCTCAGCCTACGCCGCCACCCGCAACCCTTCGCCCCCGCCAAGCTGCTCTACACGCCCTTCCACGGCACCGGCGGCGCCTTCGTGCCCGGCTTCTTCAAAGCCGCCGAGCTTCCGCTGGAAGCCGCGAAGGCCCAGAGCGTCCAGGACGGCAACTTCCCCACCGCGCCGCGCCCGAATCCTGAGGAGATCGCCGCCTACGGCGCGACGCTCGACGAAGCGGCCGCGCTCGGCACCGAAGTCATCCTCGCCAACGATCCCGACGCGGACCGCATCGGCGTCGTCGCCAAGCGCAACGGCGCGTGGGAACTGATGAGCGGCAACGACCTCGCCGCGTTGGCGCTGGACTACCTCTGCCGCTTCGGCGGGCTGAAAGGCGTCGTCGTCAGCACGGTGGTGACGAGCGACTTTCTCGCCGAGGTGGCGAAGCAGCACGGGCTCCAGGTCATGTGGACCCTCACGGGATTCAAGAACATCGCCGCCTGCATGGACCGGCTCGTGGAGGTCGGCGAGGCCTACGCCTTCGGCGCCGAAGAAAGCTTCGGCATGCTGCTCAGCGACCGCCTGCGCGATAAGGACGGCGTGGCGACGAGCCTCGTCGTCGGCGAGATGATCGGCCACTACAAGGCGCTGGGTATGGGCCCCTTCGACGCCGTGCGCTTCCTCCAGAAGCAGGTGGGTGTCTTCCACAACCGCCTCGTGAACCTCGAAGACCCGCGCCCCGGAGGCGCCCAGCGCTTCGCGGAGGCCATGGCCCGCATCCGCGCCGCGGGCCTGACTACGCTCGGCGGTGAGAAGGTTGAAGCCTGGGAGGATTTCCAGACCGGCGAATTCCACGGCCGCGGTATCACGGAGCCGATCCTCGATCGTCCTGACCGCCGCGACATCGCGCAGGAGATCCCCCGCAGCAATGTGCTCAAGTTCCGCCTCGCGAGCGGCGCCTTCGCGGCCTTCCGCCCCAGCGGCACCGAGCCCAAGCTCAAGGTCTACCTCCAGAGCCGCACGGACGAGGCGCTGCTGGACCGCCTCGAAGCTGAAGCGCGCAGCCTGTTGGGACTCTGATGCGCGCCTACCTCGCCATTCCCGCCGGAGGTCAGGGATTGCGCATGGGCGGCGGCGTGCCCAAGCAGTTCCGCGACTGGAACGGCAAGCCCCTGCTCCGCGCGACGGCGGAAGCCTTCTTCACCCGCGGCATGCCCGCCCTAGCGGGGCTCGCTTTCGCGGTGCCCGAGGATCGCGCGGATGAAGTCCGCGCCTGGCCCTTCCCCGTGCCGGTGTTCGTGACCGTGGGCGGCGCCACGCGCCAGGCCTCCGTCGCCGCCGCGCTCGCGGCGTTGCCCGATGAACCCGAAGCCGCCGTGCTCATCCACGATGGCGTGCGCCCCTTCCCGCCCGCGGATCCCATCCACGCCGCGCTGGACGCGCTGGAAACCTGGGATGGCGCCGTGCTGGCCGAACCCTGCACCGACACCCTGAAGCGCGTGGACGCCCGCTTGCGCATCGTCGCCACCGAACCCCGCGAACAGTTCTACCGCGCCCAGACGCCCCAGGTCTCACGCCTCGCCACCTGGCGCAACGCCTTCGCCGCCGCCGCGCGGGAAGGCTTCACCGGCACCGACGATGTGGCCCTCCTCGAGCGCCTCGGCCTCCGCGTCAAAGTCATCCCCTCCACCAGCGCCAACCTCAAAGTGACGACGCCGGAGGATTGGGCGCGGCTCTGACCACACCCTGTGGTGCGACGGCGGCGCGACGGCTCGGTCACGGGTTCATCAATCATCTTTTATATCAATAATTGAGAAATTGGCACCGTCCTCGCTTTACCGGATTCGAGGATGCCCATGCCCCGCGCCACCACGCCCCAGACCCTGGCCCGCGAGATCACGATCTCGGGTCATGGGCTGCATGGCGCCCGGCCTTCCCGCGTCCGCCTCGTGCCCGTGGAGCAGCCCAGCGGCCTCGTCTTCAAGCACCTGGGCACTGGCGTCGAGATTCCCGCCTCCGCCGATTTCGCGGGCGATATCCAACTGGCCACGACCCTTGTGAAGGACGGTGTGCGCCTGCAGACCATCGAGCACCTGCTCTCCGCCCTCGTGGGCCTCGAAGTGGAGCATCTGCTCATCGCGGTCGAAGGCGAAGGCACCGACACCGAACTGCCCATCCTCGATGGCAGCGCGCGGCCTTGGATGGAAGCCATCCTCCAGACTGGCGTGCGCAGCCTGAACGGTTCGCGCCGCTTCATCAAGGTGCTGCGCCCCGTCGAAGTGGAGCGTGGCGGCAAGCGCATCCGCGTGAGCCCCTACGACGGCCTGCGCGTGCGCTACACCATTGATTTCCCCCTCGCCTCGCTGGGCCGTCAGAGCCGCGAGCTGAGCATCACGCCTGAGAAGTACCGCGCCGAAGTGGGCGCCGCGCGCACCTTCTGCCTGGAGCAGGAGATTGATTGGATGCGCGCGAACGGCCTCGCCTTGGGCGGCAGCCTGGACAACGCCGTGGTCTACGGCGCGGAAGGCCCGCTCAACGAAAGCCTGCGTTTCCACGACGAGGCCGTGCGCCACAAGATCCTCGACCTGCTCGGCGACATCGCCCTCCTGGGCGCGCCGTTGCTGGGCCTCATCGAAGCCCAGGCCGCCGGCCACGCGCTGCATGTGGACCTCGTGAAAGCCCTTCTCGCCGACCGGTCCGCCTGGACCTGGGCCGAAGCCACCGAACCGATCCGGACCCCCGCCCTCTTCCGTCCCGCGCTCGTGGCTTCGGCCTGATGGCCGAAGAATCCTGTTGCGCGGGGGCTGCCTTCCGCGCCAGACTCCTAACTTCGCCCTTGAGGTGCACAGGTGTTGCTTCATCTCGAAAGCTGATCTGACGAACCCGGCGGAGCTGCCTGGTTGGGTGGCGCGCTTGGCGAGACCAGCGGAGATCGAGGCGGACACGAAGGAGCGGGTCGCGGAGATCCTGGCATCCGTGCGCGCCGAGGGCCTGCCCGCCGCGCTGCGCTTCACGAAAGCCTTCGACGGCGTGCGATTGGAGGAGGTCGGCCTTCGCGTCCCGCCCGCCGCCATGCGCGAAGCCCTCGCGACGCTTGAAGCGGAGCGTCCCGCCCTCGTCGCCGCGCTGCGGGAGATGATCGCGGGCATTCGCCGCTTCGCCCGCGCTCAGCGCGCCGCGCTCGTGGACCTGGGCCTTCCCCTTCCCGGCGGCGGCTCCGTGGGTGAGCGCTGGGTTCCGGTCGCAACCGCGGGCGTCTACATTCCCGGTGGGCGCGCCTTCTATCCGAGCACCCTCGCCATGACCGTGATCCCCGCTCAGGAAGCTGGGGTGCGTCGCATCGTGGGCACGACGCCGCCCAATCCGGCTCCCGTGATCCTCGCGACGGCGGCGTTGTTGGGGCTGGATGATCTCATCACCCTCGGCGGCGCCCAAGGCGTGGCCTGGCTCGCCTACGGCGAAGGGGTGGATTTCATCGCCGGGCCGGGCAACCGCTTCGTCGCCGAAGCCAAGCGCCAGCTCCTTGGTCAGGTGGGCATTGATGCCCTCGCGGGGCCGACGGAAGTGCTCATCCTAGCCGATGCTTCCGCGGATGCCGCGCGCGTGGCCGAGGATCTGCTCGCCCAGTCGGAGCACGATCCGGACGCGGCCTCCGTGCTCGTGTCCGAGGACGCGGCGTTGCTGGATCGCGTCGAAGCGATCCTCGTCGCGCGCGCCGCCGCGTCGTCGAAGCGCGCGATCCTTGAAGCGAGCCTGTCGCGCCATGGCTTGCTGCTCCGCGCGGACAAGGATCTGGCCCTCGCCTTCGCCCAGGCCTGGGCGCCAGAGCATCTCGAATTGCAGGTGCGCGATCCCGAAGCCTGGCTTCCGCGCCTCACCGCCGCCAGTGCCGTCTTCATCGGCGGCGCCAGCGCGGAGGCCTTCGGCGACTATGGCGCTGGGCCGAACCATGTGCTGCCGACGATGCGCGGCGCGCGCTTCAGCTCACCCCTCGGCGTCGCCAGTTTCATGAAACGCCAAAGCCTACTGAGGCTTTCAGAAGCCGATGCAGACGCCATGTCGCCTTGGGTGGCCGAGCTCGCCACCGCCGAAGGCCTGCCCCACCACGCCGCCAGCGCCGCGCTCCGCGCCCATCACGCCCACGCCTAGCGCGGCCTTCCTGCCGCGCCCACGCTTCGATTCCCGAGGCCTTCTCTCCGTGCATCCATGACCTACTTCCGACCCGATCTCGATGACCTCCGCGCCTACACCCGGCCGAACGAACCGGATGGACTCACGCGCCTGCACATGAATGAGGCCGCGAACGACTGGCCCGCGCCCGCGCGGGACGCGCTCCTGACGCGCCTGCGGGAGCTGCCTTTCCGCCAGTATCCGGAGCGGCAAGGCGAGCTCACGGAACGGCTGCGACTCCGCCTCGGCGCGCCCGCGGGCGGCGTGCTGCTGGGTCCTTCCAGCGGCGCGCTGCTGGACCTCGTCGCCCTCGCGGGACTTTCGGAAGGGGACACGGTCGCCGTGCCCGAGCCCGGCTTCTCCCTCTACCCGCTGCTCGTGAAGCGGAATCGCGGACAATTGGCGCGCGTTCCGGTGGGCGATGGTTTCCCGCTTGAGCCTTGGTTCGAAGCGCTCGACGCGAAGCCGCGCCAGCTCTGGCTCACGCTGCCCAACAATCCCAGTGGCGCGTGGCTGGATCCGGAAGCCATCGAGCCCCTGCTCCGCTCGGCGGAAGCGCGCGGCATCCTCGTCGTGCTGGACGAGGCCTACGCCGAATTCGCGCCTCGCACGCACCGCCTCGCGCCCGAGCGCTTCCCGAATCTCCTGCTGCTTCGCACTTTCTCGAAGGCCTTCGCCTGCGCGGCGTGGCGTCTGGGTTATCTGATCGGCGATCCCGCGCTGGTGGGGCGACTCGCCGCGCTCCAGCTTCCCTACTCCATCCCGGCGCCGAGCCTGGAAGCCCTGGATGTGGCCCTGGACTTCGCCGCCGAATTCGAGCGGGAGATCCGCGCGACAGCACTTCGGCGAGATCGCCTCGCCGCGGGTCTGGATGGATTCACAGCTGCGCCCAGCGCGGCGAACTTCCTCCTCGTTCGCCCTGATCCGAGCCCGACGCTTCGGAAAGGCGGCCAGCTCGCGCGGGCCTTGCCAGGAACGGACGCGGCCCGGGTGAGCGTCGGCGACGAAGCCACCGCCGTGAGGACCGCTCATCTGCTGGATGGCCGCCTCGCCGATCTGCCCGTTCCGTCGCCGCGCCGCCTCCTCGTGCTGGATGTTGACGGCGTCCTCATTGACGCTAGGGCGAGCTTCCAGGAGGCCGTGCGCCGCGCCCTCGCGGAGCTGCGGCCGGAGCTG
>CAYYJN010000007.1:31189-38282 GCA_964472275.1 uncultured Solibacteraceae bacterium
GGCGAGCTTCCAGGAGGCCGTGCGCCGCGCCCTCGCGGAGCTGCGGCCGGAGCTGCCCTGGACGCCCGCGCACTTCACCGCCTTCAAGCGTGTGGGCGGCTTCAACAACGACTTCCGCCTCACGGCCGGCGCGTTGGCGCTGTCAGAAAAGGGAGGCATGGATCTTCTGCCGCGCCTCCGCGCCGCGGAAGGCAGAGGCTTCCCCGAGATCGAAGGCCGCATCCGCGATCTGGAGCCTTCCGCGCAGAGGATCGTGCAGCGCCACTACGCGGAAACCGTCGCCCTGGAACGCTCGCTCATCACGCGCGGTGAACTGGATATCGAAGGCTGGGATCTCGCCGTGCTCACGGGCCGGCCGCCGGAAGAGCTGGCCTTCGCCTGGAAGGTGCTGGGCTTCGAGCTTTCCGGCCTTTGCGATTCCGCGCCGCATCTGCGAAAACCCGAGCCCGGCGGCCTGCTCCAGTTGGCGGACGCCTACCGCGCCGAAGAAGTCCTCTTCGTCGGCGACACCCGCGATGACGCGACCTGCCTACGCGCGGCCTCAGGCCTTCGTCCCGACCTGCGCTGGCGCTTCGCCGCCGTGGGTCCGGACCGCGATCGTCTCGACGCCGATCTCCGTTTCGAAACCCTCCGCGACCTTCTGAAGGAGCTGCCATGAGACGAGCCCTCATCGAACGCGCCACCGCCGAAACCTCGGTGAAGCTCGCGCTGGATCTCGACGGCGGCGAGACCCGCATCGCCACCGGCCTCGCCTTCTTCGACCACATGCTCCACCAGCTCGCGAAGCATGGCGGTTTCGGCCTCGCGCTTGAAGCCAAGGGCGATCTGCCCGTGGACAGCCACCACCTCATCGAGGATGTGGGCCTCTGCCTGGGCGACGCGCTGCGCGAGGCCCTCGGCGAACGCCGCGGCATCGCCCGATTCGGCGAAGCCCATGTGCCGCTGGACGAGACGCTCGCACGCGTCGTCGTGGATCTTTCGGGCCGGCCCTACACCGTCTTCGAGGCGCCGATGCCAAGCCTCGTCCTCGGCGATGGTTTCCAAACCGAGATGGTGCGCGAATTCTTCATCGCCTTCGCCACACGGGGGCAATTCAACCTCCACGCCGCCGTGCTCTACGGAATCAACACCCACCACAAGATCGAGGCGCTCTTCAAGGCGCTGGCGCTCGCGCTCCGGCGCGCGACGCGCCTGGACGGCGCGGCCCTGCCCTCCACCAAGGGGACACTCACAGCATGAACAGCTATCCCTCTCTTTTCTGGCGTCAGGCGTCAGGCGTCAGGCGCCGGGCCACCGGCGCGGACTGTGAGGCCCAAACTCGCGGGCCGAAGCCTGAAGCCGGAGGCCCGAAGCCCGCGGGCCGGAGGCCCACATGATCACGATCCTCGATTACGGCGCGGGCAACCTCGCGTCGCTGGAAGGCGCGCTGGATCGCCTCGGCCTCGCCCACGCCCGCGCGGCCACGCCCACCGAGGACGCGGGCGGCCTGATGTTGCTGCCGGGCGTCGGTCACTTCGGCGCCGCCAAACGCGCGCTGCGAGCCTCCGGATGGTGGGACGCGCTGCCGGACCTCACCGGGGATCGTCCGCTGCTCGGCATCTGCCTCGGCCTCCAGCTCCTCGCCGAAGGCAGCGACGAGGCGGGCGAAGCGGGTCTCGGCCTCCTCTCCGGCACGGCACGCAGGCTGGGCCCCGGCGTGAAGGTGCCCCACATGGGCTGGAGCCGCGTGCGCGCGGCGAAGCCCGAAGCCGCCGCGGCGGACGGCGCGTGGCTCTACTTCGTCCACAGCTACGCGCTCGACCTCAGCGCCGACACCACGCTCACCGCGGAACACGGCCGCGTCTTCACCGCTGCGGCCGCGCGGGGCAAGGTCGCGGGCTTCCAGCCGCACCCGGAAAAGTCCGGCGCCGATGGGCTCCAGCTGCTGGAACAAAGCTTGAAGCAGATCGCGGAGCCAGCATGAGCGTCCAACTCATTCCTTCCATGGACCTGCTGCAGGGGCGCGTCGTACGCCTGCACAAGGGCGATCCCGCGCAAGCCACCTTCTACGAGGTCGCGCCGGAGGCCTGGATCGAGCGCCTCGCCGAGGCCGGCACCACGCGCATCCACCTCGTGGATCTCGAAGGCGCTTTCGGCGGCGCGGCCCAACAGGTGTTCGAAGCCTTCCCATCGCGCTACCCGGCCATCCGCTTCCAGATGGGCGGCGGGCTGCGCTCCCGCGGCCGCATCCAGGCCGCGCTGGACGCGGGCTTCGAGGCGGTCGTCGGCACCCTCGCCGTGGAGCGGCCTCGCGAACTGGCGGGCCTTCCGCCTTCCCGCGTCATCGTCGCGCTCGACGCGCGCGGCCGCCGCGTGATGACGCGGGGCTGGCTGGTCGAGAGCGTGTGCGAAAGCACGGATGTCTTCGAAAGCCTCCTCACCTTCGGCTTCCGCCGCGCGCTGGTGACGGACATTGACCGCGACGGGACGATGGAAGGCCCCGGCCTCGAAACCATGGCCTGGATCGCATCCGAAGGCTTCGAAGTCCAGGCCAGCGGCGGCCTGCGGGACCTGGCGGATCTCGACGCGCTCGTCGGCGTGAAGGGCGTCACCGGCGCCATCAGCGGCAAGGCCTTGCTGGACGGGAAGCTCGACCTCGGAGACATGGCGGTCCGCGCGGCACTGAAGGGAGACGCCTGATGCCCGCGCGCCGCATCATCCCCTGCCTCGATGTGAAGGAGGGCCGCGTCGTGAAAGGCGTGCGCTTCGAGGGCCTGCGCGACATGGGCGACCCGGCGGAGCTGGCGGTACGCTACGACGCCGAGGGCGCCGATGAGCTCGTCTTCCTCGATATCAGCGCCAGCGCTGAACGGAGACGCACGCAGGAGCCCTGGGTGCGCGAAGTCGCGCGGCGCCTGACCATCCCCTTCACCGTGGGTGGTGGCGTGGCGTCGGTGGAGGAGGCCCGCGCCCTGCTCCGCGCGGGCGCCGACAAGGTGGCGATCAACACCGCGGCCGTGCGGCGCCCGGAGCTGGTGAAGGAACTCGCCGATGCGTTCGGCGCCCAGTGTGTCGTCGCCGCGGTGGATCTGAAGCGCGACGCCGATCTCGGCTGGCGCGTCTTCGTGCAAGGCGGCCAGGAGGCCACGAAACTTTCCGCGCGCGACTGGCTTCCACGGCTGGTGGAGCTCGGCGCGGGCGAGCTGCTGCTCACGAGCATGGACCGCGACGGCACCCGAGAAGGTTTCGATCTGGACCTGCTGCGCCTCGCGTCCGGCCTTGGCGTGCCCATCATCGCCTCCGGCGGCGCGGGATCTGAAGCCCACTTCCTCGACGCGCTCGAAGCCGGCGCGGACGCGGTCCTCGCCGCGACGCTCTTCCACGAAGGCACGCTGCCCATTCCGCGCCTCAAGGCTTTCCTCGCAGGTCGCGGCCAGGAGATCCGCCCATGTTGAACCTCGGTGACCTCAAATTCGATGCGGAGGGCCTGATCCCCGCCGTGGCGCAGGACCGCTTCGGCCGCGTCCGCATGGTGGGCTGGATGGACCGCGCCGCGCTCCAGGCCACGCTGGACAAGGGCCTCGTCACCTTCTGGTCCCGCTCCCGCAAGGCGCTGTGGACCAAGGGCGAGACGAGCGGCAATCGCCTCCGGCTGGTGACGATTCAGGCGGATTGCGATGGTGACACCTTGCTCATCCTCGCCGAGCCGGAAGGCCCCACCTGCCACACCGGCGCGCGCACCTGTTTCGGCGAGGAAGGCGAAGGCCTGCCCTGGCTGGGCGATCTCGAAGATCTGCTGCGGGCGCGCGAGGCTTCAGCCGCCCTCAACGGCAGCTACACGGAGAAGCTCTTCGCCCAAGGCGTGGATCGCATCGGGAAGAAGGTCATCGAGGAGGCCGGTGAAGTCGTCATCGCCGCCAAGAACGACGACCGCGACGCCTTCATTGGCGAAGCCGCGGACCTGATCTTCCACCTGGATCTGCTCCTCCTCGCCAAGGACAGTTCCCTCTCCGAAGTCGTCGAGGCGCTCCGCCTTCGCCACGCCAACCGGATCTCTCCCGAGGCCCGGGGGCCGAGGCCCAAGGCCCCCTCATGACGCTTCGCACACCGCACTTCCCCGATCTGCTTTTTGACGCCACCGCGAAGCTCCGCGTGTGGGAGCGCGCGCTCCTCGACCTGCTCACGGAGCACGGCTACCGCGAACTTCGGCCGAGCCTCGTCCTTCGCGAACCAATGGCCACCAGCGCGTTGCGTTTCTTTGATCAGGACGCCTTGGTGGGCCTTCGCTGGGATCACACGGAATCACTGGCGCGCTTGCTCGCGTCGCGCTTCGCCGAGCCCCCGCCTCGCGTGGCCTACTCAGGGCCCGTGTTTCGCAAATCCGCCGCGCCCTGGGAGGCTGTGGAACGCTACGAGGTGGGCTGTGAACGCATCCAGGTGGCAGAGGAATGCCCCGATGGCGCCGATCAGGAATTGACTCGGCTCCTTCTCGCCGTTCCCGCCGCGCTCGGGCTGAAATCCTGCCTGTTGCACCTGGGGGACGCGGCGCTTTGGAAGCGGCCCCTCGAAGCCGAAGCCCTGCCGCCCTCTCTTGTCGCATCCGCATCCCGCGCACTGCACCGGCGCGCGCCCCACCGCGTGCGCGAGGCGCTGGACGGCCACCCCGCCGCCGCCCGCATCGCCCAGCACGCAGCCCTGCTCTCGGCCGAGCCCGATGGTCTCGCCGGGTTGGAGGCGTTGGACGCGAGTCCCTACGCGGATCTCATCGCGCCGGACCGCGCGCGCCTCGCGGAACGGTTCGCCAGCATGCGGCCCATGACGCCCCCAAGCGTGGAACTGCGCCTGGATCTGGCGGATGTGGCCGACCTCGCTTTCTACACCGGACCCACCTTCCGCCTCTGGGCCAAGGGCGCCACAGCCGATCTCGCGGCTGGCGGCCGCTACGACCGGCTCTACCCGGAATTGGGCAGACCCTGGCGCGCCGCGGGCTTCTGCGTGCGGCTCTCCACCCTGCTCGAACACTTCGACGCCTGTTCCGGCCTTCGCACGGATGCCCCATGACGATCCTCATCGCGCTTCCGAAAAGCCGATTGGGAGAGGAAACCCTCGCGCGCCTGCGCGGCACGCCCTTCGAGCTTGATCTCGACGCGCTGAATGGCCGCGCGCTCCGCGTGCCCACGGCGTCTCCTGGCGTCGAGGCCATCCTGCTCAAGGGCGCGGACCTCCCCCGCTATGTTGCGGGCGGTGTGGCGGCGCTCGGCGTCGTCGGGTCCGACACCCTCGAAGAGGGCGACGCGGACCTGCTGGAGGTGGCGGATCTTGGCTTCAGCGCCTGCCGACTCTCGCTATGCGCGAAGGAAGGCGTCCGCCTCGACGCGCTCCGGACCAAGCTCCACTTGCGCATCGCCACCAAGTTCACCGCCGCCACGGCGCGCTGGTTGGACCGAGAGGATCTGGCCGCGGAGCTGGTTCCCCTCCAGAGCAGCGTCGAGCTCGCGCCGCTGCTGGGGTTGGCGGACGCCATCGTGGACCTGGTGCAGACCGGCGCCACGCTACGCGCCCATGGACTCGCGGAACTCACCACTCTCGCCACCACTTCGGCCCGCCTCGTCGCCGGACGCGGCGCCTATTTGAGCGACCCGGCGCGGCTCGGCCCCCTGGCGAGGGATCTCGCCGCTGTCCTGAGGGCGTAGAATGGACGCATGAGCCTTGATGCCCTGAACGCCCTTCCCGATGACGCGCGCCTCTGGCTGATCGCGCTGGAGCCCGCGCCAGATGCCGCGGCCACCGCGCGGCTCTCGACGGCCATGGATGGTTTCCTCGCCGAATGGCGCCACAAGGGCGTGCAGTACGCGGGCGCGTGGACGCTGCTGGAAGGCCGCCTCCTCACCCTCGCCGAGCCCACCATGACCACCGCGCCCAGCGGCTGCGCCATTGACGGGATGATGCGCAAAGTGAACCGGACGCTGGAGGAACTGGCCCTCGGCCGGGTGGACCCGACGGCGGCCGTGCTCGTCCGGACCGCGTCAGGCCTGAGGACGATCCTGAAAGCCGATCTCGAAGCCCGTCTCGGCGACGGCACTCTGGACGCCACGACGCCCGTGCTGGATCTCGCGCTCTTCTCCCTGGGCGATCTGCGCTCCGGCAAGCTGGAGAAACCCCTCGCCGCCACCTGGATCGGCCGCAAATACAAAGTCGCCGCGCTCGCTTAACGAATGAGGCCCGCGAGCGCGGGCCTCTTCAATTCAGATGGAGATGATCCTAGAACAGCGGGTCGCCGGGCTTGCGCTTCCAGGCCTCGGCGCGCTTGTTCCCTTCCTTGGGCTTGGCGTCCTTGGCGGCGGCCAGCGTCTGGAGGAGCGAACCGCTCAGGGCCGTGGCCACGCTCTTGGTGGCGGCGCGGCTGGCGAGCTGGGCGGGAGAGGGAGCTTCGGCTTCGGCCTCGTCCTTCTTCTCGGACTTCACCGCCAGCGCCTTCAGGCGGCGCTCGTGCCAAGCCTTGCGCTTCGGATCCACGGCGCGGCGGAGGGAAGCGGTGGTGCCCTTCTTCAGGACGGCTTTGCGGCGTTCGCGATCCTCGCGCACGGAGGAATCGGGTTTCGAGGCATCTTCAAGGATCTTCGCGAGGTTGGCGAGGCTACCGAATCCGGCCATGGACGAGTCTTGCTCCTTAAATGGGGATCTCCCCAACGAATTAGTCTAATGGATGAAGCCTTGGAACCGAAGCGAAATGCCGTGACCGGCCGCACAATGAAGGCATGACCGGCCGCCCCGCCCTTCCCACCTTCCTTGCAGCCGCGTCGTTGCTGATGATCGTCGCCTGCGGCCGGAAGGCCGCGCCCCCGCCGTCGGACCCCACCCGCATCCCGGATCTCACCGCCTGGCAGCCCATCGGCGGGCTCCGGCCCAGTTTCGCCGGACCCCACCGGGGCGCCTGGCAGCGCACCTGGCTCAACCCGGAAGCCGCGGCCGCGCTGGACGCGAACCAGTTTCAGCCCTGGCCCGATGGTTCCCAGCTCGTGAAGGAGGCGCTGACCCAGGACGGCAAACGCCTCGGCTGGTTCTGGATGAGCCACGAGAACGGCGGCTGGGTGTGGGGCCAGGCGGGCGTGGA
>CAYYJN010000007.1:38382-71069 GCA_964472275.1 uncultured Solibacteraceae bacterium
GGTTCTGGATGAGCCACGAGAACGGCGGCTGGGTGTGGGGCCAGGCGGGCGTGGATGGCCGCGTCAGCTGGCGCCAAGCGGGCCTGGACAACGCCTGCGCCGCCTGCCACCTCAAGAATGCGCCGCAGTTCGAAGGGGCCTTCGCGCCTGTGTGGGCGGGCAAAGGGCGCCTGCACATCGGCATGGGGTCTTCGCGGTGAGCAAGGCGATGAACACCCTCCGGAACCAACTCGAGGCTTTGCGCCTGCGCTACGACACGCTGGAGGCGCTGCGCCTCGATCCCATCGCCGTGCCCCTCGCGTATCAGGACGCGGCGGATCGGGAGGTGAGCGCGTGGCTGGCGGCGAGCCTCGCCTACGGACGCGTCGCGCCCATGCTGAAGGCCATCCGCGCGGCCCTCGCGCCGCTTGGCCCGGCACCCGCGGCCTTCCTGCGCGGGCACTCTGAAAAAGCACTCCAGGCCGCGCTGGGCAAGCTGCTGAAGGATTGGTGCTGGCGTTTTCACACCGGCAAGGATGTGGTCGCTTGGCTGCTCGCTTGGAAGAAGCTGGATGCGGAAGGCGGTCTCGAATCCCACTTCCTGCCCATCGGCGATGAAGCGGCGGATGCGGCCCTGTCCCGCCTCATGCAGCGCCTCCGCGCGGAACTGCCCGCCACCTACGGCCTCCGCTTCAGCCTTCCCGATCCGGCGGAAGGATCCGCCTGCAAGCGCATGCGCATGTTCCTGCGCTGGATGGCGCGGGAAGGCTGGCCGGATCTGGGCCTTTGGAAGCGCTACCCCAAGGCCGCCCTCGTCATTCCGGTGGACACCCATGTGGCTCGCGTCGCGCGCTTCGTGCGCCTTTCCACCCGCGCCACCCCCGATGGCCGCATGGCCGAGGAGATCTCCGCCGCGCTCCGCCGCTGCGACGCGGAGGATCCTCTCAAATACGACTTCGCCCTCTCCCACCTGGGCATCCTCGGCGACTGCCCCGGCGTGAAGCGGAAGGCCACCTGCGAGCCCTGCCCGCTCTACCGGGCCTGCCGGGCGGAGCGGTGAAGTCAGGCGGGAAACTGGGGGCTGGAGGTCAGTCTCCAGTCCCCAGCCCTCAGCCTGACCCGCTAGACTGTCCCCACCTTCCGAGGCCCCTTGAGCGACGCGACGCTGGCTTCCATCTTCTGCCCCGCCACCCTGGGCTGGCCCTTGCCCGACTGCGGCGAGGAAGGCCCCACCGCGGAGCAGCAGCGCGCGGTGCTGGGCGCGCTGCGCCACACGCGCATTGATTGGTCCGTCATGGGCCGCCACTTGGCCTTCGAGGCCGATTGCTACCTGCGCCGCCGCCTCTTCCTGAACCGCTCCTGGGAAATCCTCATGCTCTGCTGGCTTCCGGGCCAGAAGACCGCCATCCATGACCACGGCGCGTCCTGGGGTTCCACGCTCGTGATGATGGGCGAGCTCACCGAGCGCACCTATCGCGCCCCCGCCGGGCGCGCCTTGGAGCACAAGAAGGACGCCGTGCTCGCAACGGGCCAGGTGACCGTCGAAAGCCAGGAAACCATCCACGAAGTCTCCAACCAAGGCCTCGTCCCCGCCGTGAGCCTGCACCTCTACTCGCCCCCCCTGCGCTTCCTGCACAGCTACGACGAAGCAAGCGGCGCCAAGCGCCATGTGGAGCCCGCCGAAAGCCGGTTCTGCACGAGGTAGATCAGGCTGGAGACTTCAGGCTGGAGGCTGGAGGCCTTTTGGTGCGGCGCCCCGGCGCCGTTCCTCGTTAAAGAAGGAAGCGGCCCGAAGGGCCGCCGCAGCTTGAGCCTCCAGCCTCCAGCCTCCAGCCTCCGGTCTCCAGCCTGCATAGAAAAACCGGGCTTACCATGTGCGCGCCCCAGTGGGTCGCGGATGGCGAGGCTCCACTCGGGAGCCTCGCCCGCGGGGCCCCACTTGGCGCGCAGGCCAGTGCCGTACGCGAGTCCGCAGCGCAGCGAGGAGCGAGCGTTGGTAAGCCTTTTCGCGCAGCGAAAAACCGGGCTTACCACGGCACTCGGGGGAGCGACTTAGGGCTGCTTCTTCCGACCTGACCCGGTTCGTCGCGACCCGATGCATGGGGCCCGGCTCCTCCAGGATAGGGCTTCCCGTCTTCCGCTCCAAATGGGCTTCCAAGTGCTTGGCAGACGGGGGGTTTTCGCCTCCCGGAAAAATCCGCCAGGAGACCCTTGACACCCCTACATCTTGGGGTGATCCTTGTCATCCGACACTATCCCTTGAGGAAGCCGAGAACCGCCCGATCCTAGGGGTGGGAGGTTTTTTCGCTTCTTTTCGGGCCGTGGCCACCCCTTCCCAGCAAGTCTTCACATTTCTTCACATCCTCCATCAGGGACCCCGCCATGAAGATCGCCCGCCACTTCACCCGCGCCGGACAGGACCCCCTCAAGGGCATCACCTTCGTGCCCCGCACGAGCCGCATCTCCAAGCTCGACGGCACCGTGGTCTTCGAGGCGAAGGATGTGATGGTGCCGGAGTCCTGGTCCCAGGTGGCGGTGGACATCCTGGCGCAGAAGTATTTCCGCCGCAAAGGCATCAACGCCGAGAACGGCGGCGAGACCGACTCCCGCCAGGTCTTCCACCGCCTCGCCGGCTGCTGGCGCCACTGGGGCGAGACGAACGGCTACTTCGATTCCGGCGAGGACGCGCAAGCCTTCTACGACGAGCTCACCTACATGCTCGCCCAGCAGATGTGCGCGCCCAACAGCCCCCAGTGGTTCAACACCGGGCTCCACTACGCCTACGGCATCAGCGGCCCGGCGCAGGGCCACAAGTATGTGGACGCGGCCACCGACACGGTCGTGAACTCCACCTCCGCCTACGAGCGCCCCCAGCCCCACGCCTGCTTCATCCAGAGCGTGTCCGACGACCTCGTGAACGAGGGCGGCATCATGGATCTCTGGACCCGCGAGGCCCGCATCTTCAAGTACGGCTCGGGCACCGGCTCCAACTTTTCCCGCATCCGCGGCGCGGAAGAGCCCCTCTCCGGCGGCGGCAAAAGCTCGGGCCTCATGTCCTTCCTCGCCGTGGGCGACAAGGCCGCGGGCGCCATCAAGTCCGGCGGCACCACGCGCCGCGCGGCGAAGATGGTCACGCTGGATCTCGATCACCCGGACATCGAAGCCTTCGTGGATTGGAAGGTGACCGAAGAGCGCAAGGTGGCCATGCTCGCCGCCGGGTCGCTCCTCGTGAAGAAGCACTGGGATGAGCTCTGCAAGGCGGTGGAAGGCTCCACCTCCAAGGACGCCGATCCCCACACCAACGAAGCGCTCAAGAAGGCGCTCGCCAAGGCCAAGCGCGAAGGCGTCCCCGGCGCCTTCCTCAGCCAGTGTCTGGCCCGTCTCCAGGAAGGCGACTTCGACCGCGACATCAAGGCCTATGACACCTCCTGGGATGGCGACGCCTACTACACCGTCGGCGGCATGAACTCCAACAACTCCGTCCGCGTGCCCGATGGCTTCATGCGCGCGCTGGAAGTGGATGGCGATTGGGAGCTCAAGCGCCGCGTGGATGGCAAGACGAGCCGCAAGCTCCGCGCCAAGGATCTCTGGCACAAGGTGAACTACGCCGCCTGGGCCTGCGCCGATCCCGGCCTCCAGTTCGACACCACCATCAACGACTGGCACACCTGCCCCGAGGATGGCCGCATCAACGCGTCCAACCCCTGCTCCGAGTACATGTTCCTGGATGACACAGCCTGCAACCTGGCTTCGCTGAACCTGTGCACCTTCCTCACGGCGGATGGCGGCTTCGACCTGGAAGGCTACCGCCACGGCATCCGGCTCTGGACCATCGTCCTCGAGATCTCCGTGCTGATGGCCCAGTTCCCCAGCGAAGCCATCGCACGCCTCAGCTACGACTTCCGCACCCTCGGCCTGGGCTACGCCAACCTCGGCGCCATGCTCATGCGCATGGGCATCCCCTACGACTCCGTCGAGGGCACCCAGTGGTGCGGCGCGCTCACCTCCATCCTCACCGGCGACGCCTACGCCGCCTCCGCCGAGATGGCGGGCCAGCTCGGAGCCTTCCCCAAGTACGCCAAGAACCGCGAGGCGATGCTGCGCGTCGTCCGCAACCACCGCCGCGCCGCCTACAACGCGCCCGCCGCGGAATACGAGTCCCTCTCCGTACCGCCCCAGGGCCTCCATGGCGAAGGCGTGCCCAAGCGCATCCTCGAAGCCGCGCGGGAAAGCTGGGATGGCGCGTTGGCGCTGGGCGAGAAGCACGGCTTCCGCAACGCCCAGGTGACCGTGCTGGCGCCGACCGGAACCATCGGCCTGCTCATGGACTGCGACACCACCGGCGTCGAGCCCGACTTCGCCCTCGTGAAGTTCAAGAAGCTCGCCGGCGGCGGCTACTTCAAGCTCGTCAACTCCGCCATTCCCGAAGCGCTCATGCGCCTGGGCTACGCGCCGGACCAGATCAAGGACATCGAGCGCTTCGTCATCGGCTGGCAGGAGATCACGGATCAGACGCCGGGCATCACCCGCGCCATGCTCCTGGAGAACGGCTGGAGCGAAGACGAGATCCAGGCCAT
This sequence comes from uncultured Solibacteraceae bacterium, assembly GCA_964472275.1. Lineage (GTDB taxonomy): Bacteria > Acidobacteriota > Holophagae > Holophagales > Holophagaceae > JAFDVN01. Next base: position 42,939 of record CAYYJN010000007.1, read on the forward strand.
CGAGGCGAAACTCCCCACCGCCTTCGATCCTTCCTTCGCCGTGGACATGGAGCGCCTGAAGGCCCACTTCGTCCAGGAGCGCATGGACGCCTTCCTCGCCGCGCTCGCGGGCACCATGACCGTCGAGGGCGCGCCCCACCTGAAGGCCGAGCACCTGCCCATCTTCGATTGCGCCAACAAGTGCGGCCGCACGGGCAAGCGCTACATCGCGCCCATGGGCCACCTCAAGATGATGGCCGCCGCCCAGCCCTTCCTCAGCGGCGCCATCTCCAAGACCATCAACCTGCCCGCCGAAAGCACGGTCGAAGACATCGCCGGCATCTACGAGGCGTCCTGGCAGCTCATGCTCAAGGCCGTGGCGCTCTACCGCGACGGCTCCAAGATGAGCCAGGCCATGGCGACCAACCTCGATCTGCTCGACGGCGCCGACGCGCTCACCGACGACGCCACCACCCACGCGGAGAAGACACCCGTCGTGGCCGCCGCCCTCACCCAGCAGTTGGTGCGCACCTACCGCCGCCGCCTGCCCAACCGCCGCGGAGGCTACACCCAGTCCGCCACCGTCGGCGGCACCAAGATGTACCTGCGCACCGGCGAGTACGAGGATGGCAGCCTGGGCGAGATCTTCATTGACATCCACAAGGAGGGCGCCGCCTTCCGCTCGCTGCTCAACTGCTTCGCCATCGCCGTCTCCATGGGCCTCCAGTACGGCGTGCCCCTGGAGGAGTTCTGCGAAGCCTTCCTCTTCACCCGCTTCGAGCCCAACGGCATGGTCATGGGCAGCGACACCATCAAGCTGTCCACGAGCCTCATTGACTTCATCTTCCGCGAGCTGTCCATCAGCTACCTGGGCCGCTACGACCTCGCCCATGTGGACGCGGACCAGCTCATGAAGTCGCCCGTCTCCAAGCCCGAAAGCCATGCACCTTTCGCGGGGGCCCCCTTCGCCTCCGCCACCGTCGAAGCCCTGCAGGGCACGCCCCTGCCCTTCGGCGATGAGTCCGCGACGGGCGCCGCACCCAAGGCCGCCGAAGCCCAGCCCGTCCTTGTGGCCGCCTCCCACGGCGAAGGCCCCCGGCAGACCAAGATGAGCGCCATCGTCGCCGCCAAGGAGAAGGGCTACACCGGCGACCCCTGCCCCGAATGCGGCCACCTCACTCTCGTCCGCAACGGCGCCTGCATGAAGTGCCAGACCTGCGGAGCTACGACGGGGTGCAGTTAACGATAGCCATCACTCCAAAGATTGATCTCATTCATCCATGCGTTATAACCAACACCCATTCGAAGAAGAGCTCCTCGTCCGTGGCGAGGAGCTAGAGATTCGGCTGGGTCCAGAGCTCCCTATCCCTTGGATGGACTTTTGGCTGAATCCCAGGAAGGTCCGTGGTAGCGACTTCTTGATGCGATGGTCGCAAGGGCGCTGGAGCGAGGCGATGCTCGAAGCCGCTGTCAATCGCCTGGGCGGATTCATCGCACTGCCGTATGGTCCTAGTGGTGTCGCACCGGATACCGGAGTCCGGGATTTCGAACTCTACTTCGAGCGCTTGGAACATGCAGGGCTTGGGAAGCTTAAACGCCCCGATCTCCTCATCATTGCAAGTGAAAATGCCGAAGAGGTGCATCAAGTAGTGGCGCAGCTTGGCGGAACAGGAGAGCTGCCTTTCACACCCGAAGATGACCCCCGCATGCAATCAATTCTAGGCATGGCGGTCCTTGCCATTGAATGTGAGAACAGTCTTTGGCGGTCGCGCCAGATGCCCGACTATGGCACGCCACTCCGCCCTCAGAAGCGGTTAGGCGGACAAATGGGCCTCCGAAAAGCGGCGGTCGTCCCCACCATCATCCTAAAAGAGGAGGACCGGGACCCGCTTCGTGGTTGGCAGAGAGCGCAAAAAGTCCCGATTCACCTTTGGCACTGCTTTTACGACCAGGCCTTCGGCATTCCATTCGACGCTATCGAATCTCTCATCCAAATCGGACAGGTCGAACCTCACAAACAGATCTTCCAAGCGCCCGGTGGGGCTACTACAACGAAAATCATCTACAAAGTCATCTATCGCCATGGCTATGAACTTGCCTATTCCATTGAGGAGCCCACACTCGTCGCAGCCTCAGTCACTGATAAAAACGGACACATTCTGCCCTTCGTAAAATTTGAAGGTGGTCGGTTCGACTTGACTCAAGCAGCGTTGGAATTCATGGGAAACGCGAGGAGGTCCTAATGGCCTCCTATGTCCCCCAGACCTCTGATATTAGACAATACGGCCAAATTTGGACCCCTGCTTGGGTAGCGGACGCCATGACCGCCTATGCCATGGCGGGGGGGGAAGGAACACTCTTTGACCCAGCTTGTGGAACCGGTGCTTTACTGGCCGCCGGGAAACGCGCGGCAGACAAAGACCGGACTCGCTTCCGTGGTGAGGGAATGGATGTGGACCCTAGGGTTCTCGCCGGGTTCGAGAGCGAAGGCCTTACCCAGGAAGATGCCTCTCGCATACGCTTTGGCGACTACCTGGCCTCACCTCCGATAGAACATTTCTCTGCGATCGCGGTGAATCCCCCTTATGTGCGTCACCATCGCATCAACATGGCCCGCAAAAGGGATCTCCAATCCATGGTCATGGATACGCTTGGGCACAGGATTGACGCGCGAGCTGGCCTCCATGTCTATTTTCTTGTCCAATGCCTACGCCAGTTGGCGCCTAACGGTCGCTTAGCATTCATCGTTTCGAGTGATATTTGCGAGGGCGTTTTCGCCACCTCGCTCTGGTCCTGGATTCTTGGCAGGTATCGCCTAGACGCGGTCCTTCGATTCTCGCCACAGGCCGCGCCGTTCCCAGGCGCGGATACCAACGCCATGATTTTTTTCATCCAGAACGCTCCACCGCGCCCCGACTTCGCGTGGGCTCAATGCATGAGAGAAAGCCAAGCGCCGTTGCTTGCTTGGGTAAAAAGTGGATTCAAAGACACCGATCTCCGTGACTTGGAGGTCCAGACGCGTCGAGTGGGGGAGGCTATCCGGACTGGCTTGTCTCGACCACCTTCTGAAGCGACTTCAGATTTCCACCTCGGTGATGTGGCCTCAGTGGTACGCGGGATCGCGACCGGCGCGAACGACTTCTTTCTCATGACCCGAGAGCAGGCGGCATGGAGAAACATTCCCTTGTCGTTCCTAAAACCATGCATCGCGCGAGTACGGGACCTTGACGGCGACCGCATCACACCGGCCTGCATGGAACGACTGGAAAAGAAAGGTCGCCCGACACTCCTCCTCGATATCCCGGCCATTCCCTTCGAGAACCTACCTGGCCCCGTCAAGGATTGGATCCGTGAGGGTGAAGCCTTCGGGTTTCATAACCGCCCCCTCATCAAGACACGCAGACCCTGGTATCGGATGGAGCAGCGAAAGGCCCCACCGCTCCTCTTTGCCTATCTTGGTCGAAGGGATTGCAGATTCATTCTGAATGACGCCGGTGTTGTCCCACTCTCCTGCCTACTTTGCGTCTACCCCAAGCATTCCTCTCCCAGACTGGTTTGGGAGGCACTCAATCAGCCTGAAACCATTGCGAACCTCGCCCTGGTCGGGAAAAGCTACGGCGGCGGCGCCATCAAGGTCGAACCTCGGAGTCTAGAGAGGTTGCCCATCTCAAACTCGGCTATGAGATCACTCTCGGGCAGTATGCCCATCCAAGACCCGCTGCTGGATTTGGCCATTAGCTGATGCCAAATCGTGTCTTTGCGGTGAATCAGCTTTTGTTCATCCTCGCCACGACGACCCCTTCGATCAGGCACGCAATCGTGCCGAGAAAGATCTGCGCGGCGACGAGATGACCGGGCAGGGGCTGCACGGCGTAGTAGATGAGGTAGGTGGGGATCTGGGTCAGGACGGCGATGACGAAGCCGAAGCGCAGGCCTTGGCCGAGCCAGGGCTTCTCCTCTCGGCCCCGCAGGTAGATCCACACGAAGGCGTAGGCGATGAGGGCGTGAGCCAGGAGCATCCAGCCCATGTAGTGCTGGCTGTCCGCGTCGCTGCGGTAGAGGTTCGGCAGGGCCTGGTAGGCGCCGTGCAGGTGCCAGCCGTGGATCAGGAAGTCCAGAACCATGGACACGACGAAGAGCACGACGACGGAGAGCCAGAAGCGCTTGGACATGGAAACCTCGGGGAAGATGGGTCCCAGCATAGCCGGATCGCCCTTGGAATCGCTGACTTGAGGCGATGCGGGATGAGGCTCAAAAAGCGGAACACAGAGTTCACAGAGGATCGCAGAGGGCACAGAGGGGGCGGGCAACCGATGTTTGACCCCATGAGGCATTGCTCTGTGCCCTCCATGCTTTTCTCTGCGCCCTCTGTGTCCCCGCTTTGGTGGTCGCTTCCGCTACGCGAAGGTCACCGCATACACCGGAGGCAGGTGCTCGGCGACGGTCTGCCATCTGTCGCCGCCATCCTCCGTCACCCATAGCGAGCCCGTGGTGCTGCCGAAGGCGAGGCGCTGGCCGGTGCCGTCAATGGCGAGGGCGTGGCGCAGGGTGAGGTCGTAGGCGTGCTCTTGGGGCAGGCCGTCGCGCAGCACTTCGAAACTCTTCGCGCCGTCGCATGTGCGGGCCACGACCACCTTGCCCTCCACCGGGATGCGGTGCTCGTCCTTCTTCGCGGGCACGAACCACGCGGTCGCGGGGTCCTTGGGATGCACCGCCACGCCGAAGCCAAAGACGGCGGGCGGCACTTCCTTGATCTCCTCGAAGGTGCGCGCGCCATCGGTGCTCTTGAAGACGCCGTTGTGGTGCTGGATCCAGAAGGCGTCCGGCGCGGACGCGCATTGCACGAGGCGGTGCACATCCTGATGGAGCGGATCATGCGCCTGCTCGGGCGGCATGTATTCGGCGCGGAGTCCCTGACCGACCAGCTCCCAGGTCGCGCCGCCATCCTCCGTCCGCCACACGCCGCCCGTGGAGACGGCGATGGCCACGCGCTTGGAGTCGCGCGGGTCCACGCAGATGGAGTGCAGGCCCGCGTAGTCCGCGCCGCCGCCGCTCCACTTGATGCGCCGCTCGTCGTCCCACAGCGAGCGGCACATCTCCCAGGTCGCGCCGCGATCCTTGGAGAAGAAAAGCCCGCCGGGTAGCGTGCCGCACCAGAGGAAGCCGGGCTGATCCGCGCCGCCGGGCTCCAGCGCCCAGATGCGGATGAGCTTCCAGGGAATGATGCGGCCCATCCAGTCCTTCTCCTCGTGGCCTTCGGGCGGCTCGGGATAGGCGGGGACGGCGATCTCCTCCCAAATCCTCCCCTGGTCCTCGGATCGCTGCAGCTTCACGCCGAAGTGGCCGTGGTCCAGAGCCGCGTACCAAGCGCCATCGCGCGGATCGGACATGGCGAGCGAGACATTGTCGCCAAGGAAGGAAGTGGCCGCGATGGACCAGCGGTCCCTGCCCTTCTTGATCGTGAAGAGGCCTTTGCGCGTGGAGACGAGGAGCGTGTCGGACATGGCGTTCTCCAAGGTTTGAAAAAGCGGTTACGCGGAGTGAAGCGGAGGGGCGGAGGGCATCGGAGGGTTCATCCTCATCCCCCGCTGAGGGCCTGCATGACGAAGATTTCGGAATTCGGCTTCACCGGATCGCTGAGGCTCTTCCGGTCGCTCACGGCCTCCCCATCCACGAAGATGGCCATGTGGTGCCGCAGTTCGCCGCGCTCATCCAGCACATAGCCTTCCGCCTTCGGGTAGCGCGCGAAGACCGAGACCAGCGCTTCGCGCACAGTCCCGCCCTGCCCTTCCGAAGGCGGGCAGGCCACATGGCGCTGCAGGTTGGCGGTGAACACGACGCGGGGCATGGGAGGCCGTGAATAGAACGAGGCAGACTCCCGCGCCTGCCCCACCCTGTCAAGCCGCGAAGGCTTTCACTCGAAGCAGAGGTAATCCCACACCGGCAGGTAGGTGGGCGTGCCGTCCGAGTTCATCGGCGTCTGGGCGTCCACGACGGTACAGTCGTGGTAGAGGAAGAGCGGGTCGCTGGCGGTGACGGTGAGGTTGGAATAGAGCCGGTGGCTGCCGCCGTAGGTCGAGGCGCCATCCACGAGCGTCGGCGCGCCAGGCAGCGCGAGGTCCACCCAATCCGCTTCGGCCAGGGCCAGGGACACGAGCGGGTCCTGCTGATGGGTGAAGCCGTAGTAGTTCGCGGAGGCCGTCGCGCCGTGGCCGTTGGCGACCCAGGTGGCGGGCGTGTCGGAGGACACCCAGCTCTGGGAATCGGAGGGCGAGTCGAAGGAGATGACGCGGGGCAGCGCGATCTTCGTGGCCGTGTAGGCGGCCTGGCTGCCGCCCTGGGAATGGCCGCCGAGGCGGATGAGGCTCCATTGGATCGTGCCGCCCGCCGCGTACTGGCCCCAGCCTTCCGATGGGTATTGCGCATCGAGGTACTGGGTGGCCTTGAGCAGCCGGTTCTGGATGGAATCCGAGGCGCTCACGGTGATCGTGGAGAGTTGGTTGTTGGCGTTCGTGCCGAAGAGCACTGCGTCGTGGACTTTGCTCGCGGCGTCGGGGTCGAAGGCGGCCGCGTTGTTCGGGTCCGAGTAGGGCTGGATGAGCGTGCCCACCAGCGTCGCGTTCTCGTAGGTGAGGCCGATGGCATGGAAGCCCTTGGCGGCCGCCTCCTTCAGGATGTCCTGGTAGTAGACGGGCACCGTCGTGCTGCCCGGCAGGAAGACGAAGAGCTGGTTGCGCCGCGTCACGCCCGCGGTTGCCACATACGCGAAGTCGTTCTCGTTCTTCGTCGCGTAGACCCTCGTGATGGAAGGGTCCGTGAGGTTGGGCGCGAAGTCGTGCTCTTGAAGCGTGACGCCACCAGCGTTCGCGGACGACGAGTTCGATCCTCCTCCGCAGGCCAGCAGCAGGACCAGTCCGACGGACGCGGAGATCAGCTTCACCTTCATGCGGGGCTCCAGAACTCGAACAAGAGACGCCCCGGTCCAAGGAAGGTTGAAGCGCGCCTGGAAGAAAATGGGCGCCCATGGAGCGCCCGATCTTCTCTGCGTCCTCCGCTTCTCCGCGGTGAAGCTTTACTTCACGAGCCCCAGCTCGCGGACGGCCTTGCGCTCGTCTTCCAGCTCGTGGGCGGTGGCGTCCATCTTGGCGCGGCAGAAGGCGTTGACCGAGAGGCCCTGGACCACCGTGGCCACGCCGTTCTTCACGGTGCAGGGGAAGCCGTAGATGAGGCCTTCGGGGATGCCGTAGCTTCCATCGCTGACGAGGGCCATGCTCGCCCAGTCGCCCTCGGCCGTGCCCAGCGCCCAGGTGCGCATGTGGTCAATGGCGGCGTTGGCCGCGCTGGCGGCGGAGCTGAGGCCACGGGCCTCGATGATGGCCGCGCCGCGCTTGGCGACGGTGGGGATGAAGGTGGACTCGTACCAAGCCTGATCCACCTGCTCCATGGCGGGTTTGCCGGCGACGGTGCAGTGAAAGAGGTCGGGGAACTGGGTGCTGCTGTGGTTGCCCCAGATGGTGAGCTTCTGGATGTCGGCGACGGTCTTGCCGGTCTTCTCGGCGAGCTGCGTCATGGCGCGGTTGTGGTCCAGGCGCACCATGGCGTGGAACTGGGTGGGCTTCAATTTCGGCGCGTTGCTCATGGCGATGAGCGCGTTCGTGTTCGCGGGGTTGCCCACGACGAGCACCTTCACTTCGCGGCTGGCGACTTCGCTGAGGGCCTCACCCTGGGGCTTGAAGATGCCGCCGTTGGCGCTCAGCAGATCGCCGCGCTCCATGCCGGCCTTGCGGGGCATGGCGCCGACGAGCAGCGCGTAGTCGGCGTCCTTGAAGGCCACCTTCGGATCGTCGGAGGTGACGATGCCCGCCAGCAGCGGGAAGGCGCAGTCGTTCAGTTCCATCACCACGCCGTTGAGCGCCTTCAGCGCGGGCGTGATCTCAAGGAGCTGGAGGATCACGGGCTGGTCAGCGCCGAGCATGGAGCCTTCCGCGATGCGGAAAAGGAGGCTGTAGCCGATCTGGCCGGCGGCCCCGGTGACGGCGACGCGGACGGGCTTCTTCAAAGTCATGGCGGCTCCAAGCAAACAGTCCATTCTATCTGGCCCTAAAGGGATTGGAACCACCGATGGACAGCGATAAACACCGATGAAGCAAGGTCACCGATGTGTCAGGCCCCCCGCCTGTCCTTATCGGTGTTCATCCCCTCCATCGGTGGTTCCCCTTTTTCACTTCTCCAGATCCTTCACCACCTCGACGCCACCCATTTGGCTCATCTGTTCCAGGATCCAAGCCTGGCGTTGGCGGACGAAGGCGCTGGGCGCGTCCACGCGGTACTTGTGGGGGTTGGGCAGGACGGCGGCCAGGAGCGCGGCTTCGCTGGGGCGCAGGCGCTTGGCGGGCTTGTGGAAATAGCGCTGGCTGGCGGCCTCGACGCCGTAGATGCCATCGCCGAATTCGACGATGTTCAGGTAGGTCTCCAGGATGCGCCGCTTGGGCCACTCGGCTTCCATCAGCAGCGTGAACCAGGCTTCGAGCCCCTTGCGCAGGTAGGATCGCCCTTCCCACAGGAAGAGGTTCTTCGCCGTCTGCTGGCTGATGGTGGAGGCGCCCCGCACACGGCGGCTCTTCTCGTTGTGGGCGTAGGCCTTCTGGATGGACTCCCAATCGAAGCCGAAATGGTCGGGGAATTTCTGGTCCTCGCTCGCCATGACCGCGGCGCCCATGCAGGGGGCGATGTCATCGAGGGGAACCCAGGTGTGGTCGGAGTGATAGGGCGCGGAGCTGGTCCAGGACGCCACGCGCCGCTCGGCCATCAACGCTGAAAAGGGCGGATGGATGTAGCGCAACAGCAGCACGAGCAGCGCGCTCCAGGCCATCGCCGCCAGCAGACCGAAGGCCGCCGCCCGCGCCAACCGCCTGAGGATTCCCCTTCGCGCCACGCGTGCCTCCCGCCGCCGCGCGGCCCTTTTCGATTCTAGGACAGCCCGGCCCCGCGGCCCGGCCTAACCCGACGAAGCGGCTCCGCGTAGGCTGGTCGTGGAGGTGGCCCTTGGCCGCAGGAAGCTCGCGTTGGCTCGCTTGGCTCGGCGGCGCCGCGGCCCTGGTGGGCGTGATCGGTCTCTCCGTCTTCCTTCGCGTCCAGGAGAACGAAGGCAAGGCCTGGCCCATCACCGCCGCGGTGGTGACGCGCCTGGCCACGGACGCGGGCGCGCGGGACCTCTACGCCAAGAACCCGCGCCTCGCCGAGGACTACCCATCCGTGGACGCCTTCATCGCGGCCGTCGCGGCCCAACGCGCGGCCTTCGGCACCCTGCCCGCCCGTCAGCCGGACGCCTTCCATTCCAATTCGGATCCCACCGATCTCAGCGTCGTCGCCAAGGGCACGGGCGGCGGGTGGATGGAACTCCAGGTGGAGCGCAGCGATGGTTCCGAGGCGGGACACGCCGCCATCGGCGAAGGCATCACCTACCTCGGCTTCGGGCCGGACGAGAAAGCGCTCGATGAAGCGCGGAAGAACCTCCGCTCGGCGTACCACGAAGCGAAGTGGGCCGAGTTCCGGGCCGTGGAGCAGGCTCTCCTCACGGATGCGGGCGTGAACGGCCTTCTCCAGACCCACCCCGATCTCGCCTCCGGCGAAACCGCCCGGGCGGCCTTCTTCCAGCAAGTCCAGGCTTGGCGACCCCGCCTCGCGGAGCATCAGCCTCCAGCGACCTGGAAAGAGGCCGCGGACGCGGACGCCAAGGACGAGATGGTGTCCATGCGGCACCGCAGCGGCGGCCCCTTCGGCGATCACCTCGAAGTGGGGTGGCGCGTGACGGATCAAGGCTGGCTCCGAGCCACCTGGGACAACGGCCGCCTCGTCAAGGTCTCGCTTGGGGACTAGCTAGAAGAGCCTACCCATCAGCGCCGCCAGCGCCGTTTCCGTTTTCAGCACCCGGGGTCCCATGGACACGGGCTCGAAGCCCGCGCGGGCGAAGGTGTCCAGCTCGGCCTGGACCCACCCTCCCTCCGGGCCAAGCGCGAGAACCGTCGGTTCATCGAGGCCCCGTGGGCACGGCGCGTCCGCGCCGGGATGGGCCAGCAGCTTCCGTCCCGCGAACGAATCCGCTTCCATGAAAGGGACGAAAAGCCGCGCGAGTTCCACCTGAGGCAACACCGTGTCCCGCGCCTGCTCCAGGCCGAGGATGAGCTGCTCCCGCAGATGCTCCGTCTCCAGCTTGGGGCTCGCCCAGTAGGCCTTCTCCACGCGCCAGGCGTTGAGCAGCACGATGCGCGCGACGCCGAGAGCCGCCGCGGATTGGAGGCAACGGTCCAAGACTTTGGGCCGCGGCAACGCCAGCAGCATGGTCAATGGCAGCTTCGGCGGCGGTTCCGCGTCGAGCGTCACTTCCAGCTCCAGCGCCTCACCGTCGAGCCGCGACACGCGGCCCATCCCCACGCGTCCGCCAAGGCGGCCCACCTTCAACGCGTCGCCGGGCCGCGCTCCCAGCACCTCCCGCGCGTGGCCGAGCCTGCGCCCGGACAGGCGCGCATGATTCGACGCGATGAAATCCTCATCGAGGAGCAGGAGAAGATTCATGCCAGGCGCTTCTCGAAGATGAGATCGCGGTCCTCCACGGACCCCACGCGGAAGAGGTGATCGCCCACCTCCACAAAGCCGTTGCGGCGGTAGAAGGCCTGGGCTTTTGGATTGTGCTCCCACACGCCGAGCCACATCGTCCGTTTGTTCAGCTCAACGGCCTTTGAGAAGCAACGCTCCAGGAGCGCCTGCCCCAGGCCCGCGCCCAGCGCGGATCGCAGCACATAGATGCGCTCCAGCTCGATGGGCGCGGGGCCGGTCACGCAGCGTTCGACGGCGCCATCGTGGAGCAGCGCGTAGCCCGCCAGGCTTCCATCCCATTCGGCCACGAAGCAGGTGTAGGCCGGATCGGCGAGTTCCCAGGCGATCTTGGGAAGCGCGTAGGCCGACGCGAGGTAGGCGTCCAGAACCTCCGGCGCGTAGTTGGAGGCGAAGGTCTCGCGGAAGGTGCGCGCCGCCAGGGCGGAGAGCGCGGGCGCGTCGGCGGGAATCGCGGCGCGGATCTGGACATCATCGGGACCAGCCTTCACCTCTTCGCCTTCCGCTTCGTCGGCTTCTTGGCCCGAGCCGCCACGCCCAGCGCCTCGCGCATCCAGTCCGGCAGGCGGTCTTCGTCCTCCAGAACTTCACCGGGGACTTCGTAGTAGCCGTTCATCACCTGCTCACCATTCTTGAAGGGATCGAAGGGGCCCATGCCCGCCGCGATGAAGCGCGGGCGCGACGCGTCATCCACCTTGAAATAGAGGCGGTCGTCGTCCATGAGCGCGAAGAAGAAGCCGCCCGCGTAGATGCCCACGCCGCCGAACATGGCCCGGCTCGTGACCGGCGCCACGGCGGAGAGCTGCTCGAGAACGAAGGCCTTGTAAGACGCGGAGACGGCCACGGTCACTTCTTCGGCGGCGCGAACTCCGCGTCGGTGACGGGGACATTCAGCGTGATCTTGTCCACGCGCACCGAGACGGGGCCGATGATGACGGTGAAGGCCATGGGCAGGCCGTCCACTTCCTGGTAATCCCAGAAGTCCAGCTCCACGCCCGCCTTCCCTTCTCCGTTCACTTGGGAGAATTTGAGGAAGGTCTTGGGGTCGAAATACATCGTCTGGACGCGCTTGTCTTTGAGCGTCACCTTCAGGACGAGGGCCTTCTGGTTCTGGAATTCCTGGAGCCCGAGATACTTCACTTGGTTGCCTTTGACGGCGGCGTCCACCAGCGGGCCGTCGAAGTCGGCGTCGAGCACCTGGACTTCTTCCGGCGCGAGCTCCCGCGGCGCTTCCGTGTCGGACCAGGCCCAACCCGCCCCACCCGCGCAGGTCTTGGTCTGGGTGGAGACGGGCGTGGGCGCGCCTCCCGCCGCCGGGACAGCGCCGCCGCTGCGCATGACGAGCCGAATGCGATCCGGGCGCGCGTTCAGCTGGGTGAAGGAGACCGCGTCGGGCAACCCTTCGATATGCCCCGTGATGAAGCGCGATTGGATGGCTTTGAGCCGCGCGGCGCCGCCTTGGGCGTCCAGCACTTTGGCCACCACCTGATCCACCGTCCACGCGGATGGATCAGGAACGGGAGCCTGCGCCAGAAGGGCCGGGGTCGCGAGCAGGAAAGGGAAAGCGCGGTGGAGTCGCATGGTTGACCTTTGGTCTACGCAAACATGATGGCCGCGGCGGGAATCCGCGCAACCGTGGGATGATTCCTCCATGCGCTTGGAAACCCTGCTGGACGAGGCCATCGAAGCCTGCCGATCCCTCCACGCCCAAGGGCTGTTGGCCGCGGCGGACGGGAATGTCTCCCTGCGCCTGGCGGACGGGCGCGTGGCCATCACGCCGAGGGGCGTGGCGAAAGCCTCGCTGCGGCGGGAGGATTTCGCGTTCCTGAATCTGGACGGGACCGTTCTCCACGGCCACCCCAGCAGCGAGCGGCTCATGCACCTGGCCGTCTACCGCGCCTGCCCCGAGGCGAAGGCCGTCGTCCACGCCCATCCCGTCACGGCCATCGCGTGGAGCCTGGCGCATCCGGACGCGGCGGAACTGCCCTCGGACGCGCTGCCGGAAGTGATCCTCGCCGCGGGCCGCATCCCCCTCGTGCCCATGGCCACGCCGGGCACGGAGGAGATGGGAACGCACCTCGCGCCCTTCCTGCCCGCGCACCGTCTGATGATCCTCGCTCGCCACGGCGGCCTCGCCTGGGGCGAGTCCGTGCGAGAAGCGGCGGGCGGCATCGAGCGGCTGGAGCAGGTGGCGAAGATCCTTCTGGCGGCGGAAGCCTTCGGCGGCGCGAAGCCGCTGTCGGAGGCGGAGGTGGCGGAGCTGCGCGTATTGAGAACCAAGCTTGGCCCGAAATTGATTTAAAAATGGGTCCGCAGATTACGCCGATGACGCCGATTCAAGCGAGCCGTTCCATCTGCGTAATCTGCGCAATCTGCGGATAACACATGAAACCCTTTGAATCCCTCGGCCTGCGGTACGACGGCAAAACCCTCTGGGTGCTGGACCAAACGCGGTTGCCGCATGAAGAGGTCTGGGTGGACGGGTCCGAACCCAAAAGGATGATCCCGCTCATCCAGAAGCTCGCCGTGCGCGGCGCGCCGCTCATCGGAGTCGCGGCGGCGGCGAGCCTTGCGTGTTCCAGAAAACGCGGTGGCGCCTACGAACAGGCCCGGCTCGCGCTGCGCGCCGCGCGGCCCACGGCGGTGAACCTCGCGTGGGCCATGGATCGGATGAAGGACGCGACTGACCTCCCCGCCGAAGCCGAAGCCATCTTCGATGAGGATGTGGCCCTCTGTGAGCGCATGGCGGGCCACGGCGCGGCGCTCATGGAGAAGGGCGAAACCGTCCTCACCCACTGCAACACCGGCGGCCTCGCCACGGCGGGCGTCGGCACGGCGCTGGGCGTGATCCGGCGGGGCTTCGAACGGGGCAAGGTGGCCCATGTCTTCGTGGACGAGACGCGGCCGCTGCTGCAAGGCGCGCGGCTCACGGCCTGGGAGCTGAAGCGCCTCGGCATCCCGTGCACGCTCATCACGGACAGCATGGCCGCGATCCTCCTGCGGGACGGCCGCGTGCAGCGCGTGCTCGTGGGCGCGGACCGCGTGGCCGCCAACGGCGACTTCGCCAACAAGGTGGGCACCTACGGCCTCGCGGTGCATGCGAAACACCATGGCGTGCCCTTCCACCCCGTCGCGCCCTACTCCACCGTGGACCTGGCCTGCGCGACCGGCGCGGCGATTCCCATCGAGGAACGCGACCCGAAGGAAGTGCGCCGCGACTGGTCGCCGGAAGTGCCCGTCTTCAACCCGGCCTTCGATGTGACTCCAGCGGCGCTCGTCACGAGCCTCATCACGGATCGCGGCGTGGTGAGCCCAAGCGGGCTCGCCGCCCTGATGCGCTAGGGCTCCACCGAAAGCCGCTGCACATAGACCAGCTCGCAGGCGCCGTCGCCGGTGTCATCGCGGGTGAGGCTGCTGATCCAGTGCCAGTCGCCCTTCAGCGCGTCCGCGCGCACGAGGAAGCCTTCGAGAGACACCACCTGCCCGCGCCGCAGGGAGAGGATCGTGTCGCGCACGAGCGCATCCGCCGGAATGAGGTGCATGTTGGCGCTGTGGGTCTCGATGTTGCCCCGGGAGATGGGGAACTCCTGGCAGGACCAGTGGTACCAGCGCCCGGACTGGCTGATGTCGAGTTGACTGAGCACGCGCGCGTCCGACATCTGACCCCACCCGAACGCCACATCCTCCGGCACGAGATCGGCCTCCCGGTCGAAGTGGTAGCGCTCCGTGGAAAGCACCCGCGCCTTCATGGCGAAGGAGGCGAGGGCGCTGACCTTGTAGCCGTTCACTTCCCAGCTCTGTGGATCGCAGGCGGCCTGCGCCGGATCATCGGGCGCGAGCACGCCGGGTCCCGTCTTCACCGGGCCCGCGGGCCAGAGGAGCCACCCCGCGAGAAGCGCCGCGAAGCCGAGCCCCGCGAGCTTGAGCTTGGGGTCCACTTCGGACCAGCTCACGAAGCCTTCCCGCTCCAGGCCTGCAGGGCCACGCCCAGCACGATGATGGCGAGGCTGATCCAGCGGATCGGGGGGATGGCCTCGCCCAGCCAGGCCTTCGCCATCAGCGCGTTGGCGATGAAGCCGAGCGCGAGGAAGGGATAGGCGTAGTTGACCTCGACCAGCGAAAGCGCCTTCAGCCACACGAGCACGCTCACGGCGTAACAGGCGAGGCCCGCGAGGATCCAGGGCTGCTGGAACAGTTTCGCCAGCGCGCCGAACTCGAAACTCATGCCGTGGGTGAGGCCTTTCTTGAGGCAGATCTGCGCGCCCGCGTTGAGCAGCACGCCGAGCAGGATCAGGGGGATCGCCTTCACATTGGGGGCCATTGAAAGCTCCTTAGCGCCGTTCCATGAGCATCCAATCGTCCCCGCCCTGCTTCATGGTCAGCAAGGGGTGGAATTCCGCCATCGTCGAAGCGGTGAGGCCCAGATGGCCCGGCTCCCAGCGCGTGGCGATGACGACGACGCGGTCGCCGGGCTTCAAGGCCAAGAGGGCGGCGTCGGTGCGGATCTCGGGCATGGTGCGGTTCGTGTAGAGCATCGCGCCGCTGCGGATCTCATCCCAGAAATAGACCGGATGGCCTTCCATCAGTGGCAGCGCGGCGGTGGTCCACTGCTTCGTATCCTTTTGCGGATCGAGCTTGTGGAAGCCCCAAGTGCCGCCCAGCAGGAAGATCAGGCCCAGGGTGAGGGCGGTTTCGCGGACGAGGTGGCGCCCTTCCCCCGTGGCCGCGCGGGTGGCGACGGAGAGCGCGCCCATCGTCGCGATGAAAGCGAGGACGCGCACCAGCGCCTTGAAGGGGCCGATCTGCGCCTGCATCTTCGCGCCGCCCAGGCCGAAGGCGAGAGCCAGCAGGATGCCCGCGAGAAGCCCCAGGCCCAGTCCGAGCAGGCCGCCGATCCTGCGGATGCGCCGCGCGCTGACGCCTTCGACCGCGAGCGGTTGCAGCATCGCCGCCAGGAGCAGCGCGAGGAAGGGATAGGCCATGAGCAGGTACTTGCCCTGCTTGCTCTCCACCCAGGAGAGGAAGAGGAAGGGCACGACCCAGGCCAGGGCGAGGAAGCGGGCCGCGGGCGCGCGGCGGGCGCCGCTGCCGAAGAAGAAGAATCCGAGCGCGGGCAAGAGCAGCACCCAGGGAAAGAAGTCGCCCAGCATGTAGACGCCGTACTGATACCAGGGCTGGATATGGTCCCAGGCCTTCGTCGCGCGCTCGAAGTTCTGGTGGACGAGCAGCTCGTAGACATAGTGCGGGCCGGCCTTCATCGCCATCATCCCTGCCCAGGGCGCGACGATGAGCAGGAACAGCGCGACGCCGAGTCCAAGGCGCATGGAGCGGATCGCCTTCGCGTCCTTCTGCCAGATCAGGAAGGCGCCGAACACGAGAAAACTCAGCACCAAGGCCAGCGGACCTTTGGCGAGGAAGGCGAGGGCGAGGAAGGCCCAGGCCTTGAGGAACCAGCGCGCGTGCTCGCCTTCGCGCCGAGCCTCCGCCTGACCGCGCAGGATCAAGTAGCCGCCCAGCCAGCAAAGCCAGGCCCAGGCCACCAAGGCGGAGAAGAGCAGATCAATCTGAATGAACTGGCTTTGCCAGAACCAGATCGGCGTTGTCGCCAGGATGAGGACGGCGAGGTGCGCCACATCCTTTTGCAGGAACCGCGTGACCCAACGCTGGAAGGCCGCCATGAAGGCGATGGACGCGATCACCGACGGCAGGCGCAGCGCCCAGGCCGCGATGCCTTGCTGGAAGCCGAGACCGCCCGTGAGCTTCTCGAATACGACGGCCGAGACCTTCATGCACCAGTAGAAGAGGATCGGCTTCTCGGAATAGGGATGGCCGTTGAGGTAGGGCAGCAGCCATTCGCCGCGCTCGCGCATTTCCTTCACGCATTGCGCGAAATCCGGCTCGTCGGGGCTCCAGTAGCCCCGTGCGGCCATCACCGCGAGCAGCAGCAGCGCGAAAAGGACGAGAGGCAGATGCTCCCGCACCCACAGGCCCACGCGCTGGCCCGGCGCGGCCGGGGCCGCGGGGGCTTCTTCGTCGAAATCATCCTGGGACCAGTCCATTCCTCCATGATCCTCCAGGGAACCGCCGCTCCCAAGGCCGTATTATGGAAAGGGAGGAATCCGGATGCTGCTCCCCGCCCTGATCGCCGCCACGCTGACGCTCGCTCCCCAAGGCTCGCCCAAGCAGGATCTCAAGCAGGCCGGCAAGGAAGTCGGCCACGCCTTCAAGGAAGGCGGCAAAGAGGTGGGTCACGCCGCGGCCAAGGGCGGCAAGGCCGTGGGCAAAGTCGCCAAGAAGGGCGGCAAGGCCGTGGCGAAGGGCGCGCGCGAAGCGGGCCACGGCATCAAGCAAGCGTTTGATGGCAAGTGATCAGAGTGAGGCCGCGATCGCCGCGTGCAGGCGGTCGAGCATCTGATAGCGCTTGGCGTACATGGACCGCTTGTTGGGCTTCATCTCGTCGCGGGAGCGCCGCGCGGGCGCGAGCGGCAACCTGAACCAGCCGTCGAAGCCGCGCTGGCCGCCCGCTTCCTCCCAGTAGGCGTCGTAATCGAAGCCGAGGCTGTGGAAGCGCGGAAGGTGGATCGCGTGCTTCCGTTGATGGGCCTGGATGGCGCTTCCCGCGCCGAGCAGTTCCTCCGCCCCGAGCGCCTGGGCGAGGGCCTGGGCCACCTCGACCATGAAGGAGCGGGGGCGCAGGCCGTGCATCGCCTTCGTGATGGAACGGATCTCCGCGCCCGCCTCATCCTCGCCCTGGACGCAGCCCACCAGCAGCGTGAGCCCTCCTTGAGCCGCGCGCTCCAGGGCGAAGGAGAAGGACATCACGCGGCCTTTGCCTGGGGCATGGAGCGACACGGCGAGTTCGCCTTCCTTGCGGAAGCGGTCATCCCGCTCCAGGCGCACCTTCCCGCCGCCGTCTTCCGGGCCGAGTTCCGCGAGCACGCGCGGCCCCTTCCCCGACAGCACTTGGGCCAGCGTTCCGCCCCGGACGCTCACCGCGCGATAGGTGTCGAGGATCACCTTCAAGCGCCGATCCCGCGTCCACTGCGTGGAGAGGTAGACCCTCAACTGTTTCAGCGGCAGCAGCGGGTTGGCGTCCACGAAAGGACGGAGGGCCGGATCCTCCATGGCCTGGAACCAGCGCCGGGACGCCGTCGGCGCCAACGACGCCGCCACCGCCGCCCGCGCGCAGCGGAGCGCGCGGCGCGGAAGCGGATCGCGCCGGTGCGCGCGGGAAGCCCAGGTGGCCGCCTTGGCCGCGACCTTCAGCGAATGCCCCGGGAAGGCGTCACGGAGACGCGCGGCCTTGGCGGCATGAGGCAGAGGAAGGATGTCAAACACGGGACGGCTCCCCGCAAACCGCAGTTCCGGTCGTCCTGCGATCCAGACAGGGCCTGCGCTTCTTCCAGTATCCCGACCACGACGCGGAACCGGAAAAAGGTCATCAAGCTTCTGTCATCTTTCTCACGGCTTCAGGCGAGCCAGGACGCTGGACGAACTCCGATCCACCACTTCGAAGGCCGCCTGCTGGTCGGGCGTCAGATCCTTCCAACTGGACGCGCCGCTCAGCACATACACCGGACCTTGTTCCGACAAGGTCCGGGCGAGCGGAACGAGTTCCGCCCGATTCTCGGGCAGCCACCGCTCCTGGTCTTCCGGCGTGAGGCGCGCGCGGCCGTAAGCGAGTTCACCCGTGCCATCCAGCACCACGCAGCGGCGGCCGGTGTACCAGGGGATGCCTTGGCCGTAGACGCCGAGGCTGATCCAGACCGCGTCCGGCGTGGCTTGGGCGATCATGCCCCGCAGCGCCTTCGCGGGGCCCGCCGCCCGTTCCGCGGCGAGGGTCAGCATCAACAAGCAAGCGGCGAGGCCCGCGAGGAGCATCTTCACGCTCATGCGAAGGGGCTTCACGCACCACGCGCCGAAGGCGATCCAAAGCGCGCCGAGGAGGATCACCCACTCGCCCGCGCCCGCCGGAAGCTTCTTCGCCAGGATTCCGTATCCGAGAAAGGCGACACCCAACACGATGAGCTCGATGCCCGCGCGGCCCAGCGTCTTGGGTTCTTCGCCCTTGCGCTCGAAGGCGCAGGCAAGCGCCAGGATCGGCACCACCACCGGAAGGATGTAGGGCGGCAGCTTGGAACCGGAAATCGTGAAGAAGACGAAGGGCCAGGCGAAAGCCATCCAGGTCGCGCCGACGATCCAGCGGTGCAATCCGCTTTCCCCAGCCTCGGGTCCTCGCGCGCGGGCGAAGGCCCATCCGCGCTTCAACCCCACAAGGCTCGCGCTGAGCCAGGGCAGCAGTCCCGCGGCGAGGATCACGAGGAAGTAGAACTTGTCCAGCACCGGGTTGTCCGAGCCCTGGCGCTGGGCCTCGTGCGTGAGGAAGCGCGCGAAATGCTCGTGCAGGAAGAAGAAACGCGCGTGGCCTGGATTGGCGTGGTTCACGAGGATGAACCACGGCGCGGTGAGGGCCGCGGCGAGCAGCCATCCCAACGGGTCGAAGAGGGTGCGGAGGATCGCTCTGCGAAGCGCGGGATGCCCCTTCGCGAAGAACAGCGAGAAGATCAACGCGCCGCCGGGCAGCACCGCCGCCGCGAGGCCTTTGGTCAGGAAGGCGAGGGACATCGCCGCGAATTCGAGGAACAGCCACTTCCTTGGGCTACCGCCCGCCATCTCCACCGAGACGGCTTCCACGGCGGTCACGAAGGTGAGCACGACGAAGGCGGAGAAGAGCGCGTCCAGCGTCAGAATCTGCCCCACGATGAAGCCAAGCAGCGTGGTCGTCGCCATCACCGCCGCCCAGATGGGGCCGCGCGCGCCGAGCCGCTTGGCCAGCTTCCACGCGCACCAAAGCAGGATGGCCGCCGCCACCGCGAGGGGCAGCCGCGCCGCCCAGTCGTGAAGGCCGAAGAGCTTGAGGCTCACCGTCGACATCCAGTACTGAAGCGGCGGCTTCTCGAAGTAGAGGACCCCGTTCAGGCGCGGCGTCAGCCAGTCGTGGCGCGCGATCATCTCGCGCGGGATCTCCGCGTAGCGCGCCTCATCCGGCTCCCACAGCGGCCGCATGAACAGCGGCAACAGGCCGAGGACGGCCCAGAGGAAGAGGTAGGTCAGCTTCTCGCGGCGGGTCATCTTGAGGGCCTCGGGCTACGGGCCTCGGGCCTCGAATGCGGCGCCTTCCCCGAGGCCCGCGGTCCGAGGTCCGAGACCCAGATCACGCCTGATCTTCCGCCACCTGCTCCATGGCTTCGTATTCCTGGAGGAAGAAGTCCAGGCTCTTGGCGAGGCTTTCCTTCATGCCGATCTTGGGGTCGAAGCCGAAGGATTCCCGCAAGCGCTTGATGCTCGGGGTGCGGGTCAGCACATCCTGGTAGCCCTTGCCGTAGAAGTCGCCGCTGCTCGTCTCCACGAGCGGCGAGAGCGCGACGCCCATGGCCTTGCGCTTGGGGTGCTTGTCCCAGAGGTCACGGAGCATCTCGGCCACTTCGCGGACGCTGTGATCGTTCTTCGGGTTGCCAATGTTGAAGATGCCGCCCTTGGCCTTGCCGCCCTCGTTCTTGAGCAGCATCATCAGGCCGTCCATGGCGTCGTCCACATCAATGAAGCAACGGCGCTGCGCGCCGCCATCCACGAGCTTGAGCGGCTCGCCCTGGATGAGGTTCCACACGAACTGCGTGACGAGGCGCGAGCTGCCTTCCTTCGCCGTGTTGAGACTGTCCAGCTTGGGGCCCATGAAGTTGAAGGGGCGGAAGAGCGTGAAGTCCAGGCCCTGCTGCCAGCCGTAGGCCCAGATCACGCGGTCCAGGAGCTGCTTGGAGGTGCTGTAGATCCAGCGATCCATGGGCACGGGACCCGTGACGAGCGGGCTCGTGTGCTCGTCGAACTCCGCGTCGGGGCACATGCCGTAGACCTCGGAGGTGCTGGGGAACATCACGCGCTTCTTGTACTTCACGCACTGGCGGACGACGCGCAGGTTCTCCTCGAAGTCCAGCTCGAAGACGCGGAGCGGGTTCTGCACATACATCTTCGGCGTGGCGATGGCGACGAGGGGCAGCACCACATCGCACTTCTTGATGTGGTACTCGATCCACTCCTTGCTGATGGTGATGTCGCCCTCCACGAAGTGGAAGCGCTCATGGCCCAGGTGCTCGGTGATCTTGTGGGTGCCCAGGTCCATGCCGTAGACCTCCCAGTTCGTGTCGCGCAGGATGCGCCCCACGAGATGGGAGCCGATGAAGCCGTTCACGCCGAGGATCAGGACCTTCATGGGATCTCCAAGACCAAACGAGAAAGTTTATCAGGTTGGATAGGCAATTCCTCACCGCAGAAGAGCCGAGGACGCGGAGAATGAGCCTATCTTCCTCCGCGTCCTCGGCGTCTCCGCGGTGAAGCCTACTTCAGAACCTCGCCGTGTTCCCCACCACCACCTGCCACTTGTCCTCGCCGGGCTCCTTCACGAGGGGGTAGGCCATGGTGAGGTAGACGACGCGGCCGAGGCTGCTCTTGAGGTCGCCGAAGCGCAGGCCGCCGCCGAGGTCCGCGTAGGTGCGGCTCCAGCCCTGGCCATCCAGGCGGTGGATGGCGCCCGCGTCGGCGTAGGCGACGAAGCCCACCCGCAGGATGCCGAACCAGCGCCAGTCCGTGAGCGTGCGGTGCTCGAAGCTGGCCAGCCAGCGCCGGTCGCCGGGATGGATGTGATCCGTGTAGCCCCGCAGCCCCTCGAAGCCGCCGAGGTAGAGCAGGTTCTCGGGATCGGGGCGGTGGGCGTCGTCCACGGCGACATAGGCCGCGAGCGCCTGATGGGGAAGGCCCCAGCGGTAGGCCGTGAGCGTCCCGCCCGCGAGGCCGTTCTCCACGCCCGCCGCGCCGCGGCGCGCGCCGGCGTAGGCGCTGGCGAGCAGGAGGCTCCTGGGCGAGGGCGCCCAGCCCTTGGACGCGTTGAAACGGAAGAAGGGCGCGGCCTCCGTGCTGCCCCAGGCGCGGGTGTAGACCCCGAGCGAAGCCGAAGCGTCCCAGCCCAGGTTGTAGTCTTCGGGCGTATCCATGCCTTGCAGGTCGCGGAAGGCGCGGAACCTGTCCTGGAGCCATTCCATCGTGAAGGAAGGTCCCCGCAGGCGGCGCGGCGCGAGAACGGGCGGGACGAGCAAACCGGGGTCCGCATCCACCGCCACCGGGCCGTAGCGCGCGTCGGAGGCCTCGGCCCGCAGGCCCACGCGCCACACTTCCGCTTCATCGCCAGCGGCGCGCCACGCGAAGCCCATCGTCCCGGAATCCATCTTCGAAGGGGCTTCGAAGGTTTGCGCGTCATGGTCGAACATGAGCCAACGGGATTGCACCGTCGTGGCCGAGGCGTCGAAGGACCAGGGCGTGGTCATTTCGAAGAAGGGCCGGGCGAGCGTGAAACCTCGGGAGAAACCGTCCGAGAGCGACTGGTAGTTCACGGTTCCGGTCCAGCGGCTGCCGAAGAGCTGCGGGTCCTTGTAGGTGAGGCCGTTGCTCGTGCGATCGGGGTTCACTTCGCGGCGGAAGGCGAGCGCCTTTCCGCTGCCGAGCAGGTTCTGATCCTGAAGGCCGAAGCTCCAGGAATGATGGCCCCCTTCCTGGCTGTAGCCCACGCTGACCTTGAGGGTCCAGGCGTCCCTAGCCCGCACCACGGCGGTCACGGCGCCATCCTCGGCCACCTCTGGCGTGATGTCAGCGTCCTTGATGAAACGCAAGCCGCGCAGTTGGCGCTCCAGCTCGTGGATGCGCCGCGCGTCCACGGGATCGCCTGGATGGATGGTCAGCTCATGGCGGATCACGGACTCGCGCGTGTCCACATGAAGGGCGTTGCCGAGGCGGCCGATCCAGATGTCCTCCCCGGGATCGGAAAGATCGAAGACCGGCTGGATGACGATCCGGATCGCCGCGAGCTTCGCGCCGCGCGCCTCCAAGGCTTCCCAGGACCCGGGCAGGGCCTGGGCCTGGGCTTGGGCCTGGGCGTGGGCCTGAACCGCCGTGGCGGCGAAGATCACCGCAGCCAGCCGCGCTTGCGGAACCACAAATAGATCCCAAAGGCCGTGACGGCCATGAGCGCGAGCGCCGCGGGGTAGCCGTAGGGCGTCTTCAGCTCGGGCATGCGCTCGAAGTTCATGCCGTAGACGCCCGCGATGAAGGTGAGCGGCAGCAGGAAGGCGCTGAAGACCGTGAGCACGCGCATCACATCGTTGGTTCGCTGGGCCTCCAGATTCAATTCCAGGTTCACGAGCGCCTGGGCGGCGTCCAGCAGCTCGTCCGCTTGGGCCTGCAAACGCTCGGCCTGCTCCTTGAGGTCCTGCCAGTGGGGCTTGTCCCCATCGAAGACGGGCTTCATGTCGAGGATGGCGCCGTGGGCGCGGGCGAGGCTGCGCCGCATGATGCGGATGCGGCGCTTGGTGGCGTGGATGGCCTTGATGGGCAGGCTCCGGTGCCGGCGGTCGAAGCAGGCCTTCTCGCGCTGATCGAGGATGGACTCCGATTGCAGCAAGGGCGCGTCGAAGGAGCGGAGGATGCCCTGCACGACGGCCGTCAAGGCCTCTCGCGGAGTCTTCGCGCCCTTTCCCTGCGACGCGGAATCCATCAGCGGCCCGAGGAAGGGTTGCGGCGCGCGATGCACCGTGAGCAGTCCCTTCGGATGGAGGAAGCAGGCCGCCTTATGGGTGAGCGCCTGGAGCGTGTCGCCCACCGCGTCCCCATCCATGCCTCGGAGGAGGAGGAAGGCCGTGTCGCCGATTTGTTCGAACTTGCTGAGGTGATCCGACTGAAGGCAATCGCGGACGCTGGTGGCGTGGAGCGCCCATTCCGCCGCCAGGGCTTCCAACTCCGCGGGCTCCGGCGCCTCCAAGTCCAGCCAGCGAAGGCCGTCGGCGAGGACGACCTCCCGTTTCACGGAGCCACCTCGCACACGACCTTGCCGAAGGCCGTGCCGGTCTCCAGATGCCGTTGCGCGTCGGGATAGTCCGCAAGACTGAATACGCGGTCCACCACCGGGAAGAAGGGCGGGTTGGAGGGGTTGCGCCGGATGAATTCCAGCAGCTTCCAAAGATGCTCGCGGCGGCCCATGTAGGAGCCGAGGAGGGTGATCTGCTTCGCGAACAGCGCGCGCAGGTTGAGCGTCGCCTCCACGCCCGTCGTGCTGCCGCAAGTGACGATGCGCCCGCCGCGCGCCACGGCGGCCATGCTCGCGGCCCAGGTGGCGGTGCCCGTGTGCTCGAAGACGACCTCCACGCCGCGCTTGCCGGTGAGCTCGCGGACCTTCTTCGCCACATCCTCCCGGGTTCGGACGATCACATGCTCCGCGCCCAGCTCCCAGCACTTCATCGCCTTGGCGTCATCGCCCACGACGGCGATGGCGTGGCCTCCGAGGAAGCGGACGAGCTGGAGCGCCGCCGAACCCACGCCACTGCCGCCTCCCCACACCAGCACCGTTTCGCCGGGTTGGAGCTTGGCTTTCTGGACGAGCATCTCCCACGCCGTGAGGAAGACGAGGGGGAAGGCCGCCGCCTGCTTGAAGTCCCAATTGGGCGGGATGGGCAGCAGGTTCGCGGCCGGAACGAGGACATGGGTCGCGGCCGCGCCATCGCACCTATGGCCCATCACCTTGTAGGACGCGCAGGCCATGTCGTCGCCCCGCAGGCAGGCCGCGCACGCTCCGCAACTGAAGCCCGGCGCGATCAACACGCTGCTTCCCAGCTCAATCCCCGGGGGCAGGACCGTGCCTTCGCCGAGGGCGTCCACGAGACCCGCGCCATCGCAGCCCGGCGTGAGGGGAAGGGGCAGCTTGACGCCCTCCAATCCCCAGGTGGTCCAAAGATCCAGATGGTTGAGGGCCACGGCGCGCACCGCGACGCGGGCCCAGCCGGGCTTGGGCGCGGGCGGGACGAAGGACTCCCTCGCCACGGAACCGGCCGCGCCGTGCTCATTCACCCGCCAACGGTAGGCTTCCGCCATCGTCATCTCCGATAGGTTCCGGTCCAGCGGCCTTCCGCCAGGATCTTGCCCTTCATCGCCGCGCGCAAAGCCTCGATCGTCGCGCCGGGCGCGAGGCCCGTGGGCGCGGACAGCGCGTAGACCGTGAAGAGGTAGTGGTGGACCTTGCCCGGCGGCGGCGCGGGGCCGTTCCAGCCGAGGCGGCCCCAGGAGTTCACGCCCTGCTTGCCGCCGCCTGAAACCTCCGCCGTCCGCGGCTGACTCTCGCGGAGACCAGGAGACACGGGCAGATCGTAGACCACCCAGTGGATCCAGGTGCCGCTTGGCGCGTCCGGATCTTCCACCGTGAGGGCGAAGGCCTGGGTTCCCTGCGGCGCGCCGGACCAGACCAGCTCCGGCGAACCATCGCCGCCATCCTCGCCAAAGCGCGCCGGAATCGGTGACCCATCGGGAAGTCCCGCGACCGAGAGCTTCAGGCTCGCCTTCGGCGCGCCGCAGGCGGCCAAGGACGCGAGCAGCGGAAGGGCGAAGGCCTTGAGCATCACTCTTCCTTGAGGCTGCGGCGCATGAGGCTGTCCACCGCCGCACGGGGGTCGTCCCCCTTGATGAGCCCGGACACCGCCTCGGTGATGGGAAGTTCCACGCCCACGCTCGCCGCCAGCGCCAGCGCGGCCGCCGTGGTGTGGACGCCTTCCGCCACCTGCCCGCCAAGCGACGCGAGCGCCGCGTCGAGTCCGACGCCTTTGGCCAGCTCCGCGCCCAGCCTCCGGTTGCGGCTTTGCGGGCCGACCGCGGTGAGCATGAGATCGCCCATGCCGGCGAGGCCCATCACCGTTTCACGCTGACCGCCGAGCGCGTCCACCAGGCGCGCCATTTCGGCGAGGCCGCGGGTGATGAGCGCCGCGCGGGCGTTGTGGCCGAGGCCGAGGCCTTCCACCAGCCCGGCCGCGATGGCGAGGACATTCTTGAGCGCGCCGCACAGCTCCGCGCCCACCACATCCCGGGAGCGGTAGACGCGCAGGCGCTCGGTGGCGAGGAAGTGCTGCCATTCCGCCGCGGCGGCTTCATCCACCGCTTCGGGCAAGGCGAGGACGATGGCGGAAGGCAGGCCTCGCGCCACTTCATCGGCGAAGGTCGGCCCGCTGAGCACGCCCACCGGCAGGCCCAGCGCGGGGCCGAGCGCCTGGCTCAGGGTGAGGTGGCTGTCCTGGAGGACGCCCTTGCTGGAGTGGAGCAGCAGCGAGGGCTTGCGGGGCGCGGCGGCGGCCAGCGCCTTCCACGCCTCGGGAGTCGCCTGCACGGGAAGGCAGGAGATCCAACGCGGCGCGGCCAGGGCCGCGGCCGGATCCGAAAGCGGCGTGACGGAAGCGGGAAGCTCGGTGCCGTTGAGGCGCGGATGCCGCCGCGTCGCGGCGAGCTCGGCCATCTTCTCCTGCCCGCGTCCCCACAGGGCCACGCGCTGTCCGGCCAGGCCCCAAGCGCACGCGAGCGCGGCGCCCCAGGAACCCGCTCCGAAGACGGCGAGATCGTACTCGGTCCGCGCCTCAGGCATCGGCGTCGGCCTTCTTGGCGCCCCAGAGCGGCGGCTCGGTTCCGTTCAGAAGGCGGCGGATGTTCGCGTGATGCTTGACGAGGATGAGCAGCGCCAGCAGCGCCCAGAACAGCGTGGCCTGCCAGGGGTCCCGCTCCGACACGGCGAGATGGAAGGGGCCCCACCGCTTGTCCACCACCGCGTGCGGCCAGCTCATGGCGATGGGCAGCAGCGCCGCGCCGATCACGCTTCCGAGACTCACGCGCCGGAAGACCGCCAGCAGCAGCACGAAGACGGTGAGGCTAGGCAGCACCGCCATCCAACGGTAGGCCAGCGCCGCGCCCACCGCCGCCGCGACGCCCTTGCCGCCCTTGAAGCCGAGCCAGGGTGTGAACACATGGCCGACGACGGCGCAGGGCGCGAGCGCCGCGCAAAGGTCATCGGGCAGGCCCTGGCTCCGCGCGAGCGCCACGGGAAGGAAGCCCTTGGCGGCGTCCAGCGCGAGCGTGAGCAATCCGAGCGCTTTGCCGCCCACGCGGCTCACATTGGTCGCGCCGATGTTGCCCGATCCGTGGGCGCGCACATCGCCCTTGCCGACGAGCTTCACCAGCAACAGGCCGAAGGGGATGGAGCCCATCAGGAACGCGGCGGCGCACCAGAGAAAGACCTGCATCGGGTCGGGACCGGTCGTGAACTGGAACATGCGATCAGCGTATCAGAGCGGCCCGCCGCAACAGGTCGAGCCCGTACATCACGGCGCGGAGCTGCATGTCGGCGCGCGAACCCGCTTGGATCGGATGCTGGCAGACCGTCCCGTTCGGTCCGGCGAGGGCGATGAAGGTCGTGCCCACCGGGGCGGGGCCAGCCGGGTCTTCACCGGGACCCGCGTTGCCCGTCACGGCGAGACCCCAGGTGGCGCCCAGCTTGGCGCGGACGCCTTCCGCGAGCGCGCGGGTGGTGGCTTCGGACACTGTCCCGCGCGCCTTCAAAAGCTCCGTGTCCAATCCGGCGAGGACCGCCTTCGCCTCCGCCGTGTAGACCACGACCCCGCCTTTGAGCGCGCGGCTCGCACCCGGGATGGCCGTGAGGCGCGCGGCGATCAGACCGCCCGTCATGCTTTCGGCGAGGGCGAGCGTCTCGCCCTTCTTCGTCAGCAGATCGAGCACGGCGCTTTCCAGGTTGCCTTCGCCGCACAGGGCGAGGTCTTCTCCCAGTACCGCTGTCAGATCGCTCCGGGCCGCCTCCAGCGCGGCGGCGTCAGGGCTCCGGACGATGAGCTCCACCTGCATGAGGGACGCGAGGATGGTCCAGTCCAAGTGGGCGTGCTTATCCCTCAAGCCTTTGGTGCGTTCGTCCACCACGCTCTCGGGCACGCCGGACACCAGCATCCGCAGCGTCTTCAGGGGTCGTTCCGCCAGCGGCGCGAGGCGCGGCGACACCTGCTCCGTCCACATGCGCTTCATTTCCTGGGGCACGCCAGGCATGAGCACGACGCGCCGCCCCGGAAAGCCGGATGGGCTCTCCCACAAGATGCCCGGCGCAGTGCCGATGGGATTCGCCAGGACCTCCGCCCCTTCCGGCACCAGCGCCTGCTTGAAGTTGCTGGGGCTCGGCGTGCGCCCACGGGATTCGAAGAAGGCGAGCAGGTTCGCCTTGGCCCCCGCGTGTTCCTTCAAGGCCACTCCCAGCACTTCGGCCCAGAGTTCTTTCGTGAAGTCGTCGAAGGTGGGACCGAGACCGCCGGTGCAAAGGATGAGGTCGGAGCGGTCCAACGCCTCGCGGAACAACGCCTTCATGGCCTCGCGGTCATCGCCCACCACCGTCTTGCGGGAGAAGGCGAAGCCCAGCGAGGCCAACTCCTGCCCCAGCCACACCGAGTTGGTGTCCACGCGATCCGTGGTGAGCAGCTCCGTCCCGATGGCGATGGCTTCAATGCGCATGGGATGAGGCTACCGGAGGGCTTCTTGTTTATCCGCAGATTACGCAGATGACGCAGATTGAAAGCGCTAGCTCGATGGGCGCGAGGGCCGTTTTTAAATCGGCGAAATCTGCGTAATCTG